>JANNFX010000085.1:0-5492 GCA_031380225.1 Hyphomicrobium sp.
TCTGCTTGAACTTGGCGCGGCGGAGGTGCTCGTCGCCAATTCCGTCGATAAGGCGTTGCAGCTCGTTGCAACGCACGTTTTCGATGCAGCCCTTGTCGACATTCGCATCGACAGAGGTACAAGCTTAGACGTCGCAGTTGCTTTGCGCGACAAAGGCGTGCCCTTTGCATTTGCCTCCGGATACGCCAAGACAGAGGCCATCCCGGCCGAATTTCAGATACACCCCATAATCGAAAAGCCCTATGCCGAGCGAGACGTCAGCGCCGTCTGGCGTGCATTGACCAGCACCAGCGGCACACGTTGACAGCACAGCCGCGTGCGGCGGCTGGCCGGCCAGGCACGAGGGTTTTATCCAAGAGTGTGTTTACAATATCGATGATTGGCTGTTTGAGTTCGCGGCAGCATCGCGTACGCAGAACGGAAGCCTTTTGCAAGCACCCGTATCCGGCTCGTTCATTGCGAGCAGATCATTCGTTCAGGCCCGGATTCGCGCGAGATGAAGCCCTTGGAGACTTCGGACGACGCCAACGCGGCGCTCAGCACCTGGCAGCGGCCGGCACTCCCGCTTGTGCTGGTCATCGGCTGGGCAGTGATTACCGCGATGCTGTCGCAGACGCTGTTCAAGACATTGGAAGAGGCGCGATTGCGCGTCAGGGCCACTCATACCGTTCTCATTACGTTGGGCGATCTCATGATCGGTGCGACCGACGCCGAAACTGGTCAACGCGGGTTTATCATCACGCAAAAAGAAAACTACCTTGAGCCCTATCACCAAGGCGTAAAGTCGGCGGATGCCGCATTGAGCAAGCTAGAAACGCTGCAGACCCGAAGCCCCCAGCAACTTGCACGCATCGCCGATCTAAAGGCGCTTTGGACAGAAAAATCGCAGGAGCTTCAATCGGCGATCGACATTGCGCGCCAGCAGGGTTTCGACCTAGCGCGCGCGTCGGTGTCCAATGATCACGGCAAGTCGCTGATGGATAGGCTGCGCAAGACGGTTGCTGAAATCGACAGCGCCGAAAATGCGATCCGCGCTAACGCTATAGACTTGCAGCAGGCCGAGACGCAGCGCTTGCTGCTGTTTACCCAGCTTGCCACCTTCACCGGATTTGCCGCACTGTTGTTTCTGCTGTCGCGCGCGCGCCGCGCCGCCGAAGCGTTGCAGCTTGAAGTCTCAAGCCGCCAGTCGGCCCAGGATCTTGCGAAAGAACGGGCTGAGCAGGCGCTGCGCATGCGCGTAATGAATCGTGAGCTCGTGCATCGCACAAAAAATCTGATCAGTGTTGTGCAGGCCATCGTACGCAATCAGGAGAAGGGCTCGCCTGAGATCGTCCGCTTCGCCGGCGTGCTGTCGAGCCGCCTCGTCTCGCTCGGCGCGACGCTGGATATTCTGGTCCGCGAAAATTGGCATCAGGTGTTGCTGCAAGAACTGATCTCCGGACAGCTCGGACATTTTTCTGAAGAGATTTCGAGCCGTATCACGATAGCGCCGGGCCCGCCGATAAAATTCTCCGCATCGGAGGCGCAGATGCTCGGCCTGGCGCTCCATGAATTGGGGACCAACGCTGCAAAATACGGCGCCCTGTCCGTTCCAGAAGGGCGGGTTACCATCGGGTGGTCGGATCACCACACCCAGGACGGCGCAGAGATCGAATTGCGCTGGACTGAAGTTAATGGTCCGCCCGTGACACCGCCGGACACGCATGGGTTTGGCAGCAGGCTGACGGAATCGCTTGTCGCCCGCGCGGTTGCCGGGAAGGCTACAATCGAATACCGCCCGAGCGGACTGATCTGGTCGCTCACCTTCCGGGGCGACCGGCCCGAACCCAGCGACCATGACGCGGCGAACGCCAACCTGAATTCGCTGATCTAACACCACATCGAGCGCCCGTTGCGGTGCTGCGGGCATTGCCAACAGCGCTCAAGCTAGCGGGCAGCCGCGTGTGAGGAACAAATATTGCCAATACGCGTTTCCATTTTAGTGATTGGCACCGGGTCGAACACAAATGGAGTGTGTAACATGCTGAATTGGGCTCTTACTTTTCTTGTGGTCGCGTTGGTTGCGGCCGTGTTTGGTTTTGGCGGCATTGCCGGCAGCGCTGTCGAAATTGCCAAACTGATTTTCTACGTCGCGATTGCACTGTTCGTGATTTCCGGCGTTGTCAGCATCGCAAACGGCCGAACTCCGCGCCTGTGATGGCCATACGCCGGTGATGCCGAGGCTTCAACAGCCGTAGAAATGTCAAAAATGGCCACGGTGCAAACGGCAACGTGGCCATTTTTTCGCAATCAGCCAGTGGATTTTCCATTGAGCGGATGCACTGAAATGGAGTGGCGCTGCAGTCAAGGTAAGGCACCTTTTGTGCCGCTTGCTAAATGTGCCGGACTTGCCCGACGCTATGAGATAAAATGGCTTCGGTTGCGGCGTCGGGACCGAACTCGTCCGCCGACGTGATGCCCATGATTTCGCTCAACTTAGCACGAGCTCTATTGACCCGGCTTTTGATGGTACCAACCGCGCAGCCGGAAATCGCGGCGGCTTCCTCGTAGGACAGGCCGGCTGCACAAACCAGGATCACGGCTTCACGCTGATCATCCTGAAGGAGATTGAGAGCGTCCTGCAATTCGCGCATGTCCATGTGGCCATGTTGCTGGGGGTGCACGGCCAGGCGCGCTGCATGCACGCCATCGGCGTCTTCCACTTCGCGTTTAAGGCGGCGGCGTTCTGAAAAATAGGTATTGCGCAAAATTGTAAATAGCCAGGCTTTCAAGTTCGAACCTTCTTGAAAGGTATCGATATGCTTGAAGGCCTTGAGCATAGTTTCTTGCACCAGATCGTCGGCGCGCTCCAAATTTCCACACAAGGAAACCGCGAACGCCCGCAGATTTGGTATCGCCTCAATAAACGCTTGCTTGACGGTTTCCGAGCTCACTTGCTCTTCTCCTGTCCGTCGAGGCTACTCAAGTTTTGGCCGTCGAGCTTGCTCAGCAGATTGAGAAACTTGGCGGGGACTGGCGCCTTGGCAACTTCATCAAACATGAGTTTGAGCTTCTGCCCAATCTGCGCCTGCAACCGCGCATCCAATCCTTCGCCTTCGCTCGGGCCGCTTTCCAATTGATTTTGCATGTTTCCGCGTTGTTCCTGGTCAACCATCGCCACACCCGGCGTCTCGCTGTCTCCAGAGTTTGGAGGGAGCGGGTCTGTTGCCGGTGGCGGCTTTCGTGACGTCATGTTGGACCCTCTCTGGTTGTTAACGAGGCACCCCGCCCCCAAATTGTCGTTAATGCGTACCGATAGAATCCAATAAATTAAACCCTGCAAAATGGAAAAAGTTCCGTGCCGGTGGAACTCATTTGTTAATGATGCGTTACTGACACTGGGAACCACCGGACACATCGACCCCGGCTGCGTTGAATTTGGAGGAGGTCTAAAATGTCTCTCGCTACAGACATAGCCCCGCACTTGCCGTATCTGCGCCGGTTTGCCCGGTCGCTGTGCGGCAATCAAGACAGTGGCGATGCCTACGTCGTGCACGCACTGGAGGCCATCATTGCCGATCCGGCGAGGTTTCCATCCGATGTTGACCCAAAAATCGGGATTTATAGAATCTTCCTGCGTGTTTGGAATTCCATCCCCCTGAACACCGAAAGCAGCGCGGCTGAGCCGGGCCCAACCGTGGCTGGCCCAACGGTGGCCCTCACCGACCAGCGGCTTGACGCCATCACTCCGCGGCCGCGTCAGGCCTTCCTGCTGATCGCGGTCGAAGGCTTCAACCGGGACGAGACCGCAGAAGTGTTGGAATGCTCGACCAGCGAGGTTGCAGCCTTGGTCGACGAGGCCGGCAGAGAAATCGCCGCGCAGATGGCCACCAGCATTCTGATTATTGAAGACGAGCCGATCATCGCCATGGACCTCGAAAACCTCGTCGAAGGATTGGGTCACACGGTTTGCCACGTCGCACGCACGCACAAAGAAGCTTTGGCAGCCGTGCGCAAGGCACGGCCAGGTATGATCTTGGCCGACATCCAGCTGGCTGACGGCAGCTCAGGTCTTGAAGCTGTCAACGAGATCTTGACGTCGTTCCAGGTTCCAGTGATCTTCATTACGGCTTATCCGGAACGGCTGCTCACCGGCACGCGCCCCGAGCCGACATTTCTCATCGCCAAACCATTCCAACCTGACACCGTCAAGGCGACGATCAGTCAGGCGTTATTTTTTGGCACCAACGCCACGCTCGAAGAACAACAGGGCAAAGTCGCCTGAGGATTACGCCGTTTCTTCAGTCACACGTATTCAATGCGGTTGGGAGGAGGCATGACATGCCTCCTCCCTTTTTCGCGGCGCGCGTTACGAGTTCGAAGTGTAGAACTTGAACGTCGGAGCAGCCTGCAAGGCTTCCTTCGTGCTGTCGACAGAGGCACTTGGCTTACCATCCTTGTCGCGTGACATTTTCACGGACGAGAAGGGAATTGCGACGTTCTTTTCGCCCATACCAAGAAAGCCGCCGACCCCGACGATGGCAAACGCAACGTCCCCGTTCGGCCCGATGATCAGATCATTGATATCGCCGATCTTTTCAGCTTTTGAGTTGTAGACGTTGAGGCCGACAACCTTCGACGAGCGCCAATCAGAGGCAGACTGCATGGTCGCATAGTCGCCCTTGACGGCGGCGTTGGCGGCAGCAGGCGTGGCCGGCGATGGCATCGCGGTCGTTGACGATTCAGGGCTTTTTGGTGCTTTCGTTTCTTGCGCAATGCTGGCGGTCAAGCCGGCAAGCGTCAGCGCAGCGACGCTGAACCCAGCGAGAAAAGTGGATTTCATGGTTCAATACTCCAAGATGTTTGTGCGTCAAATTTTGAAGCTTTGATTGTCAAAGCTCTGACCACCAAACGTCTTGCAGCTACGGAATGTTCCAACCAGCAGGCTGGCGGTGCGCTAAACCTTCGAGTTCATAATACCATCGATTGCTTAGCCGCTCCGTGCAAACGGAACAGTGGCGATCCCGGCAGGATTTGAACCTGCGACCCCCTGCTTAGAAGGCAGGTGCTCTATCCAACTGAGCTACGGGATCAACCTAAAACGGAGACCGGCGCTGGCCTCCAAACGTCCGTTAGGCTGCTCTTCCGTGAAACGCAAGGGGCAGCGGCGCGGCGCCCGCCGCCTCTCACAAGGCGAGAGGAGATCCGAGAAGCAATCTGAGGAAAACCGGTTCGCCGCTTCAGTGATTTGCCGCTGTGGAGCGCGCCCGATCGCGTTCCAGCACAGCGAATGACTGGCGAAACTCTTGCCAGGCCAATGATTATATCGGAAACGGCATGGCACAAACAGCGCTCATACGCGCGGGCCGCTTAGCACAGGGGCCGCGTTCGGGGGAGATTTGTGATGACCGCTGCGGATCCAGCCAACAGTGACGTGTCGAGCGGCGTGCTCGATCGTGAGCGGATTATTGCAACCGGCGGCTTTAACCGCTGGATGGTGCCGCCGGCAGCGC
>JANNFX010000104.1:0-7184 GCA_031380225.1 Hyphomicrobium sp.
CATGGAACGCGCGATCAAGGAACGCATGTCATCGGTCGAAATCGACACGGTGATGCCGCAGGATCTGATCAACGCCAAGCCGGCTGCCGCTGCAGTTCGTGAATTCTTCGGCTCATCGCAGCTGTCGCAGTTCATGGACCAGACCAACCCGCTGTCCGAAATTACCCACAAGCGCCGACTCTCGGCACTCGGCCCGGGTGGTTTGACGCGTGAGCGTGCGGGTTTCGAAGTCCGCGACGTGCATCCGACCCACTACGGCCGCATCTGCCCGATTGAGACGCCGGAAGGCCCGAACATCGGTCTCATCAACTCGTTGGCGACATTCGCGCGCGTCAACAAGTATGGCTTCATCGAAGCGCCGTACCGCAAAGTCGTCAATGGCAAGGTGACCGATGAGGTTTCCTATCTGTCGGCGATGGAAGAAATGCGCCACCATGTGGCGCAGGCCAACGTCCCAACCGATGCCAAGGGCAAGTTCACCGAAGATCTGGCGACCGTGCGTCATCAGGGCGACGTGATGCTGGTGCCGTCGGAGAAGGTTGACTACATCGACGTGTCTCCGAAGCAGTTGGTGTCTGTTGCGGCAGCGCTCATTCCGTTCCTTGAGAACGACGACGCTAACCGCGCGTTGATGGGCTCGAACATGCAACGCCAGGCGGTGCCGTTGATCAGGGCGGAAGCGCCGCTGGTCGGCACCGGCATGGAAGAGCGCGTGGCACGCGACTCAGGTGCTGCGATTTCTGCGCGCCGCACCGGCGTCGTCGATCAGGTTGACGCGACCCGTATCGTTATCCGCGCCACCGAAGAAACCGATCCGTCGAAGCCCGGCGTTGACATCTACCGCCTGCGCAAGGTCCAGCGTTCAAACCAGAACACCTGCATCAATCAGCGTCCGCTGATTAACGTCGGTGACAAGGTTGAAGCTGGCGAAATCATCGCTGACGGTCCCTCGACCGATCTCGGTGATCTGGCGCTCGGCAAGAACGTGCTGGTCGCGTTCATGCCGTGGATGGGTTACAACTTCGAAGATAGTATTCTTCTCTCCGAGCGCGTCGTGTCGGACGACATCTTCACGTCGATCCATCTCGAAGAGTTCGAGGTCATGGCTCGCGACACCAAGCTTGGTCCGGAAGAAATCACGCGCGATATTCCAAACGTGTCGGAAGAAGCACTGAGGAACCTCGACGAAGCTGGCATCGTTTACATCGGTGCCGAAGTGAACCCGGGTGACATTCTGGTCGGCAAGATTACGCCGAAGGGTGAAAGCCCGATGACGCCGGAAGAAAAGCTTCTGCGCGCCATCTTCGGTGAAAAGGCCTCTGACGTTCGCGATACCTCAATGCGGTTGCCGCCGGGCGTCACCGGCACGGTTGTCGAAGTGCGCGTCTTCAATCGCCACGGCGTCGACAAAGACGAGCGTGCGATGGCCATCGAGCGCGAAGAAATCGAACGTCTCGCGAAGGACCGCGACGACGAAATGCAGATCCTCGATCGCAACGTCTATGCGCGTCTTAAAGAAGCGCTGATGGGCAAAGAAGTTGCGAAGGGTCCGAAGGGCGCTCGCAAGGGCACCAAGATCGATGTGCCGGCGCTGACCGAGATCCCGCGCAGCCAGTGGTGGGAAATCGGCCTCGCGAACGACAAGGCACAAGCCGAAGTCGAAGCCATCAACAAGCAGTACGAAGAGGCCAAGAAGAGCCTCGAACGCCGCTTCGTTGACAAGGTCGATAAGCTCCAGCGTGGCGACGAGTTGCCGCCCGGCGTGATGAAAATGGTCAAGGTCTTCGTCGCTGTGAAGCGCAAGATCCAGCCCGGCGATAAGATGGCCGGACGCCACGGTAATAAGGGCGTCGTGTCGATGATCGTGCCGTGCGAGGACATGCCGTTCCTCGAAGATGGGACGCACGTTGACGTGGTGCTCAATCCGCTCGGCGTGCCGTCGCGCATGAACGTCGGCCAAATCTTGGAAACCCATATGGGTTGGGCGTGCCGTGGTCTCGGCCGTGCGATCGATGAAGCGTTGCAGCATTTCCACGAGAGTGGACAGGCCAAGGCGCTGCGCGATCAAATGACGAAGATCTATGGCGTGGACGAAATCAAGCCGAGCATCAAAGACGGCGATCTGGCAGCCATGGCGCAGCATCTTCGCAAGGGCGTCGCGATCGCAACGCCGGTGTTCGACGGTGCCAAGGAAGCCGATATCAACGAGCTTCTTGAAATGGCCGGCTTTGACAAGTCGGGCCAGGTCCGGCTCTATGATGGCCGCACGGGCGAACCGTTCGACCGTAACGTCACCGTTGGCTACAAGTACGTTCTGAAGCTGCACCATCTTGTCGACGACAAGATCCACGCCCGTTCGATTGGGCCGTATTCGCTCGTGACCCAGCAGCCGCTCGGCGGCAAGGCTCAATTCGGCGGACAGCGGTTTGGCGAAATGGAAGTGTGGGCGCTCGAAGCTTACGGTGCCGCTTATACGCTGCAGGAAATGCTGACCGTCAAATCCGACGACGTCGCTGGCCGTACTAAGGTGTACGAAGCGATCGTTCGTGGAGACGATGCATTCGAAGCCGGCGTTCCCGAAAGCTTCAACGTGCTTGTCAAGGAAATGCGGGCGTTGGGTCTCAATGTCGAGTTGCTCGACAGTCAGGCTAAGGCGCCTGGCGAAGAGGCGCCACCCGAACTCATCGCACGGCCATTGCTTCCACCTGCCGCTGCCGAATAGCGGCCGGCAACTAATCCGAATGGCGGCGGCCAGCACCGGCCTCCGCGTCTTTAATCCGGTGTGATGGTGGATGGGCCGGCTCAGCCCACCGCCGAACCAGGAGACAGCGAATGAACGAAATTTCCAATATCTTTAAGTCGACGACTCCGGTGCCGACGTTCGATCAGATCCGGATCTCGATCGCCAGCCCCGATGACATCCTGTCATGGTCGTTTGGCGAAATCAAAAAGCCGGAGACGATCAACTACCGCACATTCAAGCCAGAGCGTGATGGCTTGTTCTGCGCCCGCATCTTCGGGCCGATCAAAGACTACGAGTGCTTGTGCGGCAAATACAAGCGCATGAAGTATAAGGGCCTGATCTGCGAAAAGTGCGGCGTTGAAGTCACGCTTGCGAAAGTGCGCCGCGAGCGCATGGGCCATATCGAATTGGCGGCACCCGTCGCCCACATCTGGTTCTTGAAATCGCTGCCGAGCCGCATCGGCTTGTTGATGGACATGACGCTCAAGGATCTCGAGCGCGTCCTGTATTTCGAAAACTACATCGTTATCGAGCCAGGCATCTCGCCGTTCAAGGAACGCCAGCTGCTCAGCGAAGATCAATTCAACGCCGCCATCGAAGAGCATGGCCCCGACAGCTTCACGGCTGGCATTGGTGCTGAAGCTATTCGCGAACTGATGCGCGGGTTGGATTTGCCGAAAATCCGCGATGACTTGCGCCAGGAAATCTCAGAAGCCACCACCGAACTGAAGCCGAAGAAACTCGGCAAGCGTTTGAAGGTCATCGAAAGCTTCATCGAAAGCGGCAACAAGCCGGAATGGATGATCCTCACGCAAGTGCCGGTCATCCCGCCGGAACTGCGGCCTCTGGTGCCGCTCGATGGCGGCCGCTTTGCAACTTCGGATTTGAACGATCTCTACCGCCGCGTCATCAACCGCAACAACCGCTTGAAGCGGCTGATGGAGCTGCGCGCGCCGGATATCATCATCCGCAACGAAAAGCGCATGCTGCAGGAATCGGTCGATGCTCTGTTCGACAACGGCCGCCGTGGCCGCGTGATCACGGGCGCCAACAAGCGTCCGCTGAAATCGCTCGCCGATATGTTGAAGGGTAAGCAGGGCCGGTTCCGTCAGAACTTGCTCGGCAAGCGCGTCGACTATTCGGGCCGTTCGGTGATCGTGGTCGGTCCTGAATTGAAACTGCATCAATGCGGTCTGCCAAAGAAAATGGCGCTTGAGCTGTTCAAGCCGTTTATCTACGCCCGTCTGCAAGCGCTCGGCCAAGCCGCGACCGTCAAGCAAGCTAAGAAGCTTGTTGAAAAGGAGAAGGGTGAAGTTTGGGACGTGCTTGACGAGGTTATTCGCGAGCATCCCGTACTGCTCAACCGCGCGCCGACGCTGCATCGCCTCGGCATTCAGGCGTTTGAGCCACAACTCATCGAAGGCAAGGCGATCCAGCTGCATCCGCTGGTCTGCGCAGCATTCAACGCCGACTTCGACGGCGACCAGATGGCCGTTCACGTGCCGCTGTCGCTTGAAGCCCAGCTTGAAGCCCGCGTTCTGATGATGTCGACCAACAACATTCTGCATCCCGCAAACGGTCAGCCGATCATCGTACCGTCGCAGGATATCGTCCTCGGCCTCTATTACTTGTCGCTGATGCGCGACAAGGAACCGGGCGAGGGTATGGTGTTTGGCTCAGTCGGCGAAGTGCGTCATGCGCTTGAAGCCGGCGCCGTGTCGCTGCACGCCAAGATCAAGGCCCGCTATATTGCGATCGACCCTGAAGGCAAGGACGTCGTGGAAATCCACGACACAACGCCGGGCCGTTTGATCTTGGGTGAAGTACTGCCGCGCAAGCCCGGCGTGAAATTCGCCACCATCAACACGCTGCTGACCAAGAAGGCGATCTCGGGCCTGATCGATTCCGTCTACCGTAATTGCGGACAAAAGGAGACGGTGATCTTCTGCGACCGCATCATGGCGCTCGGCTTCCATCACGCGTTCAAGGCCGGCATCTCGTTCGGCAAGGACGACATCGTCATTCCTGAAACTAAGAATAAGATCGTCGAAACGACGAACGACATGGTGCGAGAGTTCGAGAGCCAGTATCAGGAAGGCTTGATCACGCAGCTTGAGAAGTACAACAAAGTCGTTGACGCCTGGTCGAAGTGCACCGACCAGATCGCCAAGGAAATGATGGACCGCATTTCGTCGGTCAAGAAGGACCCCAAGACCGGGCGCGAAAAGCAGATCAACTCGATCTACATGATGAGCCACTCAGGTGCGCGTGGTTCGCCGGCGCAGATGAAGCAGTTGGGTGGCATGCGCGGATTGATGACCAAGCCTTCGGGCGAGATCATCGAAACGCCAATCCTCTCGAACTTCAAAGAAGGCCTATCGGTTCTCGAATACTTCAACTCGACCCACGGTGCCCGTAAGGGCCTCGCGGATACGGCATTGAAGACGGCGAACTCGGGCTACCTGACACGCCGCCTTGTAGACGTGGCACAGGACGCGATCATTTCGGAAGTCGATTGCGGAACTGATGGCGGCCTCAAGTTGCAAGCCGTGGTCGATGCCGGTAACGTCATCGTGCCGCTGTCGCAGCGTTCGCTGGGCCGGACGGCTGCCGAAGACATCATCATTCCAGGTTCGAAGGGCAAAGATTCAGACATCCTTGTCAAATCTGGTGAGTTGATCGAAGAGCGCCATTCCGAGCTGATTGCGAAGCATGAAGTTCAAGAAGTGCGCATCCGTTCAGTGCTGACCTGTGAAACCATCAGCGGTGTTTGCGGCAAGTGCTACGGCCGTGACCTCGCACGCGGTACGCCAGTGAATATCGGCGAAGCGGTTGGCGTCATCGCAGCACAATCGATCGGCGAACCGGGCACGCAGTTGACGATGCGCACGTTCCACATTGGTGGTGCCGCAAATGTCGTCGACAGCTCGTTCATTGAAAGCAACTTCAACGGCAAGGTGAAGATCAAGAACCGCTCTGCCGAGAAGGACAGTCAGGGCCGCTTGATCTCGATGGGCCGCAACATGTCGCTAGTGATCATCGATGCGTCCGGCAAGGAATTGTCGGCGCACAAGATTGCCTACGGCGCGCGCTTGCTGGTTGATGAAGGCGACGATGTTAAGCGCGGTACGCGTTTGGCGCAGTGGGATCCATTCACACGTCCCATCCTCACCGAAGCAACTGGCAAGGTCGATTTCGAAGACATGATCGACGGCGTCTCGGTGCGCGAGCAGACCGACGAAATGAAGGGCACCACCAACCGCGTCATCATCGATTGGCGTGCAACGCCACGCGGTACTGACCTGAAGCCGGCGCTGGTCGTCAAGGACAGCAAAGGCAAGTCGATCAAGGTCGCTCGTGGCGGTGATGCCCGCTATCTGTTGAACCAGGATGCGGTGTTGTCGGTTGATCCGGGACAAGACGTGAAGGCTGGCGACGTGCTGGCACGTATCCCGCTGGCGTCAGCCAAGCAGAGCGACATCACGGGCGGTCTGCCGCGCGTGGCTGAACTCTTCGAAGCCCGCCGTCCGAAGGATCATGCGATTATCGCTGAAGCCTCAGGCATGGTGTCGTTCGGCAAGGACTACAAGAATAAGCAGCGTGTCTTTATCAAGCCTGATGATGAATCGGCCGAGCCGTTCGAATATCTGATCCCGCGCGGCAAGAGCCTTGCGGTACAGGATGGCGACCGCATCGAGCGCGGCGACTTCATCTATGACGGCCATCCGGCTCCCCATGACATCCTTGCCATTAAGGGCGTCGAGGAGCTTGCCAACTACCTGATCAACGAAATCCAAGACGTCTATCGTCTGCAGGGCGTGACCATCAACGACAAGCACATCGAAGTGATTGTCCGCCAGATGCTGCAGAAGATTGAGATCACGGATGTTGGCGATACCGACATGATCAAGGGCGAGCAGATCGACCGGATTGAATACGAGGAAGCCAACCTCAAGTACGAGAAGGCCGGTAAGCGTCCTGCAACGGCAGTTCCGGTTCTGCAGGGGATCACCAAGGCGTCGCTGCAGACCAAGTCGTTCATCTCGGCTGCTTCGTTCCAGGAAACAACGCGCGTCCTCACCGATGCGGCTGTGATGGGCAAGTCGGACATGCTTGAAGGCTTGAAGGAAAACGTCATCGTCGGCCGTCTCATTCCGGCTGGTACGGGCGGAATGCTGCGCCGTCTGCGCAAGGAAGCAGCCAAGCGCGACGATCTTATCGCCAAGCACAACAAGGACATGGCTGACAAAGCCTTGGCCAATCCGGATGCCGAAGGCGCCGCCGGAGCCCGCCGCCGCCGTCGCGCGGCTGAGTAAGCCGAGCCAAGCCGATCGCATTCAATAACAAACGGCTGCCCCGAAAAGGGCGGCCGTTTTTATTTGCGCAGTTAATCTTGCAGGGCATTTCTAGTGGGTCTAGACTTAGACCGTTACCGGACGAT
>JANNFX010000123.1:0-4712 GCA_031380225.1 Hyphomicrobium sp.
GAGATTATTGCAAAAGGCGCCATTGTGATTATCCCGATCTTTGCGCTCCATCGTCACCGGTCACTCTGGGATGATCCCGACCGCTTTGATCCCGACCGGTTCTTGCCCGAACGCGAAGCAATGATGGCGCGCACGCAGTACATACCCTTCGGCTTTGGTCCGCGCATTTGCATCGGCGCCTCGTTCGCCATGCTCGAAGCAAAAATACTGCTGGCCGAATTCATTCGCGGCGCAACCTTCGAGTGGGACGGCAAGCACAAACCAGAGCCGGTCTCACGCGTCACGCTACGGCCCAAGGGCGGCATGCCGTTGAGGGTTGCGGGGCTGTGAAGTAGCGATGTGGTGGAAGTTGGGTTGGCGCGGCCATCTCAGACCCTGCACCCATGCTCTACTATTTGACAATCGCGTGCGGCTTGATCTCAGGGCCAACTAGTTCGGGGTCAGACCCCGCGGGTCTGACCCCATGCTCAAACATAAATCCTTCGTATCGTTTGATCAGCATTGCTTCCGTCGCTGCGTTTAGGTATTCGCGATAGCCGCGCTGTCCTGCATTTTCAGGAAACATTCCTAAAATAAATTCAACCTCAAGCCATTGAGGTTTTCGAGTTCGTTCCAAGTACGCTGCGGCACTTGACCATTTCCATTCGTCCGGCATTGCGGCCAATCCAGCCACGACGGGGTTCAAGTGGATGTATCTACTCGCTTCAACCAAATGATCGTTTGAGCTGACCAAAATCGATGTGAAACGGCCGCGGAATACTGGGCCGTCACGACCTTTTTCAAAGTTCAGTGACTGGGTAAATCGGCTTGAGAGCCAACTCATGGCTTGAGACAAACGGCCCTCAGCGCTTCGAACAAGCAAATGGTAGTGATTAGACATCAGGCAATAGCAGTGAACTTCAAGGCCATATTTCTGTTTGGCACCGGCTAGGCACCCAAGAAATCTCTCTCTTTCACTGTCGTTCTCGAAAATTGCGCGACGTCCACCGCCTCTATTCATGACGTGGTGCCAAGCGCCTTCGAAGTCGGTTCTAGGAACACGCGGCATCGAACGTCCATTCAGCAGATGAGCATGGGGTCAGACCCGCAGGGTCTGACCCCGAACACGATATGCTTGTTTCGTGCGCAGGCAAGGCGAAACCGTTTCCAGATGTCTGTGACTGGTCGCCAATCCGGCCTACGGGTTCAATCACTTGTTGGGCTTGCCTTCACTTCATACAAGTTGACTTGAACCGCTGCGATAATGACGTCCAACAGGGTCTCAGCGTCGGCAATTGAAATCATGTTTTGCCTCAATCCAACTAGTCCGTTAGAGCCTCGCATAGGAATGAGATCACCGACATCGCGCTCTGTCGGTAACACGTACCGACCACGCCAGGAGATGAAGTCGGTTAAAATGTCAGCTATGTGTTTCTGTCCCGCGGAAAGCTCGACACTCGCCAACTCTGCTAGCGCGGCCAAGTCATGACTATAGAATTTCTTCTGCTGGTCCTTTTCCTCAGTATTTGCTTGCTTTCTGTTCTTCGTGACTGCAGCCCTGAGCACCGGAGAGTTCACAACTATTGATTTCAGGAGCACCTCACAAGCCATGCCCGCCAGCATTATCGCTTGATCGTGAACATCGAAATGAATTGATCTTTGCTCGGCTTGAGATGCCAAAATTCGAAATGCGTGAACTAAGTTCTCGCCCTTGTGCGCCCATGCACGAGGCATAGCATAGACATCGCTCCAATACTTTTTCCAAAAATCGATGGCATTCTGGGAATGGATGGTCATTGCGGAGTTCATTTTCTAGAATTCGAGCGTCGTTCACGCGGCCAAATTGGATGCTCCACAGTGGTCGAGTGAAAGTGCAGGTCGTCCGAGTCAATATTTTCCATTAATGTGCTCTGGTCGTACGAGCAAACTGCTGACACACACCCTAGACCACTCCCCGTGCGAGTGCAGAGCACTGGGAGAGGGACAGCTACAATCCCCTACTCAATCACCAACTTCGCCTTCAGCATGTCACTGACTTGAGCTGGATTAGCTTTGCCGCCGGAGGTTTTCATGACCTGCCCGACGAACCAGCCGAGCATGTTGGGTTTTAATTTTGCTTGCTCGGCTTTGTCTGGGTTGGCCGCCAAAATTTCATCGACGGCTTTTTCAATGGCACCTGTATCGGTGACTTGCTTCATGCCGCGTTTGTCGACAATCTCAGCCGGATCGCCGCCTTCGGTCCACAAAATCTCGAACAAATCTTTAGCGATCTTGCCCGAAATCACGTTCGACGTAATGAGATCGATCAAGCCGCCCAACTGCTTCGCTGATACCGGGCTCTGCTCGATTGTCAGGGCTTCTTTGTTCAAGCGCCCAAACAATTCATTGTTGACCCAGTTGGCGGCGAGTTTGCCATCGCGGCCGTTTGCAACCGCTTCGAAATAATCGGCGGACGGCTTCTCCGCCACCAGCTCGTGGGCGTCATAGGGCGACAAGCTTTAGTCCATGCTGAAACGCGCGCGCTTTTCATCGGGATGTTCTGGCAACCCCTTGGCCAGGCTATCGACGTACTTTTGCGTGAATTCCAGCGGCAGCAAATCGGGATCGGGAAAATAGCGGTAGTCGTGCGCTTCTTCCTTGGAGCGCATCGATCGCGTCTCGCCCTTCACGGGATCGAACAGCCGCGTTTCCTGAGCAATTCTGCCACCGTCTTCAATGATATCAATCTGGCGCCGCGCCTCGACTTCAATCGCCTGGCCGATAAAGCGAATTGAATTGACGTTCTTGATTTCGCAGCGCGTGCCGAGCTCGTCACCGGGCTTGCGTACCGACACGTTGACGTCGGCGCGCAGGTTGCCCTTGTCCATGTCGCCGTCGCAGGTACCGAGATAGCGCATGATGGTGCGTAGTTTAGTGACATAGGCCTGCGCTTGCTTAGCAGATCGCATGTCGGGCTTCGATACGATCTCCATCAGCGCCACGCCGGAGCGGTTCAAATCGACATACGAGTAATCCGGATG
Organism: Hyphomicrobium sp.; assembly: GCA_031380225.1. Classification (GTDB taxonomy): domain Bacteria; phylum Pseudomonadota; class Alphaproteobacteria; order Rhizobiales; family Hyphomicrobiaceae; genus JANNFX01. The sequence continues at coordinate 3,000 of JANNFX010000123.1, forward strand.
CTGGTCGTGCAGCGACTTGCCGGCGTCCTGCTCCAGATGCAGGCGCTCAATGCCGACGTTCATAGTCTCGCCATCAGCGTCGATCTCGACCACGCCCTCGCCGACGATCGGCTGCTTGTACTGGCTGATCTGATAGCCCTGCGGCAGATCGGGATAGAAATAATTTTTGCGGTCGAACACGCTCTTCAGATTGATATCAGCCTTGAGGCCGAGGCCGGTTCGGATCGCCTGTGCGACGCACTCTTCGTTAATCACCGGCAGCATGCCCGGCATGGCGGCGTCGACCAGCGACACATGGCTATTCGGATCAGCGCCGAACGCGGTCGAGGCGCCGGAAAACAGTTTCGATTCCGACGCCACCTGAGCGTGGACTTCGAGCCCGATAATCACTTCCCAATCGCCCGTCGCCCCTGCAACCAAGTTCGACTTCGCGCTCGCGGCCTTAGCCATAGTATTTTCGCCCTAATGCTGGTCTGATGTGAGGCGCATTCGATAGCCCACGAGCGGGCATATCGCAACCTTGGGGATCAGATTGACAGGCCGGAAAAAGTGGGGACTGCGGCTTGTATTGGCGCTCGCCGCGGCCAGTTTTGCCGCCCTCGCCTATGCACCCTATTTGCCGCGGTTGATCCGTGAAGGCTACCTCACGCCAACGGATAATCGACGATGAGTTCGTGGATATCCTCGCGGTCGTTAGCCTCTGCATCAGTGCGAGACTCAGCATCCGGCACCAGCGCTGGCTTGGTTCGCGCGCGCTTCACGGCGTTGGGACCGATCGGCACATTGCGGATGGTCCACTGATAGCCGCTTTCAATCAACTCGGGATGGCGATGCCAATCGAGCAGGCCAATCGTTTCTGAGACCGGCGGCACCAGCAGCATATCATCGGCGCCAAGATTGCGCTCGAATGCATGCCGGTTGGCCATCAGGCTTCGCATCAAGACACTGACGATGCCAGGCGCACGCGGGAATTGATCGCGCCGCCACGGCGTCATCATCAACTTCAAAAATTCCTTGCGCGATGGCAACGTGTTGTAGGAAACGCGAAAGCGCTCAGTCTCCGGCGCCATGAAACTGATAACGGTGTTTGGCCCGCTCTTGAGATCGTGCATGGTCTTGAGCGGCACGTTGTCGAGCAGGCAGCCGTCGACCAGCATTTCACCATCGCCGATATAGACCGGCGGCAAGAGCACTGGCACCGAAGCCGATGCCCTGACCGCGCGCCAGACTGGCCCCGTGCGATGGACGTGAACCGAATAGCGCGACAGGTTGGTCGAAACTGCATAAAACGGCAGCCACAGGTCTTCGATATCGGCGTCGCCGTAAAGCCGCTGCAGCTCATCGTCAAAACGCTTGTGATCCATCAGCGAATAGCGCGGCAGCGTATAGCGGCGCATGGCTTTTTGCTCGACGAACATGGCATGACTTGAGCGCTGGATCACCGCCATGTCCGTCTCAAGCAGGAACGCCGCCGTCATGGCGCTGCCGCCGGACGTGCCGCCCATGATGTCGTAGTCGTAGCCAAGTTCTTGCAAGCCGCGATAGACACCGACATGGGCCGCGCACAGCGCCCCGCCGCCGCACGCAACAAGCCCGCGCGCTTCGCCATTGATAAAGCGAACCAGGCGTTCAAAGTCAGCGGCGTTATCGAGCGCAACGTGATGATGCATAGCCACGTTGCGGACGCGCAACCAATCTGCGGTGCCAGTCACG
>JANNFX010000142.1:0-2421 GCA_031380225.1 Hyphomicrobium sp.
ACATCACACGCGCTGATCGATGGGTCCCGGTGACAAGCACCGGGATGACAATTGTGGGGTTGTGAGAGCGCGGCAGGACGTACCTTGCGAAGAAAATAATCGCGGCTAATGTCGTCCTGCAAAATATCGCACGTTCCTGAGGAGCCTGATCATGGACCTGAATTCCACTCTCACAGTTTGGCAACCGCGTGTCTTGAGCATCTTGCGCATCGTCGCTGCGGTTTTGTTCATAGAGCATGGAACGCAGAAACTTTTCGGAATCCCCGAGTCAAAATTCACTCCGGCCGCGTTCGAGCTGACGTGGTTTGCGGCGATTCTGGAAACGGTTGGCGGCGCGCTGCTCCTGATTGGTGCCTTCACGCGGCCGGTGGCTTTCGTACTCTCAGGCTTGATGGCCTTCGCCTATTGGATCGCGCACGCACCGCAGAGTATTTTCCCAGCCAATAACGGCGGTGATGCCGCCATCCTGTTCTGTTTCGTTTTCCTCTATCTGGTCTTTGCCGGCGGCGGTTCATGGAGCGTCGATGCCGCACGTAAAGGCGGGAATGAGTGAGGCGATCGAGATTGAGAAAATAACTTGACGAAACCTGCACGCGGTCCCCACACCCTCGTGATGACAGTTTTCGACAAAACCGCTGCCGGCACCGGACCCACTCATGGAGGCCGGGTAGAGCGCAGCAAGATCCGGCCAGCGCCGCGCACCACCCTGTATACAAACACCGCGCCGTTCGGCGTTTACATTCATTGGCCGTTTTGCGCGCAGAAGTGCCCGTATTGCGATTTCAATAGCCATGTGCGGCATGGCGGTTGGGACGAGGCGCGGTTTCTCAGCGCTTACAAGCGCGAGCTGTCGCATGTGGCGCAACTCACGCCAGACCGCACCGTGTCGTCGGTTTTTTTTGGCGGCGGCACGCCGTCTCTCATGAAAGCTGCGACAACGGCTGCAATCATCGATCACATTGCTTCGCTATGGGGGATTGCGCCTGGCGCCGAGATCACGCTCGAAGCCAATCCCAACAGCGTCGAGGCGGAACGCTTTGCGGGATACAAAGCGGCCGGTGTCAATCGCGTTTCGGTTGGCGTGCAATCGCTCCGCGATGACGATCTAAAAAAACTTGGCCGCCTACATTCGGTCGCCGAAGCTAAGACAGCCATTGATATTGCCAAGCGGACCTTTGATCGGGTCTCGTTCGATTTGATCTATGCCAGGAGCGGGCAAACTGCTGCGGCGTGGCGCGAAGAATTATCCGAAGCGCTGGCGATGGCTGGCAGTCATTTGTCGCTTTATCAGTTGACGATTGAGCCCGGCACACCGTTTCAGAAACTGTTCGACGCCGGAAAGCTCACAATTCCCGATCACGACGCGTCGTCTGCTCTCTATGATATCACGCAAGAGCTGACCGAGGCGGCCGGACTGCCAGCTTACGAGACCTCAAATCATGCTCGCGCAGGTCAAGAGAGCCAACACAACTTGCTCTATTGGCGCTATGGTGAGTACGCAGGCATCGGTCCCGGTGCACACGGGCGCTTAATTTTAAGCGGCGCACGTTACGCGACCGTCAGCGAAAAGAGCCCGGAAAAATGGGCGGAACTCGTTGAGACGCAAAAGCATGGCTTTGTCGAACAAACTCATCTTGGCGCGGCTGAAATAGCCGATGAAGCTCTGTTGATGGGCTTAAGATTGAATGAGGGTATCGATCTCGACCGGCTGGCTCGCATCGGCGGCGTGCGGCCGTCAGCGAAAGCAATTGAATGGCTGACAGGCCTCGGCATGCTAGAACAGATGTCCCCGTCGCGCATTCGCGCCGTCGGCCGCGGCCGCTTCGTCCTGAATGAACTCGTGCGGCAAGTGTCGGAGAGTTTTGAGACGGTGCATGGCAACAACACCGATGCAACACGCGATTGCTTGTAGGTTGGGTTAGCGGCGGCGAAAGTTGTCGTTGGTTGGAGGTATGGCGCGCCGCGTAACCCAACGCTTTATCGCAACCTCGATGCACGACGGCTACCTGAATTGATTTTGTAAAGTGTTGGGTTACGCGCGCAGATATCGCCCTCAAAATGCGGGAGTCGCCGGCGCGCTAACCCAACCTACGGAGCCTTTTCCGCAGTCACACCCAATTCTTTTTCCAGTTTTTCGATCTCAGCTTTGAGTTCTTTTTGATCGTCGCCACGGCGCACGATGCCGATTTGTAGCTGGCCGATTTCTTTGTTCATGTCGCCCATTTGAAGCGCGTCTGAGACGTTCATTTTATCGCGAGATAGCTTATGCACGCGTTCCCAATCGCGCCGCGTATCGCCGTCGAGCTGTTTTAAGCGCTGCTTTAAATTGACCAGCGCAGCGTTCGAAGCTACATCGGCTGACCGTGTCTTCGACTTGACTTCATCTTCTAATTCTTTGACCCGTCCTTGCAGCTTGTCACC
>JANNFX010000152.1:0-9716 GCA_031380225.1 Hyphomicrobium sp.
TTGCGGATTATTGGCACAGGTTTGTTTGGCGGCGCCGATCCGCACACCTTGTGGTCCGGGATCGAAGCTGGGCCGGAACTTGATCGTTTACAAAGCAAAATTGAGCGAGCGTCTCGCAATGCAGGACTGCCGCCAGAGTCGCGCAAATTCAAACCGCACGTAACTTTGGCAAGGTTGCGTGGCGCCAACCCTGTGGAGTTAGCCGCATTTCTGCAGCACCACGGCGGATATCGCTCGGCGCCGTTTGCAATCGAAGACTTTGTATTGTTTTCGGCTCGCCCCCACATTGGCGGCGGCCCCTACGGCATTGAAGCTCGTTATCCGTTAGCGGGGGCAAGTCCTTACGAGTCGCTGGCTGGATGGAGCTGAGTAGACAAACGTATTCCGCCCCATACGGGTTACTCTAGCCTCTCGCCGCGCGATATGATTTACTTCGCCCAGCGCTTGATGCAATTGCGGGCATTTTCGTTTCGAGCCCTCATCAGCCGCACACACTGATTTTGAGGGAGTTGCCAATGAAGACGTCAACCGCCGCTTTGCTTGCCGTGATCGTCGCGGGTCTGCCACTTCAAGCCGCCTTCGCCGATTCAATTGGCGTTCCGAAAGAAGAGTTCGGCGCCGTTGATGAGGCGCAGATGGAGTCGCTCACCGAGCAATTGCGCGAAATCGGCGTGATTGGCGACAACGACAAACTTGAATCAACTGGTGAGGCCGCTGCAGGTGACGAGCGGGGGCTTGATCCGATCACGCTGGCGACCTATTTCGGCCCGCTGGTGTGCAAGTATATTGTCGGCGAGCAGCGCGCGAAAAAATTAGCTGCATGCGCAAAAAAGAAAACTGAAGAGGCCAAAACCCAGTGCCAAACTAACGTCCAAAGCTGGTCTGATCCGATTGCTGCGCTGTGCGATTTGATCAAGTTGAATTGAGAATGGATTCCGGGGGCTGCCTTACTGGGTCTGCCCCTGAATGTCACACGCCCTTTTTCTTTGCGAGTTCAGCGAGCGACCCAGCCGGACGTGCGCCGACGTGACTGATGATTTCAGCCGCTGCTATACTACCGAGCTTGCCGGCGGTGGCGAGGTCGTGGCCGTTCGTCAAGCCAAATAAGAACCCGGCCGCATAGAGGTCACCGGCGCCCGTGGTGTCGACGACTTGAGCCACGGGATCGACGGCAACCTTATGGGTCGCGCCGTCTGCGAGAATAACCGAGCCGCTACCGCTGCGGGTCAGAACAGCAAGCTTGGTGTCATTCGCGATGGCCTTCGCAGCCTCATCAAAGCTGGCGGTCGAATAGAGCGACGTGACTTCGCTCTCATTGGCGAACACGATATCGATGCCCGAACGGATCAGCGCCAAGAATTCATCGCGGTGCCGGTCGACGCAGAAACCGTCGGACAGGGTCAGCGCCACTTGGCGGCCCGCGCCCTTGGCCGTCGCGACAGCGTGCCGGAACGCGGCCTTGGCTTGCGGCTGATCGAACAAATAGCCCTCAAGATAGACGATCGCTGAATCTTTGATCAGCGCATCATCGACCACGCTTTGATCCAATTCGGTCGAAATACCAAGATACGTATTCATGGTCCGCTCGCCATCGGGCGTGACGAGAATGAGCGATGACGAAGTCGGGTTGCCGCCTGCTACTGGCGCGCTGTTGAATGCAACGCCTGCAGCTTTGATGTCGTGGCTGAAGATCTTGCCAAATGCATCGTCCGCGACCTTGCCAATGAACGCCGCGCGGCCGCCAAACGACGAAACACCAACCATCGTGTTGGCGGCTGAGCCGCCTGAAATTTCAATGCCGGGTCCCATGGCCTCGTAGAGGCTGGCAATGGTGCCGGCATCGACCAATCGCATATGCCCCTTTGGTGCGCCGTGCTTGGCGAGGAAGGCATCGTCACAGCGGCCGATGATGTCGACGATCGCGTTGCCGATGGCAACGACATCATAACGAGCGGCTGTCATTTGAGTTTTCCTTCAGTGTGAGCGCGCGTCGCAGAGTCGCAATGGCGCGGCGGAGTTGTGATTGGAATTGTGACTTTAAACCTACTACCGCCGCTACCCAGCAGATCGGGCCGCTTTACTGGCAGTGGCGGCATCCACATCGGCGGTCTTCAGCGCATCGAGTGTCGGCATCGAGACGATATTGTAACCACAATCGACAAAATGCACTTCGCCCGACACTGCTCCTGACATTTCCGAAATCAAATACAGGGCAGAAGCCCCCACCTGATCGAGTGTCGGCGTCTGCTTCAGCGGCGAATGCTCTTTCTGGAAATTGAAAATCAGACGCGCGTCCGACACACCCGCGCCTGACAGCGTGCGCATCGGTCCGGCCGACAGCGCATTGACGCGAATGCCTTTTGCACCAAGATCAACCGCCAAATAGCGCACAGAAGCTTCGAGCGCCGCCTTGGCAACACCCATGACGTTGTAGGACGGAACGGCGCGCGTGGCGCCGCCATATGATAACGTCAGCAGTGATCCGCCATTTGGCATCAATGCAGCCGCGCGCTTGGCAACTTCGGTGAACGAGAAGCACGAAATCACCATCGTATTAGAGAAGTTTTCGCGTGTCGTATCGGCATAGCGGCCCGACAACTCGCGCGGATCTGAATACGCCAGAGCATGGACGACGAAATCGAGCCCGCCCCACTTATCCTTGATGGTCTCGAAAACTTTGTCGACACTATCGATGTCGAGGACGTTGCACGGCTCAACGATTTCAGAGCCGAGTGACTGTGCGAGTGGAACTGCCCGGCGGCCAAAGGCATCGCCTTGATAGGTGAAGGCCAGTTTCGCGCCTTGGCCGGCCAGCACGCGCGCAATGCCCCAAGCGATCGAACGCTCGTTGGCGACACCCATGATCAAGCCGCGCTTGCCGGCCATCAAAGGTCCTGGCTTCGAAATATCAAAGTCGGCCATAAAGTTCCTCACTACAGGTGCCGGTGTTCGGGGTCAGACCCCTTGCACCGCAAATTCGTTTATCCGCCGATGTCACCGGCAAGGGGGCTGACCCCAAACACTCGCAAATTCTGACCGCGGACATGGGATCAGGCATCGTGCCGGCGGAATACCAGGGTGGCATTGGTGCCGCCGAAACCGAAGCTGTTCGACATGACACAGTTAAGCTTAGCGTTATCGCGCCGCTCACGCAGGATCGGCATGTCGGCAAACGCGGGATCGAGTTCTTCGATGTGTGCGCTTTCGCAGATGAAGCCGTTTTTCATCATCAACAGCGAGAAAATTGCTTCCTGAACACCAATCGCACCGAGCGAATGACCAGTCAGCGACTTGGTCGCCGAGATCGGCGGCACATCGGTGCCGAAAACTTTGCGGATGGCGTCGATCTCGCGCTCATCGCCGACCGGCGTGCCGGTGCCGTGCGGATTGATGTAATCGATCTTGCCGACGCCCTTGCCATCGAAGCCGGCCATTGCCAACTTCATGCAACGTGCAGCGCCTTCGCCAGATGGAGCCACCATGTCGAAGCCATCGGACGTGGCGCCGTAGCCAACCACTTCGCCATAAATTTTTGCGCCGCGAGCCTTGGCGCGTTCCATTTCTTCGAGCACCAGCACACCAGCGCCGCCTGCTATTACAAAGCCGTCGCGGTTTTTGTCGTAGGCACGGCTGGCGGTCGACGGCGTGGCGTTAAACTTGGATGCCATTGCACCCATGGCATCGAACAAGTTGGACAGAGTCCAGTCCAATTCCTCACATCCGCCGGCGAACATCACGTCTTGTTTGCCCCATTGTATGAGTTCAGCGGCATTGCCGATGCAGTGAGCGCTGGTCGCGCACGCAGACGAGATCGAATAGTTAGTGCCTTTGATTTGAAAGGCTGTGGCGAGTGCCGCCGAAGGACCGGAGCACATGGCCTTTGGCACTTCAAACGGCCCGATTTTCTTCGGTCCGCCCGATTTGATGGTGGTTTCTGCGGCCTCGACGATCGCGCGTGTTGATGGGCCACCCGAGCCCATTATGATGCCGCTGCGTTCGTTGATGACATCACCCGGCTCAAGCCCGGAGTCGCGGATCGCCTGATCCATGGCGATGTAATTCCAGGCAACGCCCGGATTCATAAACCGTTTCGGTTTGCGAGGGACCTGGCTTTCCCAATCCAACTTGGGTTCGCCGTGAACCTGGCACTTGAACCCGAGTTCAGTGTACTTTTCCGCGTGCACGATGCCGGACTTGGCTTCCCGCAGGGACGCGACGACCTCTTGGGTCGTATTGCCAATCGAGGACACGATCCCCATGCCGGTGACGGCAACCCGTCTCATTCGCAACCCTTTCATCGCGCGGACGCAACGCGCGATGGCGTTGCCCGCTTGGCAAAACTCAAGTCGCGCCCTGCGCCGCTGGCACATCACCAGCTTCGAACAACCCAACGCGCATCTCGGATGCGGTGTAGATCACTTCGCCGTCGGCTTTCAACTGCCCGTCGGCAATAGCAAGCTTTAGTCTGCGCAGGATGACGCGCTTCAAATCGACGACATACTCGACCTTTTTTGTCGTCGGCAGCACCATGTTGGTGAACTTGACCTCGCCGACACCCAAAGCGCGGCCGCGTCCTGGCGCACCCAGCCATCCGAGGTAAAAACCGGTCAATTGCCACAGGGCATCAAGGCCAAGGCACCCAGGCATCACCGGGTCACCGTGAAAGTGGCAATCGAAGAACCAATTCAATCGCTCGTTGCCGGCGACATCGAGTTCTGCAACCACCTGACCTTTGCCGTACGCGCCGCCCGTGTCAGTGATCGATGTGATTCGATCAAACATCAGCATTGGCGGCAGCGGCAATTGAGCATTACCCGCACCGAACAGTTCACCCCGTCCGCATGACAGCAAGGCATTGTAATCAAAGCTAGAAAGACGTTCCGTCATGATCCTTCAAGGCCCCCGCTGCCCCGCCTTCCAGGCGGTCCTGGGGTCGGTCTTGCCGTCGAGTTGTGTACCGCACCCAGCCACCGTTCAATCGGCAAATGCCTGCAACGTCAAGCCCGCGGCATCTAAGCTTAAGTGGTGGTCCCCTGTGACATTTGCCACTCAAATGACAGCTAAAATCAGCTAGTTGCAGTTATCGCCTTCGCAAACTATACTAATGGTGAGTTCCCGGAGCGACCAAGTGCATCGGCCCAGTGGCTTATGTGACTGATATTGAACTGGAAAATTTACTGATGACCGACCAGACTTTTACCCCAGGCTGCGATCTTTCGAGGGGCTGTAAAACCGCCAGCCTCGGCGCCAAACTGCGCGAAGCAGGGTTGCGCCCAACCCGGCAGCGTCTGGCGCTCGGCACGTTATTGTTCGGCTCCGGCGACCGCCATGTTTCGGCTGAAATGCTGCACATCGAAGCGTCGACAGCAGGCGAACAAGTTTCATTGGCCACCGTTTACAACACGCTGCACCAGTTCACCGAAGCAGGCCTGCTGCGCGAATTGGCGATCGACAGCGGCAAGACTTATTTCGATACCAACGTTTCCAATCACAACCATTTCTTCGTCGAACACCAGGGCCGCTTGATCGACATTCCAAGCGGAAACGTGCGTGTGGATGGCCTTCCTGAACCGCCTGAAGGCATGAAGATCAGCCATATCGACGTCGTCGTGCGGCTGGTGGCGAAGTAACGCGCCGCCTATCTCCCTGTTAGCAAGCCCTCGGTTGCCGATTGCCTCGATAGCTTTCGCCTGTTTGGGTGCGGCCCAACTTTGATAACAGCCGGAACCCGTGCCATGGCCAGTCTTGACGCATCGCGCGCCCGCGCTTTCGAAATCATAAAAACCAAGTCGTTTGTGACGGGCACAGTTACGCTGGCCTCCGGCAAGGTCAGCGACCATTATTTCGATATGAAGCCCTCGATGATGGACGCCGAAGGCGCGCATCTGTTGGCTCAATTGCTGTTAGCTGAAGTTCGCAAGGTCAAGGCAGACTATGTCGGTGGCCTTGAAATGGGCGCTGTGCCGCTGATCGCGCCGATCTCAGCGTTGAGTTGGGTCGAAGGCCGCCGCATCGATGGCTTCTTCGTCCGCAAAGCCGCCAAGGATCACGGCACGCAAAAGCTGATTGAAGGCGTGAAGGATTTGTCGGGGCGCAACGCCGTCATCGTCGAAGATGTGACGACGACCGGTGGCTCGGCGATGAAGGCCATCAAACTACTGCAGGACGCTGGCGCTAAAATTACCTTAGTCGTCTCAATACTTGACCGCGAAGAAAGTGCTGCAGAGCTTTACCGCACAGCGGGCATCCCATTCACGTCATTGTTCAAAGCGAGTGAGTTTTTGAAGAGTTGACACGCCACATCCGGGAACCAGACTGGCGTCAAATTTCTTGAAATCTCGTCGGTCGCAATCACGTCCGGCACGTTGCGGCAAGTTCGTTCTCCCGGTATGTTCCGGACACTGGACGACTGGGGAGGCTATCCATGATCTTTAAATCGAAAACAGCAGCGGCACTGGCTGCCGCCGCGTTGATACTCGCGACGACGGCTTCATCTGACGCCGCCGACGACGGTTTTGCCTCGTCGCACGATCTCGCCAAAGAAGGCGGGCGGCTTTGCATGTCAAACCATGCGCACTCGGGCTTCGGTGCGGGAGCCAACAAAGCGGCAGCCCGGGCGGCAGCGATCCGGTCCTGGGCTGACTTCACCAACCTTGAGTATGGCTCAAGCTGGGCCAGCTATTCGGCATCGCGAAGCCAAAAAGTCAACTATTCCAAGGAATCAAGCGGCTGGGGTGCAACGGTCGAAGGCCGACCGTGCAAGAGATAAGTATTACCTTCTATTCAGTGCAAAGATATGCACACTGTCAGTCGGGCAATGTGCGTACGGCATCATTTTGCGACTGCCGCTGGAGGTGTAGGGTGGGCGTGTTTTCAGATATTTTGACTGATGTTGTATTGAAGGGCCTGCTACCACTCATTATTTTGCCAATCGCGTACTACGGACTGCGAATAATCTATCGAGCGTTTCAAGCGCTAAAGTATTGCGAAGAAGCGCTCAAGGCTGTGGCCCGCGAAAATGATAATGGACTTCTCAAAGAAGGTCCGGGCTTTTGGTTGAAGCAACCGATTGTAAAACCGAAAAATTACGCAGAACTGCCGGGAAGTATTCCAGTATTGCTGATCGCTGCAACAAAGGGTGGAGTTGGCAAGACATCCCTTGCCGGAAGTCTTGCTGCCCACTTCGCAATGCGGTGGACGCAGCAACGAGAAACGCCCGAGAGGGACAAGCCTTTGAGAGTTCTCGTTATTGATCAGGATTTTCAGGGCTCTTTCACAACCATGACAGTAGACGGCCAAAGCCGCTATGCTCAACCATCGAAGTCGAACCGATTGGTTAGCGGTAATGCTGGACAGGGAGGCATTGTTGATTTGGCAGAGCGCATCAGTCAGCCAGGCATGATTAGCCCGCTGAGTATTTGGGTGATTCCATCGTATTATGATCTTGCTCAGGCTGAGAATAGAATGTTGATTGAGTGGCTATTGCCTCTCTCAGATGAAGACCTCATATCGAAAATCTTAAACTTTCTGAAAATTCGCGAAACCGTCCCTCGCAAATCCAAATCGGACGTTCGCTATCTATTGGCCGAAGCGCTACTTGATGCACGGGTGCAATTGAGTTTTGATCTCGTGATCGTCGACTCTCCGCCACGGTTAACAACCTCCCACATACAAGCTATGTGTGCTTCAACCCATTTGCTTGTGCCAACCATATTAGATGGATTATCCGGTGACGCGGTTGCGCGGTACTTAGATCAAATTGCGATCCATAAACTAGGGCCGATCGGCAATTCAAAGCTCCAAATTTGCCCTTATTTGGAACCGATAGCTGTGGTTTGTACTATGGTCCCAAATACGAAACTTAACCTTACGCAGCCGATAAATATACTTAGAAGCCGGATTGATGCTGCACGTATTCGCGCGGAGATCGTTCCTGAGGATTGCTTTATCAGGCAGCGGACTCAATACAGAGAGCACGCAGGAGAGCGGATCGCATTCGCGGCATTATCTAGAGACAAAGATCATCAGACTTTACGAGAAGAAGTGGATAGCTTAGGCGACTGGCTTGCGCTAAAATTGGGTTCGCAGGGGCGGGGCTGGAGACGCAATTGATGGCCGCAGACACAAGCAAGTTTCTGGCAACCTTCGCCGCTGGCCTAAAGTTGGCGGGCGCCTCGTCAGCGTCTTCGATCCTGAATAATGTTGCAAATACACTGTGTCGCGATGACTGGGACACTATTTCAAAATTGGGAAAGCTTGGGCTTATTGTTGAAGAACTCCGGCCCGACCAGGACCACTGGGACACGTCAGAAAACAAGTTGGCAGTTGATCAACTTTCGAACGTTGTTCAAATGCTTCGAATGGCCAATGGGGATGTGGAGCTGATCAATTCTTTGGATAGCCTAAAGCTGTTGTTGCAACGATTTAGCGACTCACCAAAACTCGCAGAAACATTCAGCCGTCTGCGAGACTTTATGACCGGCAGCACAGAAGCACTCTACGCTGCACTTGTTAGCGACTTCAGCTCCCGGCTGAAGCGGGACATGTATACTAGTGCGTTCGAGCAGACAATTTCTGAACTTTTGAATTCTAAGCTAAAAAAAGAGCATGTTGTTGAAATTGCTCAAATTGTTGTTGGCGGGACAAAAAGCAAGTCTAGGCCGAAGGCTCTCGAAGCAATCCGAAAACCACACGACGCTTATTTGAATACAAAACGTGGAATTGACGCCTCTGGTGGCCGTTCCGCCGCATAGCTCCAGGCGCCCATCCCCTCGACAGGCGCGCCGCAATCCCGTATACGCGCGGAATCTCAAACACCCATTCAAGGGTTGCCCGTAAAGGGCCGCACGAGCCGTGCGCGATGTCTGTCCTTGTTTCACCGAAGGCGGACCATCCCACAGCTCCTCTGCATGATGTAAATAATTAAGAACAGGACAAAATCGATGGACATCATCCGGCAGCTCGAGCTCGAGCAAATGAACGCCGTGCTCGCCAAGCGCAACGTGCCTGAATTCCAACCCGGCGATACCGTCAAGATCATGGTGCGCGTTGTGGAACTCGGCGACGCCGACCCTAAGGACAAGAAGAAGAAGGCGGCCGTCGCTCGCGCAACAGAGCGCTTGCAGGCTTACGAAGGCGTTGTCATCGCCCGTTCGGGTGCCGGCTTGAACGAGAACTTCACCGTCCGCAAAATTTCATACGGCGAAGGCGTCGAACGCGTGTTCCCGATCTTCTCGCCGGTCATCGCTGAAATCGAAGTTGTGCGCCGTGGCCGTGTGCGCCGCGCGAAACTTTACTATCTGCGTGGCCGCCGCGGTAAGGCCGCGCGCATCTTCGAACGTACGGATGCCCGCGCCCGCAAATTGAATGCCGCCTGGAAGGGCTTCAAGAAGCCGAAGGGCGAGCCAGAAGATCTGACGCAGATCAAGGGCATCGACGCCGATTTGCTCGGCCGTTTGAAGCAGATCAATTGCTACAAGTTCGAACAGATTGCGAATTTGTCTGACGACGACATCGCCAACATCGATGATACCTTGAACCTGCAAGGCCGCATCGAGAAGGATGACTGGGTTGGTCAGGCGCAGCGTTTGATTGCTGAAGCTTCGGCCGCCGAAGTGCCGGCAACGGAATAACGGCGGTTTCGCAACACAAGCGATCAAGACCGAAATCAGACTACAAAAAAGGCCCGGGAGCGATCCCGGGCCTTTTTTAGTTTT
>JANNFX010000158.1:0-6043 GCA_031380225.1 Hyphomicrobium sp.
CAAATTTGCGCTGCGTATTACTGATCCGGATTTTGACACCGCCAGCCAAGCTGCCTCGGTGCGCGTCGCGAAAGAGTTAGAGCCGATCCTTGGCTGTGAACTGATCCCCGTCGTCGGACGGTGGTGAGGCGGCCCTAGATGTGAATATTCAGGAGGCTGTCCATTCAGCCGCGGATCGCCATGCCGATCCTGCCGATCGTATATTGCTCTCGTGTTCTGGCAGTGACGCTTGGTCCCCGATTCAGCTCTCCCCGTACCGTCATCCCGCCCTTCGCCGGGATGACAATCCTTGGCGGCGTTGAACGCCTGTGAACGAAAACTAGCGGACACGCTGGATCACAAAAAGCTCGGGCGCCTGGGTCAAGGTGCTGGCAGTTGGTTCCTGGCTAACTGCGAATGTGGACGGCAGGTGCCATGCCCAAGATTTAACGGCAGCCGCTTCGTCTGCACCGCCGGGGTGTCCTCCGTAAAGGACGGTTGTAATCATGCCGCCAATTCTGAGCAGCGTCACGGCCTGACCCAGTGCATCGAGTGTGGTCTCCGGCTTGGTTACCAGGTCTTTAGCGCCGCCTGGCAAATATCCGAAATTGAACATCACGGCAGCTATGCGGCCGCGTCCTTCGCTTGGCAAGCGCTGGCACAAAGTTTCATGGCCACAATGGAATAGTGTGACGTGCGGCATGCCTTCGGCGCGCCGTGACGTGGCGCGGATCGCGGCCTCCTGCACGTCGAAACCAAACACCCGTCCCGTTGGTCCGGCACAGTGAGCGAGGAACACCGTGTCGTGACCATTGCCCGCCGTTGCATCGACGGCCCAGTCGCCGGGGTTGAGCACATGACGCACAACGAGATGGGCCTGTTCGGTCGCGCGCATCATGGATTGAAATGCTTCTGCACATTGGCGTTGTCCGGCAAAGCCACGCCGCGCACCAAAAAATCAGCGAAACGCTGAGCGTACCAAGGCGCCAGCAGTGAGCCCTTGGATCCGAGCCCATTGAAAAAGCCGAGACCCTGATGACGCGGATGTAATCCCATCAGGGGCTTACTCTCCTGGATGATCGGACGCACGGCGGCGTGGTGATCGATCACAGTGTATGGCACGCGGACAAAGGCCTGCAACTTTGTTTCGATTTCCGAGCGCGCTCCTGAGGTTGGGATTTGATCAAGTGTTTCCCAGTCATACGTCGAGCCGATCCGGAATACATCCGCGTTAGCCGTGGGCGCGACCCAGACGCCGTGATGCAAGCAAACCGGTTCGATCGAACATTGAAACCGCACTGTCAGAATTTCTCCCTTGGCCGCAATGAACGGCACGGACGTGAAATACGGATTGCGGGCGGCCGCATACCCCTCACACGAAATCAACCGCCGCGTTCGCTGTCCTTGAACCACGACAGCATCCATATCGAACGTAACATCCCGGTGCCAATCGATCGCCATCGGCTGATAGTCTAACGCTGCTCGGGAGGCGTTGAGATAGCACGCCACATCGAGTTGCGCGGATTGCATGGCAAAACCACCGCCGCGCGTATCTGCTATGTCTGGATCAAGCAATGGATCAGGTTGCGGGTCCAGCACATGCGATTGAAACGCAGGTTGTCTCTTGCGCTCCGCCCAGGCATCGCGTTCGGTATCGGATTTGAACACTCGCACAGCGGTTCGGGAATGAAAGAACGATTGGTCAGTGCGCTGCTCGATACGTTGGTAGAAGTTTCGAGCCGCTGGCAGAAAGTCATCGCCGCGCCAGGTGAGTGCCAGCCGCTGGCCGGTGATCGGCGTGATTAATCCAGCCGCTATTTTAGACGATGTCACCGGCGCTTCGTCATCGACAACCAGCACGCGCTGACCGGCCTCGATCAGGTGCCAAGCCAGCGTCGTGCCAGCCAATCCTTGCCCAACTATGAGTGCATCCCAGGGCTTATTCGCCATACTGCCCAGCGCTTTCATTCCTATTTCGCCGATTGGCGCTTAATAGCCCGATGGAGCAATCGGAAACCGAGCAGTCCTTGCGCCAAATCCGCGGACTAGCCGAAAATCATCCGGTAGAGGCGCGCGAACACACCAGGGTTTGCTAAGGCGGGCGCGGCCAGCGATTTGCCTTCGCGTGCGGCGCGGATTTCAGTGACGGCAGCCTCGACTTTCAAAGACAACAATTTTTCGCCTCTCGCAACTGTGGCGCGGCGGGGATCGCCTGTTGCACCGGCCATATCGGGCAGCGCGCCATCCAACCTGACGCCAGCCGGATAAACGACCATCAATTCCGACGTGTCGCGAATGCCAGCGTGGGTGCCGATGGTGGCATCGGTCTCGCCGTCTGATTTGAGATAGGCTTCGCCACCGTTGGCGCCATAGTAGGCTTCTGCTGCAACGACAAGGACGCCGTCGGCAGACCAAGCTGCGTTGAGTTTTGCTGCCAGCGCTTTTTGCGGTGCTTGGTTAGGCCCACTGTCGCCGAGCAAAACGATCGTCTTGAAGCCATGTGACTTGAAGCCAGCGGCGGCCGATTCCATGACGGCTGAAAACACGTCGTCCGGCACTGTGATCGTACCCGGATAAGCCATGTGTCCGAACATGGCGCCAACGCTGCCTTCAGGAACGTAAGCCATCACCGGCGCGACCAGAGCATCGCCAAGTTCGGTCGCAATGCGGCGCGCCGTTTCGGCGACAATGAAGTTGTGTTTGCCGAGCACCATGTGAGCACCGTTCTGCTCGGTGCCGCCGGTTGGGATGATGATGGTTGTGGTGCCGGCTGCAATCCGGCTCGCGACCTCTGGAGACGTCATGCGTTCGAGATCAACTTCGGTCGCGGCTGCGGCGGGCGAACTGGCCAACACCGCTGCGGCAGCCCAGGGCAGGGCGTGGTGGATGAAGGACGATAGAAACATCTTGGCCTCTACAACATATCTGAACCCTCAAGATAACGCCGCCGGCTTTAATTTCAGGTTCAATTTCGGCCGGAAGGGCTCTAAGAGCCCAGAATGCTATTTTCCTCACCCCTGGTCCGCGGCCGCCTCGTCAAGCGCTATAAGCGGTTTTTGGCTGACATCCTCCTCGATGACGGCCAGACCATCACGACTGCCGTCCCCAATACCGGCTCGATGATGGGGCTGGTCGAACCCGGCACGGTGGTTTGGCTGTCAATCAGCGCCAGTCTGACCAGGAAATACCCGCACACCTGGGAAATTGTCGAAAATGACATGGGCGCCGGGCCGGTCCTGGTTGGGATCAACACAAATCACCCGAATTTTATCGTCGCAGAAGCGATTAAAGACAAGAAAATCAAGCCATTGGTGGGATACGGCAGTCTGCGCCGCGAGGTCAAATACGGCCAATCGAGCCGCATCGACATCTTGCTGGAGGATACCGGGCGTGAGACGGCCTATGTGGAGATCAAGAACGTCCATCTAATGCGCAAACCGGGGCTGGCCGAGTTCCCCGATAGTGTTACCGAACGTGGCGTCAAGCACCTCGAAGAGCTGTCAGATATGGTCCGCCAAGGGCATCGGGCGGTGATGATCTACCTGATCCAGCGCGGCGACGCCGAGGCGTTCTCGTTGGCTGCCGATATTGACCCCGCGTACGCGGCTGCCTTTAAAAAGGCAACCAAAGCCGGAGTTGAGGCGTTGGCCTACCGGTGCCAGCTCAGTCCAACCGGTATTGAACTCGCGGTCGAGGTTCCAATTAACTAATTCCTGCCGAAACCTTGCCGGGTTTTGCCGCGTATAAGGTCCCAGTAACACAGGCGCCCCAACGGGATGCTGCCAGGAGACCAGACTATGCTTTACACTCGCCGCCAATTCGCCGTTGCGGCCGCCGGATTCGCGACCACGTTTGCGGCTTTGCCCTCCGTTGTCCGCTCGGGCGAGGCTAAACAGGAGACATTTGAAGTGACCAAGACAGATGCCGAATGGCAAAAGAATTTGACCCCCGAACAGTATCAAGTGCTGCGCAAGCACGGCACCGAGCGATCGGGCACAAGTCCGCTCGATAAGATCTATTCGCCTGGCGAGTACCACTGCGCGGCTTGCGATTTGCCGCTCTATTCATCGGATGCCAAGTTCGACAGCGGCACCGGATGGCCGAGCTTTTTCCAGCCGCTTGAAAACGCGATTGGCACCTCGACGGATTGGAAGCTGATTTATTCGCGGACGGAAGTTCATTGCCGCCGGTGTGGCGGACATCTCGGTCATGTGTTCGATGATGGGCCAAAGCCAACCGGCAAGCGCTACTGCATGAACGGCGTGGCGATGAAGTTCATACCGAAGGCATAAGCGTTATCAATTCGAGTAATCAGGTTAAATCCATGCTGCCGTCAAAAATTCGTATCGCACTTGCCGCCACAAGCCTTGCAGTTGCAGGGTTCGCGGTGGCACTCGGACCGCTAGCTGCCAACGCAGAGCCAGCACCGGCTGCCGCGTCGAGCTCGCTCGCAACAGCAACGTTTGCGAGTGGTTGCTTTTGGTGCGCTGAAAGTGACTTCGAAAAGGTCGATGGCGTCGTTTCGGTTGTTTCGGGATATACCGGCGGCCAGACAAAGAACCCAACCTACGAACAGGTTGGTAACGGCTCGACGGGTCACACCGAAGCGATCGAAATCAAATTCGATCCGGCAAAGATCAGCTATCCATCACTTGTTGACTATTTTTTCCATCACACCGACGTCGTTGACGGCGGCGGACAATTTTGCGACCGCGGCAGTCAATATCGTCCGGCGATTTTCACGCACGGCGATGATCAAAAGAAAGCTGCCATTGAGGGTGTAGCGGCGCTCGACAAGAGCGGCCGCTTCAAACAACCGGTTGCCGTCGAGATCGCAGACGCCACCACCTTCACTGCCGCTGAAGATTATCACCAAGACTACTACAAGAAGAATCCGATCAGATATAAATTCTATCGCACTGGCTGTGGCCGCGATGCGCGTCTGAAGGCGCTATGGGGCGATGATGCGGCGATACATTAAGCGTGCGGATCATTCGGTATTGCGCAATGTCGTCGTATACTTGGTTAGTAGAAAATACAGCTTGTAAGGCAGTATCCGTAAGAACTTGAGTGCGATCACGATCGGCCACGGAAACGCTATTTCGAAACGGTACGTCTGTTTCAATCCGGTCAAGATGCGCTGGGCCGCGTCGCTGGAAGTGATCATAAACGGCATCGGGAAAGTATTCACGGACGTCATTGGTGTTTCGACGAAGCCTGGACTAATGATGCTGATCTTGACATTGAGCAGATCGAGATCAGGTTTCAAACATTCAGCCAAATTGACCAGCGCTGCCTTGGTTGGAGCATAAGCACCGGAGTTGCCCAAGCCACGATACGCTGCAACGGAGCCGACGAATGAAATATGTCCTGACCGGCGCGCAATCATTCCTGGTAATAAGGCGCCTGTCGCATTCACGACGCCGTTGAAATTGACGTTCATGGCTTCGACAATTTTGGCGCTATCAAATTCACGCGCCCCCATCGGGTACCAGACCCCGGCATTCAACACAGCCAGATCGATTTTGCCGAGTTTCGCTTCGATCGCTGCGACCGTTGTTATAGAAGCGCTGGCATCAGTCACATCGAGCGGAAACGCAGTAATATTCGCATTTTCGCTGGTGAGCACTGCCAGTTTGTCCGCAGACCGGGCCGACACGGCAACTTTAACACCACCTTCAGCCATCCGAAGCGCGAGTTCACGGCCGATGCCTGTGCTCGCCCCCGTGATCCAGACTACGTTCCAGGGTAATGACTTGGCCACACGTGCTCCCCCGCCAGACTGGCGATCAGAGGCCCGCGATTGGTTGCATCATCCGGGCCAGTAGGCTCTTGAACTTCGCCGGGCGCTCACTTGCAATAAGACAAATACAGCCGTCCTTCGGATCAGCAACCGGTGCATGCTCGATATCATCGGCCAAGTCAGCTACATCACCGGCGGCATAGTGCCCGGTGCAGTCCTGGTAACTTCCGCGCAGCACCAACGTCAATTCTTCTCCGCCATGGCCGTGATCGGGAAGTGCATGGCCAGGACCAACCTTGATAAGGCGCAAGTCGCCTTTGG
>JANNFX010000199.1:0-13503 GCA_031380225.1 Hyphomicrobium sp.
CATGCTGAAGGCATGACGTGGCGTAACCCACCATCTCAACTGGCGGCCCAAGCCTCGCGGCCCATGGTGGGTAACGCCACCGCGCTTCGCGCGATCCGGCTTTTACCCACCCTACGGATCGCGCAAGTTTGCGCGCGCATACTACTTAAGCGGGAACCAGCGCCGGAACAGCGAGATCGTTGCCGGCAATATGAGCAGCTGCGCCACCAGCGACGCGAACAAACAAACCGATGTGAGTTGCCCGAACAATCTGAGCGACGGCAGCGTTGAAAGCATCGTCACGCCAAGGCCCAGCGCCAGCACGATGGTCGTCATGACAACAGCCGGACCGATGTGGTGGGCGGTGTAGGTCAACGCCTGCAGCGCATTTCCAGGTCCCGGTCCGAGCTTGGTTTCCTCAAGCCTGAAGCGGTTCAAGAAATGCACGGTTGAATCGATGGCGAGTGAAAACGCGACCGTGATTGCAATAATTGAAGCGAACTGCAGTCCCTGTCCAAAATACCAGAGCAACGCACCCGTCGAAAAGATCGGGAACAAGGCAGGCAAGATGCTGCTGATGCCGGCCAGAAATGACCGCAACACGATGCCCAGGAAGATGAACACCAAAAAGATATCGCCGATCAGACCCCAGTTGAGATCGCCAATCAGCTTGGCCGAGTTGCGCGCAGCTATCGCCGGCAAGCCTGTCACTGAAATCTCGTAACCGGGGTGCTCCTTGCGGAGTGGCTCCAGCGCCGTGTCGATTTTTTCGACAATCGGCAGGATTTGGCTGGCATCGATATCGGGCAGACGCGCCGTAACCAAAACCGCGGTTTCGTCTTCAGTTATGAACCTGCGCACCAGATGGCCGGGCAGCAGGCCGACATATTTCTTTACGGTCTCTAGGTTGGCGTCGCCCGCCGCTTCGAGCCAGCGCCTGAGGCTATCCAATGACCAGACGTTGCCGAGCCCCGCTTCCTTTTCGAGAATTTCGTGCGCGCGCGCGATGACCGTCAACGTTGCCACATCATAAAGCTTGATGCCATCCTGAGCGTCCTTGCCACCCTTCCACTGGATCATGACGTGAACTGGATTGGCGCCGGTGAGTTTCTTGTCGAGCCGTGCGGTAGCGGCCAGCGCCTGCTCCTTATCAGGAACTTGATCGGCGAGACGGTACATCGGCACCAGCTGCTGATAGGCGTATCCCGTCGCCCCAACCCCGGCAATTCCGAGTAGCACAAAGACCACCGGCCAGCGCGCTGCCGTGCCCATGATGGCATCGGTGACGGCTTGAACTGCGCCGTTACTCTCGTCTTCGGCTGCGGCACTATCTAGCGCTTCTTCCTTCTGGATCAACAACGCCGCCAATGTCGGCACCACGACCGCCACCGCGGTGTAGGAGATGGCGACCGCAATTAGAGCCGCGTAGCCAAAGGTTCGGATCAGCGCCGAATCCGCAAACGCAAACGACACAATCGAAATTGCCTGGATCATTGCCGTCAATAGGCAAGCTGGCGCGACGTCAAGCACGGCATTGCGCGCCGCCTCAATGCGCGGCACACCTTGCATAATCGAGCGCCGG
Source organism: Hyphomicrobium sp. (assembly GCA_031380225.1). Lineage (GTDB taxonomy): Bacteria > Pseudomonadota > Alphaproteobacteria > Rhizobiales > Hyphomicrobiaceae > JANNFX01. Next base: position 1,562 of record JANNFX010000199.1, read on the forward strand.
ATCGCAAATACCAGATGCATAGAGTCAGAGAAGCCCGAAACCAGGATCAACGGCGTGATGACGTTGATAAACAGATTAAGCCGGAAATCGAGGCTACCCAACACGCCAAGCGTCCACAAAATCGCAATGGCAGGCCCGAGCACTGTGATCAATGTCAGCGACAAGCGCCGGAAAAATAGATACGCGACGATCATCCCTGCTATCGCGCCGAGGCCATTATAGACCAGCCGGTCACGCTCAACGGCGTTGCGGATTTCAAGTTGCATTACCGGCGCGCCGGTCAGCTTGGCAGTGAGGCCGGTGTCCTTGAGTTTCTCATCGAGCACCGTCTGAATATCGGCAATCACCGTCTTGGCGGTCTTGGCAGCAACCACCTCACGATCTAATGCGATAACGACCATGGCCAGCGTGCCGTCATCGGACAGAAACTTACCTTTGACGATGTCATTGGTCCTGAGTTTTTCGATAATGGCGTCGTAGTCTGGCCCCGCGTCGGGGATCTCATCTGGGATCAAGGCCGGCGCAAAGCCCGATGCGTCCGGCTTGTCGCGCGCCGATAGCATCGAGACCACGCCGCCCGCGCCATCGGTCAACTGCAGTTCGACAACCGCATCGCTGAAAGCTTGCAGTTGCGATTTCTTGAGCAGGTCCTTGCCTTCGACGACAGCCAGCACATCGTATTCACTCGACGGGAAGCGGCGGTCGATCTCTTCGTATTGGTGGAATTCTTTAGTGTCGGTTCGGAATAATTCGGACAGGCTGTCATCGACCTTGAGGCGCGAAAAGCCGAGGATGGCGAGCGCGGTCAGCAGCAGAATTAAAGTTGCAGAGACATAGGGCGCCTTGAGTGCCAATAGACCGATACGGTCGAGCCCAAAGGAAAACATAAATGAGCGGCGCGGCTCTCCGTTACTGGCCATGACGATCCTATGCTTCCCGGCTTCGAATTGCAGTTTCCGATAGACTCGAACATGGCACAAACCCCGGCCCGTTCTCGCATTGCCAGTTAACGCTAGGCAAGGCCCTCCGCGGCCGTTTCGCAATTGAGTGCCGGGCCATGTTGCCCTATGCAATCATTACAAGTGACAGGACCAATCCGGAGTGTGATGGCCGCCGATGCCCGACATGACCATCGATACCCAGGGCCTGACCTGTCCGATGCCGATCCTGAAGACCAAAAAAGCCTTATCTGGCCTGCCGCCGGGAGCAATTTTGGAGGTGCTGGCCTCTGACCCCGGTGCCGCCGAAGACCTCGATACCTTCTGCCGGATGACCGGGCATACTCTGCTGGAACAAACCGCGGACGGGGAAACGCTTCGTTTCGTCATCCAACGTGCGGCCGGCGCCTGATCAGCCGCAATTGTGACAAGGCCACTCGATATGCCAAAGTCTAGTGTGACTACGGGGTGGGACGTGTCTGGCTACCGCCAGGCGCCTGGGCAACGAACATGCTGACAATCAATTCGGAAGTGTCTGTTAAAGGCCGCCTCGTGGTTGCGGGGCCGGTGGTCCTCGACCTCTGGTTTGAGGGCGATATCGTTTGCTCGAAGCTTGAAGTGCGGCCCAATGGCTATTTGCAAGGCTCTGTCGCGGCGCATGAAGTCGTCATTTTTGGCCAGATCGTCGGACCGGTCCATGCTTCAACCGTGACCCTCAAGGGCGGCAGCTTCATGGAAGGCGACATCCATTACACCAAGCTGTTGATGGATCACGGCGCAATTTTCACTGGCCGTTCTTCAAGATTTCCTGTCATTCAGATGCCCGCCGAACTCTTGCAGCTTGAAGCCAAACAGAATGAGGATCGCGGCGCGTTGGAGCGCGCGGCCCAGGATACGGTTGAGGGCGACCCACTTTGGGCAGCGGTTCATGCGTCGAAAGCGCTGGGCGCGTTAAAGGCGCCTGTTGCGAAGTCTGAATCGGCTGAAAAGCCGGCAGCGCCTCCATTGGCAGCCGCGCCCAGCCGCGAACGATAGAGCTTCTCCCACAGCACATCGGCCGCCGTTGACTTGATGCACACGCATCCCCATAAGAAGCGTCCCAAAGATGGGCGGTTAGCTCAGCGGTAGAGCACACGCTTCACACGCGTGGGGTCGCAGGTTCAATCCCTGCACCGCCCACCAGAAAAAAAAATTTCATATTTTGATATGGAACAACCCGTGTTGGCAGCGGGCTTTGGTCGTGAAATAATCGCCTCGCTCGTTGAATCGAGAAGCGACGCCAGATCACGAACGATCCCGGCGTCGCTTCGAGTTTGCTATTTACATCCGGCTAAACCAAGCGTCGACTTCGTCGCGCGCCTTGTCCTTCGCGTAACCGTAACGCGCTTGAAGTTTGCCTTCGAGCTGTTCTCGATTGCCATTGATTTCGGCAATTTCGTCGTCCGTCAGCTTGCCCCACTGTTCTTTAATGTTGCCCGTCAATTGCTTCCAATTGCCTGCGATGCGATCCCAATCCATGACGTTCTCCGTGTGTTGAATTCAAGTTTGCCAGCATTGCTTCTGACTACTCCCGCCGCCGCTAGGCCGGCGGATTAACCTGCATACCAATTTAATCCGGCACATATTTCAAGATTGCCGAAGCCCAACGCCCCGGCAATTCCAGCAATCTCATTCGCATCCGGCATTTAGAATGCAGGCTGTTGCAGCGAGTGGCGGTGTGAAAACAAAATGGCAGTGAAATCGTTCCAATAAATTTTGGACACATTATGCTAAGGCTGCCCAATACGGTGCTGCTTGTCGCGCCATCCGCTGCTTAACGTCGCTCTATTGTTGCTCCGGTACGTCGCGTGGCACCCGCCCGGCGAGAATATTGCCAGCGTCCGGATCCAGCCGCGACAGACGCAACACGCAGAGCATTGAAATCATCGCGACGACGGCTAGTGCGTTTGAGAAATCTACGGCTGACGGCGTGACCCGTCCGGCGAACCATTCTGAGCCCTCGAGCACCAGCGCTCCGATCGCAACGCCGAGCGACAACGACACTTGTTGTGCCACGCTCGTCAGGCTGGTTGCTGCCGGAGCGGTGTCGCCATCGATGTCGGCGTAGGATATTGCATTGAGGCTCGTGAACTGCAGCGAACGCAATAGGCCAGTCGTCAAGATGAGCCCACTGATGAGGGCCAGCGGCGTCGAAGGGCCAACCAGAGCCATTAACCCGATAGCAGCTGATGCGCCGAACCCATTCCAGATCAGGACGCGCCGGAAGCCGGCCAGTCCGAGAATGCGGGCGGCAAAGAATTTCATCACCAGTGCGCCGGCTGCGCCCCACAACGTCACAAGACCCGACGTCAATGGATCAAGCCCGAAACCGATTTGCAGCATCAGCGGCACGAGAAATGCACTGGCCCCAACACCGATACGGAAAAGGGCTCCGCCCGCGACGCCAGCGTCAAAGGTTTTCAGTTTGAACAACGATAAATCCAGCACCGGCTTTGTTGTTGTCCGCGCATGGCGGACGTAGGCCAGCGCGGCGATGCAACCGATCCCAAACGCCGTCGCGGACATCCAGAACGGCGCCACATGACGCCCGGTCGAGGCCGCGCCAGCAATTAATCCGGTCAATGCGATCGCCGATAACAGGCTCCCTTTAAAATCAAGCGCGCGCTCGGGGCCACGCGTGTCTTGAAAATACAGACTGGCCATGAGAATTCCAATCAATCCAATCGGAACGTTGACCAAAAAAATCCAGCGCCAATCGGCAATGGTGACGATTAATCCCCCGAGCGGCGGCCCGATCATGGGTCCGAGCAGCGATGGGATGGTGAGGGTGGCCATTGCTGCAACAAGTTTGTCCTTCGCGATTGAGCGGACCAGCACCAACCGCCCAACCGGCGTCATCAAAGCTGCGCCGGCGCCTTCGATCAGGCGCCAGCCGACAAAACTCGACAACGAATTCGACATTGCACAGCCGATCGAAGCCGTCACAAATATCGCAATTGCAATCCGGAACACAGTCTTGGCGCCGAAGCGGTCCGCAAGCCAGCCGCTGACAGGAACCAAACCCGCAAATCCAATCAGGTAAGATGTCACCGCCAACTTGAGTGCAATCGGATCAAGGCCAAGATCGCGGGCGATGGTCGGTAATGCGGTCGCTAAAATTGTGGAATCCATCGTCTCCATAAACAGCGCCGAGGCAACGACCAGTGGCAGAATGCGATCCGGAGAGCGGGACACGGGCGACCTTAAAAAACTAATTGATATGTTAAGAACCGGACCTCGCGCGAATGCTTGGCGTTATCATTTACCGGTCTTTTTCGATCCAGTCCGTGTTCATGCCACATTCATGTCCTCAGAAGCTACATCCAGATCATCAATTGGGCGACGTAGCCCGCTACACGCCCGCTGGGATCAAGCGTCTGCTGCGGCGGACCAGCGAAAAGGGAATTGTCATGATGAAGAAGCTGATGAGTGCGCTGATGGCACTTACTCTAGCGTTCGGCGCGCTTACTGTTCAACCGAACACTGCTGAAGCCGGCCGCCGTGGTGGCCGGATCGCTGCTGGCGTTGCAGCCGGCATTATCGGACTTGGAATCTTGGGCGCTGTCGCCAATGCCAATCAGCGTCACCATTACCGATCAGGCGGCGAATGCTACCCGGGTCCGGAACATTGCGGATATGGTGCGAAGCGCTGCTGGTATAATGACTGGGGTGACTATGTCTGCCGCCGCGGTGAATATCGCTGCTGGCGCGAAACGATCTGTGATTGATCGGGGCGACGCCCTTCGAACATAAACAACGGCGCAGAGCAATCTGCGCTGTTTTTTCGTGCAAATTGATTTGTAGAATAACTATCGCACAACCGCGCGGCCTACATTAACAACGCGCCGTCGCGCTTATCATCAATTGCCGAACAACTGTTGCTTGCCAAGGTTTCGGAACAGCTGCTTGAGCAGGCCTTCATCGTTGGCGCCAGGAGCAGGCGTTGACCGAGAGATATAGTCGAACACCTTGCCGTCCTTAAGCCCGTAGTTGGCGACGTGATCAACCGTGCCATCCTGAGTGAAGTAAACCGCCATCACCTGCCGGTCGGTTTCACTCGGCTTCATGAAGGCAGTCTGCTTGGTCGTGCTTGAGATATAATAATAGGCATTGCCGGAACCGGTTGTGGCCGTCGTCGTCGGGCTGCCGAGTGACATCTTCACCTGATCCTGACCCATTCCGGGTTGTACGGACGCCAAGTCATTGTCGCGAAACAGATGGCCGTGTTTGGTAATCTGCTCTGCACAGCCGCCAAGCACCGCAGCAACCGCCGTCACAGCCATCACGGCGCTCAAGCGATCCGTTGTGCGCTTTTTGTCCGTAGATGTCAGGCGCTTCATCATCGTCGAATCCCGTCGTCCAATCTCAAGTACTGGCGCGTGCACTGGCGACACGAAAACTTGCTATTCAGCTTTTCCAGCTCTTAAAATACACATGGCGCATTTGATTCAGGACGGTTCGGCGGTCCCTTCGGCCTGCGACTCAGTCAACTGGACCCCTTGTTGCCCCTACCCCGCGTTCAAATACTAGGCAATCCAGACCAAGCTGTCATCCCCATTACAGTGCGGCTAAGCTTTGTAGAACTGCCCTAAACCCAGGAGTCGCGCGACGTGTTTAGCCGCTACAGACGCCCGTCCAAACTTGAGGCTACAGCTCATAAACTTTATGGCGCGGTCGTGGCTGGCGCCCGCGATCCGTCGTTTTATCGGGACTGCGGCGTTCCGGACACGGCGGCCGGGCGTTACGAAATATTGGTTTTGCACGTTTTTCTGCTCGCAGAACGGATCCGGCAGTTGCCGGGGGCTGACGACTTGGAACGCCAGGTGGTCGAGGCCTTTGTCACTGATATCGACGACAATATGCGCGAGATGGGGGTCGGCGACGTCACAGTTCATCGCAAGGTTAAGAAGGCGACGGCCGGCTTATTCGAGCGCGCCCTCACATACCGGGCCGCGCTGCTGCAGCCAGGCGACAATAAACTCGTCGAAGCGGTCAATTCGCATGTACCAGAACTTGCCGGGCATCCGGGTGGTGCCGAGCGCTTGGCAACAGCCGTCCGCTCGCGCGCGACTGCGTTGACCGTGCTGCCCGATAGCGCCATCACGTCGGGCGAGATTACATTCGTATAAGACCCCTCCTCGTTCGAGGGCGACAATCAGGGAGCAGCTGATGGCCGGTCCATCGCCACAACCGCCGACGCTTGAAGCACCGCTACCTTGGACGCATACTGTTCAAGACGTCGGCGCGCGCGGACTAGATATCAAACGTTCTGCGTCGGCGGCCGAACTTAATGCGCTTGAGGCCGCACTCGGCGTGCTCAATGTTGCAAGTTTCGATGCCGCCTACGAAGTTCGCATTCAAAGTGGCCGCCGTTACCGGATTGAGGGAACATTCAAAGCCAATGTCACGCAAGCCTGCGTGGTCACGCTTGACCCTGTTGTTGAGCACATCGATGAGAGCTTTGCTGTTGGCTTCAATCCACCAGAGCGGCTTGAGCACTTGAGCGACGCTGAGCGCTCCGTGCTTGATGAACCTGACGTCGAAGTCCTAGACGGAGATAGTCTTGAAATAGGCCGTGTGTTGTATGACCTTCTCGCATCCGCCCTCGATCCCTACCCGCGCGCAGCTGGCGCCGAATTCACATTCCGCGATCGCCTCGACAGCGGCTCCGATCATCCGTTCGCTGCACTGGCTAAGTTGAAGAAGCAATGAAGAGAAGAGCGGCGCTTCAGAAATTGCTGGCGGGGCGGGTTCACGGATCTGTTATTCGCACTGGAAAACCAAATTGCAACCGGCTTTCGGCCAGTAGAAAACTTTACGCAGTCGCCACAAAATGCCCGCGAGCGTAGTGCGCCAACAATGAAAGACGGGACGGCACCGTGCCGGCGTTGGGCTGCGCACGAAAAAAGTTATCCCTCAAGCCTCGTCATGCCCGCCAACGGCGGGATCCGTGAAGCCTCAAGTCGTCGCAATCGCCATCATATAGAAATCTGACAAGCCGGTTTCCCACCCGTCCATGCTTTGCATGGCTCTCGCAGTTTAGACCGGCGCGGTTCAGTTACCGGCGCGGATAGCAGCTTGTGCATAAAGGAATTGACGACGCAGCATGTTTAGAGGCTGCGAAAAGCAGGAAACTCCACGCGGCAGCGGATCAACCCCCGCCTCGCCCCCGACCCCTGCGCCGGTATGGCTCAAAAAACGGGGTTTTGTTCTGGCATTTGACTGGCTATGGTCCGGCCCGGTTGGGGACCCGGGGCCAGTCCGCCGCCTCCTCGTAATGGTCTGATAAATATATATTTTTTCGAAGGCACTCCGTGAGATGGGCCAGCCGAGGACACTTTCGCTCGATGCCATGGGGGGCGATCACGGGCCCGATGTCGTTATTCCGGGCGCGGCGCTTTCACTTGAACGCCATCCGCAACTAAGCTTCATTTTATACGGCGACGACGCCCGCATCAACGCCGCGCTTGCTAACCACCCTGCCCTCAAGAACCGCTCGCGCGTCGTCCACACAGACCTCGTCGTCTCGATGACTGACAAGCCGTCGGTTGCGCTCCGGCGTGGCAAAGGCTCCAGCATGTGGCTGGCGCTTGAGGCCGTCAAACATGGGGAAGCGCAGGCTGCCGTCTCGGCTGGCAACACCGGCGCGCTGATGGCGATGTCGAAACTGGTGTTGCGGCCGATGTCAGGCATCGAACGGCCGGCGATTGCCGCCTTGTGGCCAACCGTAAAGTCGGAGTGCATCGTCCTCGACGTTGGCGCCAATATCGGTGCCAGCGCCAAACAGCTGGCGGAATTCGCGCTGATGGGAGCTGCGATGGCGCGTGCACTGTTCCATATCGAGCGCCCAACCGTTGGCCTGCTCAATGTCGGCGTCGAAGACATCAAAGGCGCGGACGAAGTGCGCGAGGCCAACGTACTTTTGAAGTCTATTCCGTCGCTGCCACTCGACTACCGCGGCTTTGTTGAAGGCAACGAAATCGGTCTCGGCAAAGTTGATGTCGTGGTTGTAGAGGGTTTTGCCGGCAACATCGCGCTCAAGACTGCCGAAGGCACCGCACGTCAGATCAGTCAATATCTGAAAGACGCCATGACGCGCTCGCTGTTGACCAAAGCGGGTGCCGTGCTGGCTCGTAGTGGCTTCCGCATCCTTAAAGAAAAATTAGACCCGCGCCGCATTAACGGCGGCACGTTCCTCGGCCTCAACGGCATCGCAATCAAGAGCCATGGCGGCACCGATGCGTTTGGTTTTGCGAGCGCCGTTGATCTTGGCTATGAAATGGCTGAAAGTGGCCTGTTGCAGCGGCTTCGCGCCGATACGGACGCTTTTCATCACCGGCTTGCTGAAACACCGCCACCTGTTCCTGCTGCCACCTTGGCCGGTGCCAAAGATCAAGCGAAGCCTGAACCTAGCAAAGCTGGCGATTTAATCGCCTAGAGTATCTAGCAAGACATGTTTGACGACGAAGAGGTTTGACGTGGTGGCAGTGATTAGATCGGTAGTTAGAGGCGTTGGTGCATCGCTGCCCGAGCGCGTTCTCACCAATGCCGAACTCGCAAAAATGGTCGACACGAGCGATGAGTGGATAGTAGAGCGGTCCGGCATTCAACAGCGCCACATCGCCGGAGATCATGAATTGACGTCGACACTCGGCACCGCCGCCGCTCGTCAAGCGCTGGTGCGCGCTGGCATTGATCCCATCGACATCGATTTGGTGATTTGCGCCACTGCCACACCAGACCGGACGTTCCCCGCCACTGCCGTCAAAATTCAATCTGCACTGGGCGTCACTAAGGGCGCCGCGTTTGATGTCCAAGCCGTGTGCTCGGGCTTTGTCTTTGCCATGACGATTGCCGACAACTTTCTGAAGACTGGCCAGTTCAAGCGCGCGCTCGTGATCGGTGCAGAAACGTTTTCGCGCATTCTCGATTGGTCGGATCGCTCGACCTGCGTGTTATTCGGCGATGGCGCTGGCGCCGTTGTTCTCGAAGCGCAACCCCAGCATGGCACCCGTGACGATCGCGGCATCCTATCAACTCTCATTCGATCCGACGGCCGCTACGAAGACTTGCTTTACGTTGACGGCGGCCCAGGCTCGACCAAAACGGTTGGGCATTTGCGGATGAACGGCCGCGAGGTCTTCCGGCACGCCGTTCAGAAAATTTCCGGTGTCATCGAAGAGACCCTGGTTATGACCGGCTACACGGCCGATGAGATTGACTTATTCGTGCCCCATCAGGCCAACGCCCGCATTCTGGACGGCATTGCCAAAAAACTTGGTGTCGATCCGGACAAGATCGTGAAGACGTTGAATAAGCACGGAAATACGTCTGCAGCTTCGATCCCCCTCGCGCTGAACCACGCCTTCGAAACCCATCGCATTAAGGATGGCAGCCTGGTGCTCATGGAAGCCATGGGCGGTGGCTTCACCTGGGGTGCCGTTTTAGCCCGCTGGTAAGACTAAATCGGCATAAAAACTGTTCCTTATTTACAGCAATCAGAAAATACGTCTTTAGTTTCAGGCGGTTGAGATCGCCAAGCTGTTGACGAGGCCTGCTTTCTCAGTACTATGCCGGAAAATCCACCGAGCTGGGGAGCGTGGTGTAATGGGTGAAAAGACGTTGACGCGGGCAGATTTGGCGGAAGCCATCGTGCGCAAAGTGGGATTGCCACGCAATGAATCTCAGGACCTTGTCGAACTGGTCCTCAACGAAATCTCGATCAGTCTCGCGGCTGGAGATACTGTAAAATTGTCGTCGTTTGGCTCGTTCGGGATACGCCAAAAGGGCCAACGCGTGGGCCGCAATCCCAAGACTGGCAAAGAAGTTCCGATCACGCCGCGCCGTGTGCTTGTGTTCCGGCCAAGCAACATCATGAAGGATCGTATCAACGCTGGTCTTTCGCGCCGCAAGGCCGCCGAGTAAAATCAGCTTTTTCTCAACTTATTCACATCGCGCAAAACTCAAGTTTGCGTTGGTATCAGCGCAACACTCGCGCGGCTATTGATGCTGCCTCAGCACATTGTTGCGGATAGGTTTGCATTAGTGCGTGACGGCTCTCGAATTGACGCTAACACTCTGTCTCAGGGGTAAGCCGATCGGGTCGGGCTCAAGTTGAGCGCTGTGATCCGTTTGTATTGAGGGTGTGATGAGCAAGTCCATCGAAGCATTTAGAACGATCAGCGAGGTCGCCGACGAGCTCGCCGTGCCGAAGCATGTGCTGCGCTTTTGGGAAGCAAAATTCCCACAAATCAAGCCAATGAAGCGCGGTGGCGGCCGCCGTTACTATCGCCCCGAAGACATGATCTTATTGCGCGGCATCCGCCATCTGCTGCACGCGGAAGGCTACACCATCAAGGGCGTGCAGAAGATTCTGCGCGAACAGGGCATCGATCAGGTCAAGGCGTTCGCCGAAAAAGCCGCCAAGCTGGAAGCCAGTCAGGCCAAGGGCAAGCGCGGCCGGCCAGCGCGGATCAAAGGCGGTGACGGCCCAGCTCCACGTGCTGCCGCAGCGCCAAAGCGGCCGCCAACGCGAGACGAGATCATTCAGCAATTAATCAGCGAACTTGAGGCTTGCCGGGCACTTCTCAGCGCCAAGGCTGCCGGACCAAAGGCACTGCAACGTGGCGGCTCGGACCAGGGTCCGGCGCGACCAGCCGCCGCCAGTGGCCGGGCTTCTTAACGCTAACGTCCGGTTCTGTTCTTTGAGGACGAAGTGTTGCTGCGCCGCCCCGGTTTCTGGCGGCCAGCGGCTGTATTCTAGCAATGGAGAGTAGTCGAGGAGCCGATTGTGACAGGCGATGGCCGCCAACCTGTAGCGTACGAAAGCAGAGGCCGCCCGGCGCTGCCTGCAGTGGCCGCTGTTGAGTTGTGGCTTGCCGATTTGCGGGCCTGTGCTCCATCGCTTGATGTCATTGAAAATGTAACGCCACGCCTCTCGCCCGACGAACTCGCGAAAATCGAACGCAGCGTCACGCCTCAAGCGGCCATCGAACGCCGCGCCGCTTATATCGCGTTACGCCTTATGATTGAACGGGCGTTCGGGACGTCATGGCGCGGCGCGCCGTACGCGCTTGCCGGCACGGGTAAACCCTATCTCGCCGGCGCGCCGGGCGACTTCAGTCTGACACATGTCGAGCGCTTCGCCTTAGTTGGCATCTGCCGCGGCGGTCCGATCGGCGTCGATCTCGAGCCGGTACGCCCGCGTCACGTCGCCGATGAACGGCGTCAACGCATCGAGGATGCAGCCCGGCGTTTGGCCGGTGGCGCGCCGCTTCCAGAAGAGCGCGAACAAAGATTGCTGCAAGCCTGGGTGCGTCTCGAAGCACTGGCAAAGTGCGATGGCCGTGGCATCGGCCGCTTGTTGACTGGTCTTGGGATTATCGGTGGCCAAGGTCTTGCAAGTGACGAGGCTCAGACCTACCTGCTCGAGGCAACAGCGCTTTACGCGGTCCATGATCTTTCGTTGCCAGATCTGCGAGCCGGGGCCAGTGTCGCCGCTTGTGCTCTCGCACGAGAAACGGCCGTGCCGGAGGTCAACGCACTACCCGCGTCGCCGGCAGCACTTTCAGCTCTGATCGGACGCGCCGCGGAATAGCTCAAACCTAGAGCGATATCCGATCGGACAGGATCTCCATGGCGATCCCCGGATTGGATGAAATGGCGCTAGAATTTGGATTCTAGAGCATCTTTATCGGACCGGTGATTGGCGAGAGCGATTCCGTACCGTCCGATGATGCTTTAGACGCCGAGATCCGAGCCGCATCTCTTTCGGCTGCCGCCGTTCCTGAGCTCCAATTCAGCGGCTTTTCGGCCATCCGGCCTAATCCGGTTGACCTCAAGGCAGGCGCGAGGCACAAGGATCGCAAATCGGAGCGTAGCGCAGCCTGGTTAGCGCACCAGTCTGGGGGACTGGGGGTCGGAGGTTCAAATCCTCTCGCTCCGACCAATTAAATCAAAGACTTA
>JANNFX010000210.1:0-28120 GCA_031380225.1 Hyphomicrobium sp.
GTAGAACTCGTCGCGGTAGTCGCCGCCGGCGATATGCTCTACCCGCGTGACGGTCAGGATACCGCCGACCGCAGTTTCACCAATCCCAGATTCAAGGTCCAACAAATTGGAGAGAAGGCTTGCGGGAATACCAGTCTGCCAGGTATTCGCCGACTGGAATATGACCCAGTCCGTGTCGTCGCCGCCGTCGAGGCCAAGCGCGCCGTCGAGGAAAACCTCTACATTAAGAATGTCGTCTCCAGTCCCTCCGCTCAGGAAGCCGCCTTGGTCGAAAACCGCGTTTGCAACACCATTAATCGGGAAAATATTGCTCCCCAACCCGGACCATAGAAAGTCTCTTCCCGAACCGCCATAGAGCTGGTCGAGGCCGAGTTCGCCGACAAGGGTATCGCTCCCCGAATCGCCGAAGAGATCGTCGTTTCCAGCACCGCCGTAGATCGTGTCGTTGTCGGCCCCTCCGGCCAGCGTGTCGTTGCCGCCGGCGCCGAACATCGTGTCGTTGCCGGCATCGCCAAACATGTAGTGGTCATCGTTGAACCAAGCGGCCCACCAGTCGTTGCCTGTGCTCAAAGTATTCAGGAACTCTATTGTCCACGGCGTCTGATACGGTGTGAGTGTTGGCAAGATAGCCTCCAACGGTTTGCAGGACCCCCGGAGCTGTCGCCGGGCTGTTCCAAACGTAACAGGCGGCTGTCATATGGAGTGTTCCCTGGGGAACAAGGTCACGAGTTCGCAACCGGCGAGCGCGAGGCACACGCTCTCAACCGTCAACGGTGGAGAAAAATAAGGACTGGCGCAAACTTTGACCGCGCCAGTTGATCAAACCACTCAAGCACTGAATCGCGACGGTCAATGCGTCCGGCGTGATCTTGATGTTCAGCACTCACACTTTGTATTTATTTGGAGGCCACGCCCGGAATTGAACCGGGGTACGCGGATTTGCAGTCCGCTACGTAACCACTCCGCCACGTGGCCATCCTGGCACCTGAGTGCCGCCCCGGGTGGTCAACCCTGGGAGACGCCCTCCTATCATGGGTTCGGAACCCTTTACAAGCCGCTAAGTCCTTCTGAATCCCCAACGCTTTTTGCCGAATTGCCCTTGTGGAAGCCTTGCCGTATGGCTTTTGCTTCGAACAGGAGGCCTCAGATGACTAGCCTGGCATTGCAGCGCAATAATATGGTCGAAAGCCAGGTGCGGCCGAGCGATATCACCGACCGGCGCCTGATCCGGGCGATGCTTGAGGTGCCGCGCGAGGATTTTGTGCCCGCGGCTCAGGCCGCCGTCGTCTACGGTGATCTCGATGTGCCGCTGATGCCGGCATCGGCTGGTACGCCGCTCCGCGCACTGATGCCAGCGCGCGTGTTCGCCAAGCTGGCGCAGTTGGCCGATATTAACGCCACAGATCGCGTGCTGATCGTTGGCGGGGCGATGGGATATTCGGCAGCGGTGCTGTCCACTCTTGCCCGCAATGTCTATGTCCTCGAAAGCGATCCGGCACTTGCCGCGCATGCAAAGCTCGCGCTTACCAAGCACGCGATCAAGAACGCCGAGATCATTGAAGGACCGCTCGTGACCGGTTTCGCAAAATCCGCGCCGTATGCCGTGATTTTGGTCGAAGGCGCGATCGAGACCGAGCCAGTTGAGCTTTTGAGCCAGTTGGCACCAGGCGGGCGCTTGGCAGCTATTGTGGGTTACGGCCCCTCCAGCAAGGCAACGATATGGCGGCGGCATTCGACAGGCACCAGTTCCGTTGAAGCCTTTGATGCCAGCGCCGCGCCGCTTCCTGGCTTTGAGCGCAAATCGGTGTTTACGTTTTAGTAATCACTGACAACGGTCGCGCGTCTCATCTCGTAACAGCCCTTTACCTTTCCTTCACCGAATAGCCGCCAAATGCAGACGCGGACTACTTTGTCCGGCGTTTGGAGCAGGCAATGGCGAGTAGGACCCGGGTATTCGGGGTGGCAATGCGGAGCGGCGCGCGCGTGCGCGTGGCTGCCTGCGTGCTCTCGCTCGTGGCAATCTCGCATCCAATACTGATCTCAACGGCCAATGCCGAGACGCTGGCCGAGGCGCTCAATCAAGCCTATACCGCCAACCCGCGCCTCGAAGCGGAACGTGCACGCCTCCGAGCGACGGACGAAGATGTTGCCGTGGCGCGTTCCGGTTTCCGGCCACGCATCGGGTTCAATGCCGACACCACGCGCCGGAATACCTCCACTGTGCCCGACTCATCGTCTGCTGGCATCGTAAACCCGTGGTCGTATCAGTTCACACTGACCCAGCCGATCTTCTCAGGTTTCCGGACCCTCAATGCCGTCAACGAAGCAAAGGCGTTTGTCAGCGAGGGGCGCGAGCAGTTGCGTGCCGTTGAATCGGAAGTTTTGCTCGGAGCCGTCACGGCCTACGCCGATGTCGTTCGCGACCAGGCCATAGTGAGCATCCGCGAGCGCACGACGGCCGTGCTGAAGCAGGAATTGAATGCCGCACTGGCCCGGCGCTCAGCGCAAGAGGTAACAAAAACGGATGTGGCGCAAGCGGAAGCCCGCTATGCCCGCGCGCAATCCGACGCCGACCTGGCCAAAGCGAACCTCAAAATTTCTCGCGCCACGTATGCGCGCATCGTCGGCCATACGCCGGGAAGCCTGAAGCAGCCATCCTATAAATTGAAGCAACTACCGGGCGAACTCGAACACGCCATCGATACGGCCGAGCGCGAGAGCCCACAGGTCGTTGCAGCCCTATTCCGCGAAGAAGCGGCACGCTTTGGCGTTGACAAAACCTGGGGCGATTTCTTGCCCGAGGTCAACTTAGAAGCCAGCTATACCCACACCGGCGGTGGCGCCAGCAACTTCATCGAGGAACAAGACAACGCCACGATCACCGGCCGTATCAACGTGCCCTTGTACGAAGGCGGCGAAGTTCACGCCCGCGTCCGCAAGGCTAAGCAGCAACAGGTTGGCCGGATTCAAGAAATCCAACAGGCCAGGACTGAAGCTATCGAAAACGTGACGTCGGCCTGGTCGCGGCTCGAAGCGGCGCGGGCACAGCTGCGCTCTGACCAAATCCAGATTGAAGCTAACAAGACGGCACTTGAAGGCACCCGCGAGGAAGAAAAAGTCGGCCAGCGGACTTTGCTTGACGTCTTGAACGCCGAGCAGGAGTATCTCGACGCCCAAATACAGCTCGCACGCACGAAGCGTGACTTGGTCGTCACCAGCTATCAGGTGCTAGCTGCAATGGGACGCCTCACGGGTGAAACGATTGTTTCGAGCGAGATGCTCTACGATGCGGTCGCGCATGCGGAAGAAGTCGAGCACAAGTGGATCGGCACCCGCATTTCAGACGACGAACACCTGCCACTTGAACCCAGGAAAGCCGATCTGCGCGGCATCTTGCGGGAAACGTTTACGGCCGCTGATCACGACTCTGGACTATCTATGAAAGACACGCTGCCGTCAGCGTTCGAGGACGAGCCCACCGCGATCAAAGAAGATACGTTTGAGTGACGCGCCACCCGGTGCCAAAAAATTTGGGCAGCCGTAGGCCGGGTCGAGCGGCTTCGCGAGACCCAACCTACTGGATGATCATTTTCGAGGACATCATCCTTGGGTCGATCGCAGCAAGAAATTTGAATTTCGTGTCCAAAACCACGAACAATGTGGAACGTGCCGGGTCCGCGTTAAAGCATCAGAGGCGCAACACTATTGGACATCCAGCTCTATCCAAACCGGCGCATGGTCTGACGGCTTATCCCAGCCGCGTGTGATGCGATCAATTCCGGCTGACACGAGAAGATCGGCGGCTTGGGGCGACAGCATCAGGTGGTCGATACGGATGCCATCGTCTTTCTGCCAACTGCCGGCTTGATAATCCCAAAACGTAAAGACGCCTGGACCCGGATGGCAGGCGCGGATCGCGTCGGTGTAGCCAAGATGCGAAAGCGCACGAAAAGCCGCCCGGCTTTCCGGCTGAAATAGCGCGTCGCCGGTCCATGCATCCGGACGCTTGGCATCGGCTGGCTCCGGTATGACATTGAAATCGCCAGCTAGCACAACCGGCATTTCATCGGCGAGCAAGGCTTGTGCGTGCGCCTGCAGCCGCTGCATCCAGCCGAGTTTGTAAGTGAATTTTTCCGTGCCGAGTGGATTGCCATTTGGCAAATACAGCGACGCAACACGCACCGCGCCCTCGGGCCTGACCACGGTGGCTTCGATGTATCGGGATTGCTCGTCTTCGTCAGCGCCTGGCAACCGCCGCGTCACATCTTCAAGCGTGAACTTCGAGGCAATAGCGACGCCGTTGAAGCCCTTTTGTCCGTGGGTATGAATGGTGTAGCCCGCATCCTCAAAAATCGCCGCTGGGAAACCTTCGTCGACGTTTTTGATTTCCTGCAAGCACAGCACGTCGGGTGGCATTTCGCGCAAATAGGTTGCAACGGCTTCGGCCCGTGCCTTGATGCCGTTGATGTTCCAAGTCACGATTTTCATGTTCGAGGCACCGCAGATTGAATCGCAGCATCATCCATAGCATGAAGACTCGGAATTCCGCGCCGTCGTTGCAGTCAATCCCCAAAAGTGCATGCCCCCGCTCCCGTCATCCCCGCCTTGGGCGGGGATCCGTCAAGCCAGAAATTTAATTGCGATCTAATATCGTTGTTCTGTACTAAAAAAGAAAAACTCGTCTGTTCTGCAACAGGACGGATCACTGCCCAGGGCGGGGATGACGAGAGAGTGTAGGCCGGAGTGAGCCCCTGGCCGAAGCCCGGCATGCAGCCAGCTCAAAGGATGCTGGACTTCGCGAAGACGCGCTCGCTCCGGCCAACATCGGCTTCAGCGGACGCGGCCCGGCCCGTCATGAAGCGCTTGAAGCGCGGCGATCAATCTATCCTAAGGCTTGCGTTCGAATTCCTTGGGACGCAATTGGTGCGCAATACGATCCAAGACGCCATTGATGACCTTCGGTTCTTCATCATCGAAAAACGCGTGTCCGATATTTATGTATTCATTGATGACGACTCGGCCGGGAACATCTTGACGTTCCATCAATTCAAACACCCCGCCGCGCAGAATAGCGCGCAAGATGCTGTCGACACGCACCAGCCGCCAGCCGGTTGCCAACTGCGCATCGATGAGCGGATCGATCTCAAGCTGACGGCGCAACACACCACGGAGGATGTCGGCGAAAAACGTGGCATCGGCGCCGGCCAGTCCGTCGCCCGCTTCGGATTCGGATCCCGAAACTTCGGTGAATCGCTCGGTGAATTCCTCAATCACATCGGAGAGGTCGGTTCCGGCCATATCCATTTGATATAACGCTTGCACGGCAGCCAGCCGCGAAACACTGCGCGGCTTCGGCGCGCCATCAGCCACGGCCTTGGTTCGTTTCGCCGTCGTCATGACTTCGACGCCTTGGTGCTTGCGAACTGCTGATTGAGCCAAATCAAACTGAGACATGCACGCGCCGCGTCCCCGCCTTTCCCAGCCGCACCGCCTTTTGCGCGCGCCAAGGCTTGCGCCTCGGTGTCGACGGTCAAAATCGCATTACCAAAGGGGATCGTGTGGTGAATAACGGACTCCATCAGCCAATGATTGGCGTTGTTGCAAACAATGTCGTAGTGGGACGTCTCGCCCCGGATCACGCACCCTAATGCGATGGCGCCCGCATAGCGCGTTTTACCGCTGCCGCCAATGAGCCCCGCGCTGGCGGCCTGCCGCAGGGCTTGAGGTATTTCGAGCGCGCCAGGCACGGTTATGCGGTCAAAATCGCAGGAATGGGCCGCCAGCACCTCAGTCGCACCAGCGTCAAGATGGCTCGTAATTTTTTCGTAGTAAGGGCTCGCTATGATTAAAACGCGCGCGCCCGTTGCGTAGTTGAGCAAAGATGCAGCAGAGCCGGATTGTTTTGATTTCTTGACAACCATGGCCGGTTACTCGATCCGCCGTGTGCCGGCGATGCGCAAGCCAAACGCTTCGAGCCCGACATAAACGTGCTGCTGCGAGTTTGATAACAGCGTCATGTCACTGACGCCGAGGTCGCGCAAAATTTGCGATCCGACACCGATCTCAACTTGACGCCGCTCGCGGCTCGACTTCTCGGCCTTTGGATTGGTGGCGCGCTTCTGCACCCAATCCGAAATACTTTTCGCACCCAGATCGCGGATTAGCACAACGACGCCACGGCCTTCTTTTTCGATGGCGCGCATCGATTTGGCGAGCAGCGTACCGATATCGGCCTCATCGCCAATGCCCAACAGATCGCTGAGCGCATTGATGGCATGTACGCGCACCAGCACTGGGCCGGGCTTGGTGAGGTCGCCTTTCACCAGCGCCAAATGTTCAACTGGTTCAACGGTCGTTGTGTAGACATGGAGCGTGAACGGGCCGCCAAATGCACTCGACACCTCTTGACTGGCGACGCGTCGCACAAGCTGGTCGTGGTTCAAGCGATAGGCGATCAAATCCTCGATGGTGCCGATCTTAAGGCCGTGCTTGGCAGCGAATGGCACCAAATCTGGCACACGCGCCATGGTGCCGTCGTCGTTCATGATTTCGCAAATGACGGCGGCCGGGAACAGCCCGGCAAGGCGCGCGAGATCGACAGAGGCTTCGGTGTGACCGGCGCGGATCAAGACGCCGCCTTCGCGGGCAATCAGCGGGAACACGTGGCCTGGTGAAACGATGTCAGTGTGGCTCTTGGTTGGATCGATGGCGGTCGCAATGGTGCGGGCGCGGTCGCGCGCAGAGATGCCGGTGGTAATACCCTCGCGGGCCTCAATTGAAGCTGTAAACGCTGTGCGATTACGCGAGGCGTTGTTCGGCACCATGAAAGTCAAATTCAAATCGGTGGCGCGGGCTTGCGTCATCGCCAAACAGATCAAGCCGCGGCCGTGCATGGCCATGAAATTGATGGCTTCTGGCGTCGCCATCTGTGCCGGAACTATCAGGTCGCCTTCGTTCTCACGGTCTTCCGCATCGACGAGCACGACCATGCGGCCGTTGCGCATGTCTTCCAAGATCGCGTCGATCGAGGACAAGAATGCGTGCGGCTTCTTGGCGGCGGCTGTGCTTGGGCCTGTCATCAAGTCGCTTGTTCCATGAGGCGGGCGACATAGCGCGCGATGAGGTCGATTTCGAAATTTACGTCGTCGCCGGGCTTTGTGCGCCCCCATGTTGTGTAGGTCAAGGTGTGCGGGATCAGGTTCACAGAAAAGCGGTTGCCGGCAATGGAGTTAACGGTCAACGAGGTGCCATCGAGGGCAACCGATCCCTTCGCCGCAACGAATTTTGCGAGCCCCGGCAGCACATCAAATTCAAACTTTTTTGACAGACCATCGGCGGTGATGGCAGCGATCCGCGCCACCCCGTCAACGTGACCGCTGACCGAGTGCCCGCCGAGCTCGTCACCGGCTTTGAGGGCGCGCTCAAGGTTGATCGGCCGCCCAGGCTGCCACGATCCGAGCGTCGTTTTAGACAGCGTCTCGTTCGAGACGTCGACGCTAAACAATGAGCCGCCAGCCACCGGGTCCTTTGAGACAACTGTCAGGCAGCAGCCATTGCAGGCGATCGAGGCACCGAGCGCAATCGACGCTGCATCATAGGACGAGCGGATTGCGAACCGTCCGCCGTCACGGCGAACCAACTCGCCGACGTCTGAAATGATGCCTGTAAACACGTCAGTCCCTATTTATCGCTCAGTCGCACGTCGTCGCTGATTTGATCGTGTTGCGCAAGCGACCCAGTCGGCCGTAAGCCGTGCGTCTAGCGCAACGCTGCGATGTTCTGGCAACAACACAGCGTAGCTTTTGGCTGTAGAACGGCACCTCTAGCGTTGGTAGTAAGCCATTGTTTAGCCATATGGTTGAGGCCCTGTCGGGGTTGGTTACCGGCCTATTCGCCGCCGGTCATGAACGACCCGTCACAGGTTCGGTTTCAAAGCTCTAAGGATCTGGAATGTCGGGACTATTCGCGTTCACGCGCCACACCAGATGCTCTCAGGCCGGGCCGCTTTTGATCGCTTTCATTGCCGTCGCCGTGGGCCTATGCGCTATCAAGCCCGCGAGCGCCCAAAGCTGGTGGGAGGGCATCCAAGGCTTCGGCTCGCCAAACTACAACGACAAGTCGCGCAACGAGCCCCGCCCAGCCGTCAAACCTGATCCATTGAACGATTTGCGCCCTGACGACTTGCCCTGGCGCAGCGACGAGATGGCCGAACAAATCCAGGGGGCGATCGCCAAATACGAGAAAATCGCCAGCCGCGGCGGTTGGCCAGTTATACCGGGCAACCGGATGATGCGGCCGGGAGACGATGAAGACCGGGTGCCACTGTTGCGCCGCCGCTTGGCCGCAACTGGCGATATGCCGGGCAGTCAAGTTTCAAGCGACTACCAATTTGATTCAACGCTCGAAGCCGCCGTCGTGCGGTTCCAGGAACGCAATGGTCTCCGGCCGACGGGCCGCGTCGATCAATCAACTTTGGCCGCGCTCAATGTAACTGCCGACGAACGTGTCAATCAGCTGCGCCGCAATTACGACCGCATCGTTCAACTCCTGCGTCAGCAAGTCGAAGATCGCTATGTGCTGGTCAACGTCCCGGCGTTTCAGCTTGAAGCCGTTGAACGCTTCCAAGTTCAGCAACGTCACCGCGTCATCGTCGGCCGCGAAAACCGCGAAACGCCAGAGTTGCACGCCATGATCAAGGGCCTCAACTTCTTCCCTTATTGGAAGGTGCCCGACAGCGTGGCGCAACTCGACGTCATCCCGCGTCTGCAAAAAGAGCCGGACTATATTTTGAAGGAACAAATCCGCGTCCTTCAAAACGATTTCAACGGCCCTGAATTGGATCCGTCGTCAATCGATTGGACCCAGGCGAGCGCCTCAAAAATCAAGTTCAGGCAAGATCCAGGGCCGCAAAATGCGCTTGGCCTGATCCGTATCGACATGCAGAATCCAGAAGGCGTCTACATGCATGATACGCCGATGAAGCCGCTGTTCCAGCAACGCTTGCGCGCCTTCAGTGCCGGCTGTGTGCGCGTGCAGGACGTCTTCAAGCTGGCCGAATGGATCGTCCGCTATGAGCCGGGCTGGGAAAATCCAGGACGCGTTGAAGCGACACTCCAACAGGGTCAGGCTCTCGACCTGACTTTGACACGTCCAGTTCCGGTGTATTTCTCGTATATAACAGCCTGGGCAGAAGCGAACGGCACCGTTCATTTCCGACCGGATATCTACAAGCGCGACAATCGCTCGGAACAGTCGATCATCGATCCCGATGCGCCACCTGTACCGGCGCAGGGCTTCGCTCCTTAAGGCTAAACGTAACGCCATGGCTTCGACCGCACCTGACGTCGCGACAGTTGAATCCGCCATCGTCGAAATGACGAACGCCTTCCGGGCTGAGAACAAACTTGCGGCTGTGAAGACGAGTACTGCGCTGACGGCAATCGCGCGCGCTTATGCAAAGTATCTCGCCAAATCCGGCCAATTCTCGCACACGGCCGACGGGCGCGGCGCCGGCGACCGCATTTCAGCCGGAAAATACGATTGGTGTCAGATTGGAGAAAACCTGGCACTCAACAGCGATAGCCGCGGCTTCAAATCCCGGGATCTCGCGAAAAAAGCCGTGGAAGGCTGGATCAATTCTCCGGGCCATCGGTCCAATATGGTGTCCGCAAGTGTGACTGAGATTGGTGTCGGCGTCGTCGCATCAAGTGATAAAGTGCCGAAGTATTTGACGGTGCAATTGTTCGCGCGGCCAAAGTCTATGCAGTTCGAATTCCAAATCTCGAACTCCACCAAACTGCCGGTGACGTATTCGTTCAGCGGCGAGACGCGCACCATCGAACCGCATTTCGCCGTCACGCACGCGGCCTGCATGCCGGGCACGATCGCATTTGATAAATTCGGCAAAGGCAAGAGCGCCAAGCCCGTCAATGCCCAGTATGAAGCCGCGCAAGACAAGGTCTACATGCTGAAGGGCGACGCCAAGAGCGGATTGACCGTCGAAATCGCCGCCCGCGAGAAGGTCAAGTGAACTGCTGGCTTCGCATTACCAATGTCAAAAATACGAAGCGCATCTCGTTCGGCACTGCAGGTCCCGCCTCCGCGGGATGTAGAATATTTTAGAGCAATGGCTGCAAAAGTAAGGTCACCGCTCTCACCCCTCGTCATCCCGCGGCGGCGGGACCCGGCGAGCCTCGGCGCATGTTGCGATTGAGTTTGTGCAATCGTCTCACCGCGGGCTACATCACTTCGTCAGCATTGCATGTAACCGCACGCGCGCATCGGGCATGGTGTTATCGTGGGGAGCGTAGACGCGGCTGTTCAGGAAAAAACCGGTCAGCGCCAAGCCATCTTTGATGTCAACGCTTGTGACGCCAGCCTGCCGGGTTTTGGTCAGAAAGGCGGGCAGCTTTAAAAGCTTGTCTTTGTACTCTTCTCCCGCTGACTCAGAGACCGCCCGGCCCGATTTTGGCGAGACGTAAATCAACTGGTCATTGACACCTGTTGCCGCGCATTCTGTAAGATCAAGCCCGAAGCCCAGTTCTTCGAGCAGCGCCAGTTCCCAGCGCACGTAGAGTGCTGGCCAGACACTGAGATCGTCAAGAAAGCTTAAAAGAAACAGCGTCACTTCATACAAATTCGGATGCGGATCGCGCTCGGGCAGCAGCCGTGACAAAGTGCAAAGTGCCGTCAACCCCGCAAGCGCCTTCGCATCCTCCATCGCCGACGCCGCATAGCCACGGCGCAGCTCAAGCGAAGCGTGGCCAAGGTGTTCGGAAAGCCGCGCCTTCCACGTCGCTTCAACGTGATTGCCGATTTGCAAAACGGGACGCTTCAGACGCGAGCGGCCGCCGTGCACCAGCGACAGATGGCGGCCGTGCTGGCGCGTAAACATCTCGACCACGGCCGCAGTTTCACCATGCGGCCTGACGGACAAAATGATGGCTTCGTCGGTCCACTGCATTGGGCCTTCAATTCTCAGGATCGGCGCCGGCAGGTGGCGCGTACTGCGGCGCATCATCCATGCCATTTGCTGCTACATCCGGCACGGCATTCGGCGTCTCGGGGAGCGTTGCCGTTGGCTGCGTCTTCACGCGCGGCGCTGGCACGAACCCATCCGGGGCTTTTTGCGCAATAGTACACGCACGCGCAACTGCAATGCACTCGAAGCCCTTGCCAGCCTTCACACACGACAACTGTTTGCCGGCCGCCGCGGGCCAAATCGCATCTGCATAGCCGGCCGTCTTTGCCTTGGCGAACCAGTCTTTAAGCGCCGCCTTCTTGGCAATGAGTTCCGTCGCACCCTTGCCTGTATCGCCAGCCAGCGATTCCGAACACAACCGGACCGCAGCACTCGCTTGAGTTGATATAACCACGGCCAGCAGCGTTAAGACAAGAGTTGCAGCGAAGCGCATTGGCGGCCTCCTACTCTTTCGGGAAATCGAGACCTATTGAACGATAGCGCTCCGGGTCGCTTTCCCAATTTTCCCGCACTTTGACGAACAAGAACAAATGCACCGGGCGCTCGATCATTTTTGCCAGCTCAGCCCGCGATTCCGATGAAATGCGCTTGATGGTCGAGCCGCCGTCACCCAGCACAATTTTCTTCTGACTCTCGCGGGTGACGTAAATGGTCTGCTCAATCCGGGCGCCGCTTTTGATTTCCTTCCACTCGGTGGTCTCGACCATAATGTCGTAGGGCAGTTCTTGATGCAGGTACTCGTAGACTTTCTCGCGTGTGATTTCGGCGGCCAGAATGCGCAGCGGCGTATCTGAGATGTCGTCTTCCGGATAGTGCCAGGGACCTTCAGGCACCACGCCCGCGAGATAGCGCCTGAAGTCGGCAACGCCCTTGCCGCCGGTTGCGGTAATCATAAAGACGCGGTCGAACGCGATCCGTTCATTCAGCGCAGCTGTCAGCTTGAGTAGATTTTCTTTTTCTTCAACCCGGTCGATCTTATTCAGAGCTAGAATGCGCGTGCCTTTCCAGGTCGCCAACCGCTCGACAATCCCTTCAACATCTTCACTGAAGCCGCGCGCTGCATCGATGAGAAGCACTACGGCGTCAGCGTCCGATGTGCCACCCCACGCCGCATCGACCATGGCGCGATCAAGCCGCCGCTTTGGATTGAAGATGCCGGGCGTATCGATGAAAACCAGCTGGCTCCGGCCTTCGATGGCAATGCCGCGCACAGGCACGCGCGTCGTCTGCACTTTGTGCGAAACGATCGTGACTTTGCTGCCAACCAGCGTGTTGACCAACGTCGATTTGCCAGCGTTTGTCGGCCCGATGATAGCGATAAACCCGCAGCGGTCCGGTGTTGACGGTGCGCCGGCAGCCGGCGTTGTTTGTTTTTGATCAACCATTGCGCTGACCAGTCTGCGCTTGGGCATGCAGAGCAGCCGTCACACCTTCACGTTCAAGCAAGGCTGACGCAGCCGCTTGTTCAGCAGCGCGTTTAGACGCGCCGCGCCCTGTCGCTGGATCACGGCCACGGATACGAACCTCGGTTTTAAACACTGGCGCATGATCTGGCCCGGTCCGTTCCAGTTCTTGATACTGCGGCAGCGGCAGTCCTCGGCCCTGCGCCCACTCCTGCAGCGCAGATTTAGCGTCAGCTGTTGCTGCAGTCGCAGTCTTACTCTGTTGCTCGGAATGCGGTGACCATAGGGACCTTACAACGGCGCGGGCTTTGTCGAAGTTTGAATCGAGAAAAATCGCACCCAGGACGGCTTCGATTGCATCAGCCAAAATCGTATCCTTATCGCGCCCGCCGTTTTGGGCTTCACTTTCAGACAAAATCATAAACGGTCCGAGGCCGACGGCGCGGCCGACAATCGCACACGTCTCGCCTCTGACCAGCTTGTTGAACCGGCGCGCCAGCTCGCCTTCGTTAGCGTTCGGAAAATTCTCGTGCAGCAGCTCAGAGACGGCGAGGCCAAGCACGCGGTCACCGATGAACTCCATCCGCTCATTGTCACTCGACGCCTTGGCCGTGCCCTTGTAACTCGAATGGGTCAGCGCGCGCGCCAGTATGCTCTCGTCCCGGAACTTGTAACCGAGCGACTTTTCCAACACCTTATATTTGCGGGCCCTGAACATGGGCTCCTATCTGACGGCTTTGAACAGCCGGCTCCAACGAATTTCAAACGGCCAATACCACGGCTTGAACCAACTGCAGGTGCCAGCCACTTCGGACTCGCAAGAATAGAAAATGATGTCGGCGCGGCCAATTAAATTCTCGTAGGGAACGAAGCCGACGCCATTGGAAAACCGGCTATCAATCGAGTTGTCACGATTGTCGCCCATCATGAAGTAGTGCCCGGCCGGCACCTGGAAAGGCCCGCGGTTATCGGCGTCGGTCTTGCCGAGATCAAGGGTGCCGTGGACGACGCCATTCGGCAATGTTTCCTTGAACTTCCCATAATGGCGTTCAGAGCAATCGTAGCCATCGTTGCAATCGATGTTGTCGAAGCTGCCATTTGGCTCTTTCGGCACGGCCTTGTCGTTGACATAAAGCACGCCGTCTCTCGTTTGAACCTTGTCGCCTGGCATGCCGACCAAGCGCTTGATGTAGTCGATTGACGTGTCACGCGGCAGCCGGAAGACAACGACGTCGCCGCGTTTCGGCTCGCCTGCAAAAATCCGATGATCCTTGGCAATCATGTCGGGCAAAATTCTAAAGTCGCCGGTGCACCAACCAGTGTACGGCACACAAATGTTGAGCGTACGCGGGAACGAATAGCGCGATAGACCGTAGCTCATTTTGGAAACGAAGATGTAGTCGCCAACCAGCAGCGTGTCCTTCATTGAGCCCGACGGGATGTTGAACGGCTGGTACAAGAAAATCCGGACTAGGAGTGCGATCGCGAGCGCCTGAAAGATAATCTTTGTCGTCTCGCCCCAGCCTTCGTCGCCGTCCATGCCAGCTGCCTTCTGAACGGCCTTGTCTGTTATCTTTTCAAGGCTCATGTCCGTCTCCACAGGCACCGTCTCTTTGGCTATTAAAGAGGCTATAGCCATTCCACAGGCCAACGCAAAGTGGCCAAGCCGCCACGGCTGCCCAGAATGGATTTCCCGCCCGGTTTAGCCGCGGGCGATCGCTGTCAACGGCACCGCAGAGATAATAACCATGGCCTCGGCTAACGGATGTTCATCCGTTAAGGTCAAATCGATCCGCGCCTCAAACCCGGCCGGTGTCATGCGCGCCAAATGCTCGGCTGCTCCGCCAGTTAATTTCAAGGTCGGGCGCCCGGACGGCAGGTTGACGACGCCCATATCTCGCCAAAATACGCCGTTCCGGAGCCCGGTTCCGAGCGCTTTTGAGCAGGCTTCTTTGGCGGCGAAGCGCTTTGCATAGGACGCCACGCGGCCTGCCTTCGCCTCGGATCTTTTACGTTCGGCCGCGGTAAAAACGCGATCAAGAAACCGGTCACCGAAACGTTCGAGCGTGCTCTCGATTCGGCGGATATCGATCAGGTCGTTTCCGATGCCGAGGATCATGATGGCTCCATTAGGACGCAGGGCCCAAAGCGCGCGCTTCTGACATCAAAGCGCACATCTGGCGGACCGCAGCATCAAGTCCAGTGAAGATTGCTTCACCGGCAAGAAAATGGCCGATATTGAGCTCAACAAACTCCGGCTGGCGGGCAATGGCCGCAACTGTGTTGTAAGTCAGCCCGTGTCCGGCGTGAACTTCAAGGCCATGACCTGCAGCACGCTTGGCGCCCGCGATCAAACGCAACAGCTCTTTTGCAGTGGCAGGCCCATCATTTTCAAGTGCGTGTTCGCAATAGCGCCCGGTGTGCAGCTCAACAATATCGGCGCCAATCCGGTGAGCCGCATCAATCGCCTTGGGATCAGGCTCAATAAACAGCGACACGCGAATGCCGGCGCCTTTGAGCTCATTGGTGATGCGGCTTAGATTATTCTCTCCGCGCACGACGTCGAGCCCGCCTTCTGTGGTCCGCTCTTCGCGCCGCTCAGGCACCAAGCAGCAGGCATTCGGAACGGTCTTCAAGGCGATTATGACCATCTCTCCGGTGGCCGCCATTTCGAAATTCAACGGCCTTGTGATTTCAGCTTTCAAACGCGCCATGTCAGCGTCCGTGATGTGACGCCGGTCCTCGCGTAAATGCGCTGTGATACCGTCGGCACCGGCTTCGATCGCAGTGAGGGCTGCGCGAACGGGATCAGGATGGCGGCCGCCACGCGCGTTCCTCAAAGTTGCAACGTGATCAATGTTGACGCCGAGCCGCAAATGAGGCGCTGACGAACTCTTTGTAGAGCGGGCGGAAGACTTATCGGCACTCATAACGAAACATGGTCCACTGTTTAGCGTTTATAATACCTATTCGAACACCCGCTCAGCACTGCTGACGATGGCTTTCTGCTTGAGGCCACCCAGAATGTGGTTCAAGTGGGCCAGATCCAAGACTTCGACTTCAATACGCATTTCAGTGAAATCCACGGCTCGCTTGGTCAGGCGCAGGTTTTCGATGTTGCCACCCGCTTGTCCGATCACATCGGCGATTTGGGCCAAAGATCCCGGCTTGTTGGGTGCTGACACACGGATGATGGCCGGAAACCGCTCAGGATTTTTGGGGTCGACATCCCACGATACATCGATCCAGCGTTCGTGCTCGAACTCTTTGAGTTTAGGCGAATGAATTTGGTAAATGTTGATGCCCTCGCCGGGAACCAGCACGCCGACAATGCGATCTCCGGGTATCGCGCCGCCGTCAGGCAACCGGACTGGCATATCGGTCTTCATGCCCCTGAGCGAAACGGCGCCGCCGCCGGGCTCCACCTGCCCCGCCGCCACGCCATCAGGTTTGACATTGTCTGGCCCTGACGCCGAACCCATGCGAAACTTGAGACCGGGGACGTTGATGAAATTAAACCAGCCGTTCTGCCCGCGGCTGTGATCGAGCCGCCCGGCCGGTTTGTAGGCGAGTTTGACAGCATCGGGCGCCAGCGCGGCAACAGCCGTGTCAACCGGCACTTCACTCCGCGCAATAGCTCCAAGCGCGTCCTCCGCCGACTTTTGGTTCAATGCCGGCAAGGCTTTTTTTAATTGGTCTTCAGAGTATGTGCGCCCAACACGCTCAAGCGCCGCAGTCAGTAAACGCCGCCCGAGTTCAGCAAACTGCCGCTTACCTGCGTCACGCGCAGCGCGGCGGATCGCTGACCGAGCACGCCCGGTGACTGCGAAATTTTCCCACGCTGCCGGCCGGCTGTGGGTTTTCGACGTTGTGATCTCAACTTCATCGCCGTTGCGGAGCTGCGTGTCGATCGGAACGTGGCGGCCGTTGACAATGGCGCCACTCGCAAGATTGCCGACGTCGGTATGGACTGCGTAGGCGAAATCCAACGGCGTGGCGCCGCGCGGCAGAGCAATTAAGCGGCCCTTCGGGGAAAAACAATAAACCTGATCCTGGAACAGCTCGAGCTTGGTATGCTCCAAAAACTCTTCTGGATTGTTGCCTTCGAGAAGCGTCGCCACCAAATGACGAAGCCAGGCATAGGGACCGATATCTTTTTCGGTTTGGCCATCCTTAAGGACGATGCCGTGGCCGTTGACTTTGAGGCTCTGACTTTCTTTGTAGAGGGCGTGGGCCGCGACACCATCTTCGGAAATCTCATGCATCTTGCGGGTGCGGATTTGTAACTCGACGCGCTGATGGCGCGGCCCGACAACGGTCGTATGAATCGACTGATAGTTATTTTGCTTTGGTGTCGAGATGTAATCTTTGAACCGGCCCGGCACCGTCCGCCATTTGACATGCGCCAGCCCAAGCGCGCGGTAACAGTCATCAACCGAATCGACGATGACCCGGAACGCATAGATGTCGGACAGTTGCTCTAAACCGATCTGGCGGTTCTGCATTTTGCTCCAGATCGAAAACGGCTTTTTCTCGCGGCCGGAAATCTCGCCAGCTATTTCGGATTCAGTCAGCATTGCATCAAGGGCTGACCGGATATCTTCGACCAAGCCTTCGTTCTTCTGCCGCAACTCCGCGAGCTTGCCGGTAACAGTTTGGAACGCATCAGCAAACAACCACTTGAAGGCTAACGTTTCGAGTTCGTCGCGGATGCCCTGCATCCCCATGCGGCCTGCGAGAGGCGCGTAAATATCAAGGGTTTCTTGCGAGACGCGCTGGCGTCCCTCCTCCGTCATATGCTCAAGCGTGCGCATGTTGTGCAGGCGGTCAGCGAGTTTAACCAACAACACGCGAATGTCGCTTGAGATTGCGATCAAGAGCTTGCGAAAATTTTCGGCCTGTTCGGCTTTGCGGCTGACGAGATCCAGGCGTTTGATCTTGGTCAGGCCATCGACCAACTTGCCAATTTCCTTGCCAAACAATTGATCGATCTCGGCCCTGGTCGCGGCCGTGTCTTCAATCACATCGTGCAACAGCGCTGTCGCGATGGTTGCATCGTCGAGCCGGAGATCGGTGAGGATGGCGGCGACTTCTAAGGGATGGGAAAAATACGGGTCACCCGATTTGCGCTTCTGGTGCCCGTGCGCCTTCATCGCGTAAACGTATGCGCGATTGAGAAGGGCCTCATCGGCCGAAGGATCGTATTTTTGAACCCGTTCAACGAGTTCATACTGACGCATCATGCTCCGCCCTCGACAGCGCCTGGCGGGTCTCGAGTGATGAGAAGTGACGCCGCGGGCACGATGCTAACGCACTCAGTGCCCGGGTCACAATGCTTAACGGCCGCGGTCGCGGTCGCGGTCACGATCACGATCACGGTCCCGGTCGCGTGACCCACCACCGCCGGTGTTTGACGAAGGCTCAAGGGGTGTCATGCTTTCCAGGCCGCGCAACAATTGCTCTTCGGATAGCACATCGACTTGATTGTCTGACGACTGGTCGTCGCGACCTAAGATCGGACCACGGCGTTCAGTTGCGATCGACGGAGCGGCAGCGGCTTCCGGCTCATCGACTTCGACATTCTTCTGGATCGAGTGGATCAGCGCTTCGCGCATATCTTCAGGCGAAATGGTTTTTTCGGCGATCTCGCGGAGAGCTATGACAGGGTTTTTGTCATTGTCCGGATCGACGGCCACTGCGGCACCATTGGCAATCGAGCGTGCGCGATGAGCAGTTAGGAGAACCAATTCAAAACGGTTCGGGATCTTGTCTACGCAGTCTTCGACAGTCACGCGCGCCATGTCTTGTACCTTCGAAAAAAGATGCCGATTAACCAACACGTTTAGCGAGTCGCACGCCTGCGCAACTCGCTTCCACGTTGAGTGGCCGATTTCAAGTCCGTCCCATGGCATCTATCGGACCGGTTTGCAAGCACGTGCTACCGATCTACACTGCAGTGGCAGCGCTGACGGTTTAGCTACTGAAAATCTCAGCGATATTTGACGCTTACGTCATAAATCTGATTGAATTAGAGTGGACACAATGAAAGTCTTGTGTAACTTCCGCGGCTTGTTTCAAGTCTGAAGTTGCGCTGTAAGCGTACACAGAACTCTACTCTGTAGAAGACAATAAATGTCAGGTACTGTAATATATGGTACCAACGGGAAGACGGGGATGCGGGGGCATCTGCCGACGGCAGTTACAAAAAAACAAAGCAATGTCACTCCCTTGGCGGGTAATTAGAGTGACATACAACTAGAGGTTAGGAAATGCATTTCTATCAAAGCGAACGCGTCGCGCTCTTTATCGATGGCGCCAACTTGTACGCCACCTCGAAATCACTCGGTTTTGATATTGATTACAAAAAACTTCTGAATTTGTTCCGGAACAAAGCCCAGCTGATCCGAGCGCTATACTACACGGCCTTGGCCGAAGATCAGGAATACTCGTCGATCCGGCCATTGATCGATTGGCTAGACTACAATGGTTACACCATGGTGACAAAGCCGGTGAAGGAATTCACCGACGCGTCTGGCCGCCGCAAAATCAAGGGCAACATGGACATCGAACTCGCTGTCGATGCTATGCGGTTGTCTGAAAATCTCGATCACATCGTGTTGTTCTCAGGCGATGGCGACTTCAAATCTCTGGTCTCGGCGCTCCAGCAAAAGGGCAAGCGCGTCAGTGTGATTTCTACACTCCAGACCCAGCCGCCAATGGTCTCGGACGATCTCCGCCGCCAGGCTGATCAATTTATCGATATCGCAGATCTTGAAACCATGATCTGCCGCGACAGTGCCGGTGGACCGCGGGTTGCGCGTGGTGAAGGCCGCGATTTGCCACGCAGCTTTACTCCACCCCGCGCGGCTCCTCAATATGGCAGCCGCGATCCGGCCTTTGCCGAAGGCGACGATTTGGCTGACGACATTTAGGCAGTTGTGCTCGACACCGATTTGAAGCGGCAGGTGATTGCCGCTTTGGATCGATCCGATGACAAAATCCTCACATTCGAACGCATCACTTGACGAGCCGCCACGCGATTGCCGCCGCTGTGAGCGGCTCGCTTGTTTTCGCGACCAGAACAAAGCCGCTGAACCAACTTGGTTCAATGGTCCGGTGCCGTGTTTTGGGACCGGCAACGCCCGGCTGGCCATTGCAGGACTTGCACCTGGGCTCAAAGGCGCCAATCGCACAGGCCGGCCCTTCACTGGCGACTATGCCGGCGATTTGCTCTACGCAACACTGCTAAAGTTTGGCTTCGCCACAGGACTGTACGACGCCCGCCCTGACGATGGCTTGCGGCTTCAGGATTGCCTGATCGTTAATGCAGTCCGCTGCGTGCCACCGCAAAACAAACCCGAACCCAACGAAATTGCGAATTGCCGGCCGTTTTTTACGGCCCGCCTTGAGACGATGCCGAAGCTGTCGGCCATTCTCGCCTTGGGCCGCATTGCCCATGATCAGGTGTTAGCAGCGCGCGGATTAAAAAAATCGCTATACGCCTTCAGCCATGGCGCACGTCATGAAATTGACGGCGGTGTCGCATTATTCGATAGCTACCACTGCTCGCGTTACAATACCAACACAGGCCGGTTGACCACTGAAATGTTCGAAGCCGTTTTTGCTGATATCCGGTCCGGACTTGGCCGGTCAGACGCTTAACTCGCTAACGCCGTCATGTACCGGCGATCCCAGACCGGTTGGCTGAGGATGGCTGCTGCCACGCCGCCACCATAAGTGGACAGCAACTCATCGCGAAACTGTTCAAAAGTATTTGCCTCAGGATGAGCGCCGCCCAGAGCCAGCATGCGCTGATACCAGATCTGCACACGGCGCCAGCCGCGCGCGTCACCACCAGTTTCGGGCAACGAGAATTTTTGCACCATCATTTGCCGGCTCACGATCTGAGCCGCCCGGTCCTGACCAAGACCCGACGCTGCGAGAATATCGAGCACAGCGCAAACGCGGGCCATGATCTCAGAATTGAAGCCAGCCTCAATGCGGCGGCGCTCGTTATCCAACTGGCGGCTCGGTTGATTGTCGTAAATCACTTCGAGATCGGCATGCAGGTCGAGAAGCGGGCAGAGGGTTTGCATGCTCGCGCCTTCGGCATGCAAGTATTCAGCAATGATCGAGAGATATTCGAGCCGAACGGCCTTCGCCGTTGCCTCAGAGGCCGTCGCCTCGCAAATCGCCGCCAGCGCGCCAAGCTTTTCAAAGACTGGCTTTGATCTGTCGTACATCGCGACGAACCTGTTGAGGGGATGATAGTTACAATTGGAGGAATTGTATCCATCGCGGGTAAGCATTTCGTTTAGCCGAATGCTTAATGGCCGGTTACGAAGCGGCGGCCTTGCTGCTGCCGACCACTGTCAAGTCGAACGCAGCCGCCATCAGCGCGCGCGTGTAGTCTTGCTTCGGCGCTTTGAAAACGTCCTCGGCTGGGCCTTCTTCGACCACTTTGCCGTTCTTCATTACGAGAATATAGTTGCACAGTGCACGCACGACCTTGAGGTCGTGTGAAATGAATAGGTACGCCAGATTGCGGCGCTCCTGCAAAGCCCTGAGCAAGTCGACGATCTGCGCCTGCACGCTCATGTCGAGGGCGCTGGTCGGCTCATCTAGCATGATAAATTTAGGCTCAAGTGCCATGGCGCGCGCAATAGCGATCCGCTGACGCTGGCCGCCAGAAAATTCATGCGGGTAGCGGTCCAGCATGGCGGGATCCAATCCAACATCTTTCAACGCCAGACCGGCGCGCGAGCGGCGCGCGTCATAGTCGAGATCGGGCTGCTGGATCAGCATACCTTCTTCGATGATCTCGAAAACTGACAGCCTTGGAGAGAGCGACCCATAAGGGTCTTGAAATACGATCTGCATCTCTTTGCGCAGCGGCCGCATTTCTTTCGATGTTGTGCCTTGGATGTTTCGGCCGAGATAGACAATCGGCCCATCCGATGAGATTAACCGCAGCAAAGCCAAGCCGAGCGTCGTCTTCCCGGATCCTGATTCACCAACCACACCCACCGTCTGGCCCTGCCGGACTTTGAGCGATACGCCATCGACGGCCTTGATGTGATCGACGGTCCTTTGCAATAGGCCGCGCTTGATTGGGAACCATACTTTGAGATCAGTAGTCTCAAGCACAGCCGGGGCGGCAGACTTGTATTCCGGCGGCTTGCCCTTTGGCTCTGCAGCCAGCAAATGCTTGGTGTAGGCGTGCTTGGCAGCTGTAAAAATTTGCTCGGTCGGGCCATCCTCGACCACATATCCGTCTTGCATGACGTAGACCCGTTCCGCCATGCGCCGCACGATGCCGAGATCATGGGTAATCAGCAGCAGCGCCATACCCATCTCACGCTGCAGATCCTTAAGCAGCAGCAAAATTTGCGCTTGAATTGTTACGTCGAGCGCAGTCGTTGGCTCATCTGCGATCAACAAATCTGGCTCGTTGGCGAGCGCCATCGCGATCATGACGCGCTGACGCTGGCCGCCCGACAACTGGTGCGGAAACGCCGATAGCCGCTGTTCGGGGTTAGGAATGCCGACGCGCTTCAAGAGTTCCAACACCCGCTTTTGCACGGCCGCTCCATCCATGCCGCGGTGCAGCTTCAGCATTTCGCCAACCTGCCGCTCGATCGAGTGCAGCGGATTGAGCGACGTCATCGGCTCTTGGAAGATCATCGAAATCTTGGCGCCGCGGATCGACCGCATCTCGTCTTCAGAAGCCTGCAGAATATCGCGGCCGCCAAACATGATCTGCCCGGCTGGATGGGAGGCTGCGGGATAGGGCAACAGCTTCAAAATCGACAGCGCAGACACGGTCTTACCTGAACCAGACTCGCCGACGAGCGCAACCGTCTCGCCTTTGCCAATCGAGAACGAGACGCCTTTGACGGCGACCGATTCTTTGTTGCCGGCGCGAAACGCGACGACGAGATTTTTAACATCGATCAATGAAGCGGCCTGGGTCGCGGTCAGGGTCGCGTCAGTGGTCACGGCAGTGGTCACGGGCAGCTCCTACTTGAACGTTTTGCGCGGATCGAGCGCATCGCGCACCGCTTCGAAGATGAAGATCAACAGCGACAGCGTAATCGAGATCGCGAGAAAACCGGTAATGCCAAGCCAAGGCGCCTCGAGATACTTCTTACCCTGCAGCAAAAGCTCGCCAAGCGACGGCGACCCGGGCGGCAAGCCAACGCCGAGGAAGTCAAGCGAGGTCAAGGTCGTGATCGAACCCGAAAGCTGGAACGGCAAGAACGTCAACGTGGCAACCGTGGCGTTCGGCAACAGATGCTTCCACATGATGGTTGTATCGGAGAGCCCCAACGCCCTAGCCGCGCGCACATACTCGAGATTTCGGCCCCGCAAGAACTCGGCCCGGACGACGCCAACGAGCGATGTCCAATTGAAGGCCAGCAGCACCAACAGCAGAGTCCAAAAGCCGGGGATCAACACGGCAGCGATGATAATCAGTATGTAAAGCGTCGGAATGTTCGACCAGATCTCAAGGAAACGCTGCATCAAGAGATCGGTCCAGCCGCCATAGTAACCTTGCACGGCACCGGCAATAATGCCGAGAATACTCGATAGAATTGTCAGGATTAGACCGAACAGCACCGAAATGCGAAAGCCATAGATGACGCGCGCCAGCACATCGCGGCCCTGATCATCGAGGCCGAGCCAGTTCATGTTGCCGAGCGAGGTGTAGCGCGCCATTTGATCAAGCGGCGCAGGACATAATGGGATGCTTGACGCCCATAGCGGCGGTGCTGGGAAACCAAGGCCGGGGCTCGACTTCCCGGCCTTGTCCGTCGTGCAATTGCCTTCTGCATTCTGCCGCGTCGGATAATCTTTATTGATGGTATCATCGCCGTAGCGGACTGGCGGCCATACCATCCAGCCGTTGGCTTCAATCTCGTTTGAAATCACGGGATCGCGATAGTCGGTCACCGCCAAAAACCCGCCGAATTTTTCTTCCGGGTAATCGACCATGGCCGGGAACAGGATTTCGCCCTTGTAGCTCGCGATCAGCGGCCGGTCATTGGCGATCAACTCAGCGAACAACGTCAGAAAGAACAACGCCAGGAAGATCCACAGACTCCAATAGCCGCGTCGGTTGGCGCGGAACGCCTGCCAGCGGCGTTCATTAATTGGCGACAGCACGAAGCGATCGGCCATCCATTGCCTTACGCCTTTAGTGGCGTTTGTTTGCACTGCGGGAGCTGCCATTTCAGACCTCCCGGCTTTCGAAGTCGATGCGCGGATCGACCAGCGTATAAATAAAGTCAGAGATCAGCGCGATGACGAGCCCCATCAACGAGAAGATATAGAGGGTTGCAAACACCACCGGATAATCACGCTTGATGACCGATTCAAAGCTCAGCAACCCCAGTCCATCGAGCGAGAAAATGGTTTCAATCAGCAGCGAGTTTGAAAAGAACGCGCCGATGAACGCTGCCGGAAAGCCGGCAATGATCAGCAACATGGCATTGCGGAACACATGGCCGTAGAGCACCTGGTTTTCATTCAAGCCCTTCGATCGTGCAGTGATCACATACTGCTTGCGGATTTCATCAAGGAAGCAGTTCTTGGTCAGAAACGCCAACGTTGTGAACGATCCAACCGCCATGGCAATCAAAGGCAATGTGAGGTGGTGGACGTAGTCGGCAATTTTTCCAAGCCATGACAACTGATCGAAGTTATCCGATGTCAGGCCGCGCGATGGAAACCATTGGAAAAATGACGACCCTGCGAACAACAGCAATAGCAGTACTGCGACCAGGAAGCCCGGCAACGCATATCCAACCACCAGGATGCCGCTGGTCCAGGCGTCGAACTTCTCTCCGTCCGATACGGCTTTGCGAATGCCAAGCGGGATTGACAGCAGGTAGGTCAGCAACGTGATCCAGATGCCGAGCGAAATAGAAACCGGCAACTTCTCTTTGATCAATTCCAGCACTGGCGTATCGCGGAAATAGCTCTTGCCGAAATCGAATGTCAGATAATTCTTCATCATCAGCCAGAAGCGTTCAGGCGCGGGTTTGTCAAAGCCATACTGCTTTTCAAGGCTCTTGATGAACTCAGGCGACAAGCCCTGCGCGCCACGATACGCCGACTGCCCGGTATCGGCACCGCCTTGCCCCATCTGCGATCCGCTGCTGATGCCATCACCCCCCCCGCCGCCGCCAGGCATGACCGAGGTTTCGCCGCGCGTCAGCTTGGCAATCATTTGCTCAACCGGACCGCCGGGCGCGAATTGGATGACGATGAAGCTGATCAGCATGATCCCGAAAATCGTCGGGATCATCAACAGCAGGCGCTTGAGGAGATAGGTGGCCATGTCTGGATCTGTGGTCCCCTAGTTTGCTTCGGTCTTAGTTTTGGGCCTGCAACTTCTTGGCTTTGGTTTCGTCATACCACCAAGTATCAAGCGCGCCACGCTCGTACTTCGGCTTTATCGCCGGCCAGGAGAATTTGTCCCAGAACGCTAGGTTGTGCGCCGCCTTGTACCAGTGTGGCACCCAATAGTGGCCTGCCCGCAGCACACGGTCCACAGCCCGCATCGCAGTCACGAGTTCTTCGCGCGATTTAGCCCCGGTCCCTTTGTCGATTAAGGCGTCGACCGCAGGGTCTTTGATGCCGGCAAGGTTCAGGCCGCCTTTGAGGTCCGCCGCCTCAGACCCCCAATAGTTTTTGAGCTCGATGCCCGGCGTCGACCGCAAAGCATAGCGCTGCACAATGGTATCGAATTCAAACGTTTCGAGACGGTTTTGATATTGAGCGGAATCAACTCGCCGGATGCTGGCACTTACGCCTAGTTGTTGCAGATTTTTGATATAGGGACCGATGATGCGATTGAAGGCTTCTTCTTCGACCAGAAACTCGACTTCAAGTTTTTCACTATTGGCGTTGCGGACCACGTTATCAACTGGCGCCGAACTGAGTCCGATCTTCCGCGATGCGCGGCAGAAAAACCCGCAGCTCGGATCGTCTTTGGCTTCCTGGTGAATGGTCCAGCCGGCCTCTTTCAGCAGCGCCTTCGCCTTCATCAGGTTGTCGCGGATATTGCCCGAGCCATCGGTAACGGGAGGATTGTAAGGCTCGCCAAAGACCTCCTTCGGCAGCTTGTCTCTAAAAGGTTCAAGCAAAGCCAACTCGGCAGGCGGCGGCAGACCGGACGCTTTCATGTCGGAATTTTCGAAGTAGCTGCCGGT
Source organism: Hyphomicrobium sp. (assembly GCA_031380225.1). Lineage (GTDB taxonomy): Bacteria > Pseudomonadota > Alphaproteobacteria > Rhizobiales > Hyphomicrobiaceae > JANNFX01. The sequence continues at coordinate 25,602 of JANNFX010000210.1, forward strand.
GCGTTTGTAGAGTCCGAAAAACAAATTGCGATTGCTCCATTCAAAATCAAACGCAAGGCCGAGCGCTTGCCGCACGCGCGGATCTTTGAATTTATCGCGGCGCATATTGAGGAAGAAGCCTTGTGCGCCCGACACGCGCTCATCTGGGATCGTCAAGCGCTGTATTTTCCCCGACTGCACGGGCGGCTTGTTGTAGCCATTGGCCCAATCGCTGGACTTGAATTCTTCGCGGAAATCGAAGGTGCCGTTCAACAGGTTTTCAAGCTCTTGCCCGCGGTCGCGGAAGTAGTCGTAGCGTATTTCATCAAAATTGAAGCGCCCAACATTGACCGGCAGATCCTTGGCCCAATAATCTTTGCGGCGTTCAAAGGTGACGTAGGTCCCAGGCTTGTGCGATTTGATTTTGTAGGGACCAGACGTCACGGGATAGTCGAGCGAGGTTTCATCAAACTCGCGGCCGCCATAATAAGCCTTTGACAACACCGGCAGCCCGCCAACAATCATTGGCAGATCGCGCACCAGCGCGCCTTTGAAGGTATATTTCACAGTCGAAGAGTTTAGCGCTTCGGCTTGAACGACGTCTCCAAGCGTCAGCCTGTAGCTCGGGTCGCCCTTCTCTTTCAGAATGTCGAAGGAGAACACACAATCATTGGCCGTCACCGGCGTGCCGTCTGAAAACTTGGCTTCGGGGCGAAGTGCAAAGGTCACTGACATTTTATCGTCAGCCACGTCTGCGGTCTTGGCTACGAGGCCATACATGGCATCAGGCTCATCTTCGCCGCGCGTCATCAGGCTATCGTGAAGCTGGTACAGCCCCTGTGCCGGATCGCCCTTGACGATGAACATATTGAAGCTGTCAAACGTCGTGCGGCCTTCGGGACCAATTTGCGAAACCTTGCCGCCCTTCGGGGCGTCCGGATTCACATAGTCGAAATGTTTGAAATCCGCCGGATACTTGAGATCGCCGAACACCGACAAGCCATGGCGTGGCGCGGCCGTCGCACTGCTGGCGGCAAGCAACACTGCTGCTACGCCAAACAACTTCCTACTTTTGAAACGCGCGCGATCAATCATCCATCGCCGCCTTATTTCTTCATATTGGCTTCAAGCGCCTTGGCTTTCGCGTCGTCGTACCACCAGATATTTAGGAAACCAGACGTTTGCGACGGCAATTTCTCAGGGTGGCTGAACTTATCCCAGTAGGCAAGCCACTCGGTTGGCTTGTACCAATGGGGCACTAAGTAGTTGCCCCACAACAGTACCCGATCCAAGGCTTTGGTTGAGGCCACAAGCTCGGCACGGTCCTTCGCAAACACTATCTTATCAACAATTTTGTCGACGACAGGACTCTTAAGTCCCATCAAATTGCGGCTGCCTTCAATATCAGCCGCCGATGAACTCCAGAAGTCGCGTTGCTCGTTACCGGGTGAGAGAGACTGTCCGTAGTTGCCGATCACGGCATCAAAGTCGAACACATTTTCCCGCTTTGAGTACTGGCTTTCATCGACTTGGCGGATCGTACCCGTGATGCCTATTAACGCAAGATTTTGGATGTAGTGCCCAATATGCGAATTGAATGATTCGTTCGGCACTAAGAATTCGATCTCAAGCGGCTTGCCTTCGGCGTTTCTGAGAACACGCGCTTTCTTGGCCGATCCGAGCCCGACGGCTCGCATCATTTTGCACATCGCGCCGCAATTTGGATCGGCGACTTCCTCATCGTTGACAGTCCAGCCGGCTTCCTTGAGGAGGCCCAACGCTTCCTTCAAATGCATGCGCACGTCATCGGGTGAATTGTTGACCGGATTTTTCCATTCCTTGGAGAACAGATCCTTGGGCAGGTCCGTTTCGAATTCTTTCAGGATTTCAAGCTCACGACCTTCCGGTAATCCCGCCGATTTCAATTCCGAATTGTCAAAATAACTGCCTACACGTTGATAAAGCCCGAACATCACTTGCTTGTTGAGCTCTTCGAAATTGAAAGCAAGGTTCAGCGCTTGGCGGACCCGCACGTCCTGAAACTTCGGGCGCCGCAAATTTACAACAAAACCTTGCATTCTGGCGACTGTGTTCGTGAGAGGCACAGACACTTTTTTGACGAGGCCGTTCTTGACGGCGTCAAACCCGTACTGACCAGCCCAAGCGCGCGAAGTGTTCTCACCCCAAAAATCTATTCTTCCGCTCTTAAATTCTTCAAATCCAGGCGTGCGGTCGAGGAAATAGGTGAAGCGGATTTCATCGAAGTTATTCTGGCCCTTCATGACCGGAAGATTGGCGGCCCAGTAGTCTTTGAGACGCTCGTAAATGATAGTGCGCCCGGCATCGAACGACTTGATCCTATACGCACCAGAACCAAGCGGTTTTTCCAGCGTTGTCTTCTTCAGGTCGCGTTGCTCACCGTTGGCGCCCTTCGATTCCCAATACTGCTTCGACAACACTGGAAGTTGGCCCAATATGTGCGGTAATTCCCGGTTGCCAGTCTTGTCGAACGTGAACGTGACTTCGCGTTCGCCAGACTT
>JANNFX010000124.1:0-21098 GCA_031380225.1 Hyphomicrobium sp.
TTGGGCTGAGCCCTTGCGAAGCCCAACATTTCGCGTTTTTGCTGATGTTGGGCTTCGTGAAGGGCTCAGCCCAACCTACGACTGTTGTGGATCTGAGCTTATGCAGCGGACACCTACGTTGTTATCAGAGACAATCAATCAGCATTATCAAGCCGCCGCGAAATACCCTTCAATAGCGCGTTGATAAATTTCCGTCAGCATTTCAAGATCGCTGACCGGCACACGCTCGTCGACTTTGTGGATGGTCTCGTTGACGAGTCCGAATTCAATCACTGGGCAATGGTCTTTGATGAATCGCGCGTCGGACGTGCCGCCACCCGTTGTTAGAGCCGGCGTGCGACCGGTGACGGATTTCACCGCCGCGACCATGGTGTCGACCAACGGTCCGGGCGTAGTGAGGAAGACATCGCCGGTTCCCGAAAATCTAACTTCATACTTAGCGCAACTGCTCAACGCCGCTGCATCGCATTGCAAGCGGACCCAGTCTTCGATCGTTGGCCGCACCCACAAATCGTTGTAGCGGATATTGAATGTCGCACGCGCTTCGGCCGGAATGACGTTGGACGCGGTATTGGGCACTGCAATCACAGTGAACTGGCAATTTGAAGCCTCGAAGTTTTCAGTCCCGCTGTCGATCGGCGCGTTAGCCAACCGCTCGATAAATCGCGCCAGCTTTGGGATTGGATTATCAGCCTTAGCAGGATAAGCAGCGTGGCCCTGCTTGCCGAACACGACAAGTTCGCCAACGACCGACCCGCGGCGTCCGATTTTGATTTCATCGCCGAGCAGTTTCGGATTTGATGGCTCACCGACGATACAGGCATCGAGCTTTTCGCCGCGATCCTTCAGCCAATCGAGCACCTTCATAGTGCCGTTGATCGACGGGCCTTCTTCATCGCCGGTGATCAGCAGCGACAGCGCACCCTTCGGCAGTCTTTTTGCCTTTTGAAGCCGCGCCACGGCAGCGACGAAGCACGCAATGCCGCCCTTCATATCAACCGCGCCGCGGCCATAGACGTGGCCATCGCGCAAGGTGCCTGAGAACGGAGGCATGGTCCATGACTTGAAGTCGCCCGGCGGGACAACGTCAGTGTGACCAGCGAAGCAAAGGTTGGCGCCGCCACCGAGCGTTGCGTACAAGTTCTCGATGTCAGGAGTGCCGTTGTCCTTGAAAGTCATGCGATCGCATTTGAAACCGAGACCACCAAGCACACTAGCTAGCAACGTCAGCGCGCCACCTTCATTGGGCGTCACGCTTTCGCATCGGACCAGCGCTTGGGTGAGTGCGATCGGGTCGGTGGCGTCGAGGGTCATGCGGACAAAACTGCTTGATAGTTTGCCGGCCTGTTTAAGACTCCGTCATCCCGGCGGAGGACGGGAGGACGGCTGTCGAGAGATCGTGCCATTTACGGAACCATGCTCCTGTCTATGCCGGCTTGGCTGCCGCGGCTAGATAATTGACATCAGTGTCTGAGGATAAACTCCACCGGTCGCGCAGGGGATCGAAGGTCATGCCGGAAAAGCGCGGGGTCTCAAGTCCGGCGGCTCGGACAAATCGGCCGAGTTCATCGGGTGTCACGAACCGTTCCCATTGATGGGTGCCGCGCGGAAGCCATCCCAGGACATATTCAGCCGCGACAATCGCCAGCGCGTAGGACTTTATATTCCGGTTGATGGTTGAAAGCACCAGCAAACCACCTGGCCGAACTAAGCTCGCGCAGGTTTTAATGAACGCACCAACATCGGGCACATGTTCAACCACTTCAAGGCAGACCACGACATCAAAAGTCAATCCCTCTGAAGCGAGGTCTTCCGCCAACGCGGCGCGATAATCGATCGACAACCCCTGCGGCTCCGCATGGGCGCGGGCTGCGGCAATGGTCTCAGCCCCGGGATCAATACCGGTCACAATGGCACCCATCCGGGTCAGTGGCTCCGAGACGAGCCCGCCGCCACACCCGATATCCAAAATGGTGAGGTCCTTGAGCGGCTTCAGTCCGCCACTGACACGGCCGAAGTGGCGCACAATCTCGTCCCGGACAAAGGTTAAGCGCGTCGGCCCAAGCTTATGCAGCGGTTTGAATTTGCCAGCTGCATCCCACCACTCGTCCGCCATGCGCCGGAAGCGCTCGACTTCGGCAGGGTCAAGATTGCGATCGGAAGCGCCTGAAGCCAATCCGGCCTTATGAGGAGAAGTCTCTGTAATCATATCTGAAAAGGCGCTGCCCTTGGGCACAATGTCAATACGAAAGTATCGCGTTGCGATGGCGCCCGGTTCTGGTATGGAGGGCCGCATTCATTGAGTTTGAGCTGAGTAACATGAGTCCGCTGGGGCACGCGGGACAGGAACGATCACGAATGGCGACAGTTGTCATGAAATTCGGCGGCACCTCGGTCGCCAACGTCGAGCGCATTCGCAATGTTGCCGCCCACGTCAAACGCGAAGTGGACGCGGGCAACAAGGTTGCCGTCGTCGTCTCCGCTATGTCCGGCGCCACCAACCAGCTCGTCGCCTGGGTGAACGATGCCTCGAACCTGGCTGACAAGCGCGAATATGATGCTGTCGTCGCCAGCGGCGAACAGGTGACCGCCGGACTGACGGCGATTGTATTGCAGTCGATGGGAATCAAGGCACGTTCATTTCAAGGCTGGCAAGTGCCGATCCACACCGACATTCAGCATGGTTCGGCACGCATGATCGAGGTGCCGGCGACGAACCTTCGCGCATGCCTCGATAATGGCGAAGTTGCAGTCATCACAGGCTTTCAAGGCGTTGAACCCAAGACTGGCCGTATCGCCACCTTGGGCCGCGGCGGATCTGATACCAGCGCAGTTGCCATAGCCGTGGCGCTCAAGGCTGACGTTTGCGACATCTACACCGACGTTGATGGTGTCTACACAACCGACCCGCGCATCGTCGCTAAAGCCAAGCGCTTGCCCAAAGTCTCTTACGAAGAGATGCTGGAAATGGCCTCGTCTGGTTCAAAAGTGCTGCAGACTCGCTCGGTCGAACTGGCCATGGTGCACCGCGTCAGAACCCGGGTGTTGTCGAGCTTTGTGAAGCCCGAAGACATGCAACCCGTGCGCATGGACAATCTGGAAAACATCGGAACTATCGTTTGCGACGAGGATGAGATCGTGGAACAGCAAATCGTCAGTGGCATCGCTTACGCACGCGACGAGGCCAAGATCACCATTCTCAAGGTCGAGGATAAGCCAGGCATCGCGGCCCGGATTTTCGGGCCGTTGGCGGACGCTTCGATCAATGTCGATATGATCGTCCAAAACGTGTCAGACGACGGCCGTTATGCCAACATGACCTTTACAGTCCCGGCTGCCGAGTTGGCGCGCGCTCTTGACGTTTTGAAGGGCGCCAAAAAAGATATTGGCTATTTTGACATGTCAAGCTCGGCCGATGTGGCTAAGATTTCAGCAATCGGCATCGGTATGCGCAGCCATGCCGGAGTTGCAGCGCAAATGTTTAAGGCATTGTCAGAAAAAGGCATTAATATTCTTGCGATTACGACGTCGGAGATCAAAATCAGCGTGTTGATCAATGCTGCCTATGCCGAGCTGGCTGTGCGCACACTGCACTCGCTCTATGGTCTTGATGCCGCCTGACTTTCAATATCTTACGACGCCTGAATACTTGAGCCGGAACCCTGCCTTTGCCTTGGGAAATCCGGCAAACCAGTATACCCGTGGTTTCACGATGGAGTCTTGAGCCCAATGCTGGGCCCGAGCCCATCAGTCAATTCGAGCGGCTACCGGCTATGCCCACCCGACGCGGCGATGAGCCCCGTATAGTATCGTCCGAACCGGCCATGCGCATCATCATGCGCCGGTTGCGGGACATTATGGCCGAAGCGGGCGATGGCCAGTCGCGGCTCGATAAGATCGTGCGCCAGATCGCTGGCGTCATGGTCACTGACGTTTGCTCCGTCTACTTGAAGCGCCAAGATGGCACGTTGGAGCTGTTTGCAACGGAAGGCCTCAAATCAACTGCCGTTCATGCTACTCGGCTGCTGAAGGGCGAAGGCTTGGTCGGACGGTGCGCCGAACTCAACATCACCATCAACGAATCCGATGCGCCGACCCACCCGTCGTTTTCGTTCCGGCCTGAAACCGGTGAAGAAATCTACCATTCACTGCTTGCTGTTCCCATTCAGCGCAGTGGCCAAGTGCTGGGCGTGCTGGTCGTACAAAACAAAGCCACCAAGGAGTATTCCGACGAAGACGTTGAGGTCCTGCAAGCGACCGCAATGGTCATGGCCGAACAGCTCGTGTCTGGTGCGGTGGCCGGCACTGGCGCGCACCTCGAACTGACCAAGTCGCTGACAACCGTCATCGCAGGCGAGCCGATTTCCGAAGGCATCGCGATGGGTCACGTCGTGCTGCACGCGAGCCGCATTGTCGTCGAACGCCTGATGGCCGATGACCCGGCCGAAGAAATGCTGCGGCTCGATTCAGCGCTGCATGAATTGCGCACTTCGCTTGATGAGATGATCGATCACGAACATCTGTCTAAGGCCGGAGAGCACCGCGACGTGCTCGAAGCATATCGCATGTTCGCCAATGACCGGGGCTGGGAACGGCGGCTGCGCGAAGCCATGCAAGGCGGGCTGACAGCCGATGCCGCCGTTGAACGCGTCCAGAACAGCATGCGCACTAAAATGCTGCGTCAGGAAGATCCGTTCTGGCGCGAACGCCATCGCGACCTCGACGACCTGTCCGATCGTCTGCTGCGCATTCTTGCCGGGCGAACGGGCGGGCCTGTTCGCGACGACGAAATGCCGCCGGATGCGATTCTGGTTTCGCGCACCATGGGTCCGGCAGAATTGCTTGATTATGACCGCACCAAGCTACGTGGCCTCATCATTGAAGATGGCAGCGGACAAAGCCATGTCGCCATCGTCGCTAAGGCGCTAGGCATTGCAGCAATTGGCCAAGCTATGGGTATTGTCGAACGCGTCAAGTCGGGCGACGCCATTATTTGCGATGCCGTGACCGGTGAAGTGCACGTGCGGCCATCGCCGGAAGTGGTGCACGCATACGCCGAAAAAGTCCGTTTCCGCGCGCGCCGTCAAAAGCGGTACGCGGCACTCCGCGATGTGCCAGCGACCACCAAAGATGGCATCAGGATATCCGTCAATATCAATGCCGGCTTGTTGGTCGACATGCCTCACCTAAAGCAATCTGGCGCTGATGGCGTCGGCTTGTTCCGCACCGAACTGCAATTCATGTTGTCGAACACACTACCGCGCCTTGAGCGGCAGATTCAGACCTATAGCGCCGTCCTCGACGAAGCTGGAGCCAAGCCAGTTGTATTCCGTACGCTTGATATCGGCGGCGATAAGGTGCTCCCGTATCTGCGTCACATGACGGAAGAAAATCCGGCCATTGGCTGGCGTGCAATCCGCATGTCGCTCGACCGGCCAGCACTGTTTCGGATTCAATTCCGCGCCATGCTTCGTGCCGCCGACGGCCGCCCATTGTCGGTTATGATCCCGATGGTCTCAACGTCGGCTGAAATGGACGCGATCCGGTCGCTGATCGACCGCGAAATCGAGCTCATGAAAAAATCACATCGCAAAGTGCCAACAAAGCTCAAGATCGGCGCCATGATCGAAGTACCGAGCTTGTTATTCGAACTCGACGCGCTGTTGCCAAAAGTTGATTTCGTCTCAGTCGGCAGCAACGATTTGCTGCAGTTCTTGTTTGCTGCTGACCGCTCCAATGCGCGCGTTGGCAGCCGCTATGACGCACTGACGGCGTCGGCCATGCGAGCCTTCAAGACGTTATTCAAATCCTGCAAGAAGCACAAAGTTCCGGTCACAGTTTGCGGTGAGATGGCCAGCCGTCCGGTTGAAGCCATGGCGTTGATCGGCCTTGGTTGCCGCTCGATCTCCATGGGGCCAGCTTCAATTGGCCCTGTCAAAGCCATGGTGCTGTCGCTCGATTCAAAGCGCATCACCGACCTCATGGACGAATTGCTCAAGTCCAACACCGGCAATCTGCGTGCCGCATTGGAAGTGTTCGCAAAATCGGAAAAAATCCAACTGCATTAGACGCGCGTCACGGACGCCTGGTTCCCGGAGTTAGCGCGAGTTTGCGAGCGGTAACATCCGGGATCTTCACCCGGAATAAATTGCACTGGATACTTCGACCCGTGAAGATCCCGGAACTGATCGCGCACTTCGTTCGCGACCTGTCCGGGAACCAGGAGTTAAAACTGGAACACCGGTGTTTCTCCGGCGCTTTGAACAGCGGCGGTTGCCATCAGTGCGGCACCGGGCCCAAAAACGAAACTGCGATTTCTACCGGCGTCCCTGCAATCTCTACGTTGGCCCGGCGCGCTTTGATGGCTCGATCAAAGGCAGCGATGACGTCAATACTGGCTCCACTTGGTCCAGCCGTAAACCCGGTGACGAGTTCGCCACCGGGCGGAACGTCGATTTGGATTTTGACGGTGTCTTGTCCAGTCGCCGAATCTTCTCCGTAGATACCCGTGAATACGCCGCCCCATGGACCGGACCCGAGGATGGTGCCGTTTCGCAGCACGACAAGCGCCTCTCCCGCTGGGTCAAGGAGGCGCCGCCGTTGACGGACGCGCTGAATCGATAGTCCGTAGATTCCTTCCATGAGCATCGGACTAGGATAGCGCTACGCGGCCTAGTTGCAATAAATACAGAGTTCTTTGGTTGAAAATTCAGCGCGCTGAATAAGCGTTCGTAACGAGATTTTAGCCACGCCGGCTATGGAACGTCCTTATCGAATACTTACGAGGATGACCAAAACGAGCCGATAGGCTAGAGCGGGTGCCCTGACACCTTGAGCTCACCCAGTTATGCCGCGCTATCGCCTCCAAATTGAATATGTCGGAACCCCATTTGTCGGCTGGCAAGTGCAAGCCGAAGGCGTATCTGTGCAATCTGCTCTTGCAGCCGCAATCCACGCCTTTTCAGGCGAGCGCGTTGTGGTGCGAGGCGCGGGCCGAACCGATGCTGGCGTACATGCGCTCGGCCAAGTGGCACATATCGATCTCAGCAAAGACTGGGACGCGTTCAGAGTTAGCGAGGCGATCAACCATCATGTGCGGCCAAATCCAATAGCGATTTCGAATGCCGCGCGTGTGGCCGATACATTTGATGCTCGCTTCTCTGCCACCAAACGGCATTATCTCTATCGCATCATGACACGGCGTGCGCGGCCGGTTCTCGAAACTGATCGCGTCTGGTGGTTGACGCAACCGTTAGATAGCGGCGCCATGCACGACGCGGCCCAGGTGCTGGTCGGGCATCACGATTTCACGACCTTCCGAGCGACCCAGTGCCAGGCAAATTCGCCGATGCGGACGGTCGATAGTTTCCGTTTCTCGAAGACAGGAGACGAAATCCGGATCGAAGTTTCGGCGCAGTCATTCCTCCACAACCAGGTGAGATCCATGGTCGGAAGCTTGAAACTTGTTGGCGAAGGCAAATGGACGGCGGCCGATCTCAAATCAGCGCTCGCCGCCGCCGACCGGACCGCGTGCGGCCCCGTCGCGCCCGCGGCCGGGCTTTATCTCGCTCGTGTCGACTACCCGCCTGAAGGAGGTTACTGACATGCATCCAAGCCGCGGCCCGGAGCGTAGGTGCCAGCCATGGCATCGATCACAGAATCATAAGTCTCGCGAGTATCGACTGAATATAGCAGCGCCCAGCTATTGATGAGCCGGCCGCCGCACGTGAAACTCACGCGTTCGTAGAAGTGCCGGTCACCGACCGTTCCCGACACCACAAAATACGTCGCTCTCACTGGCGCGAAGTCGAGATCTGCGCCAGCGTAATTCTGCTCCAAGATCTGCGCGCGATATTCAAGCAGGGTCATACTGTCGTCGTTGGCAAATGCGCCGATGATGAGCTTAGCTTTGCCATCGCGCGACACCAAGACTTGCCCGTCTTCGCTGATCTTGCCGCCGTCAGTGGTGAACACACTGCTCGGATAGGCCATTTTGAAGCCATATCGCGCGCTGCTGACTTCAGACCACTCTGCGTATCGAACCGACCCCGCATTGGCTGGCAGCAGCAGAATCAAAGACCCTACAGCAAACATAACTGACGTTTTGAGCTTTCGTCCCATGACGAGAGGCTTCCCAAGTCCTGCAAGGAACGCCATTCAAACCGCAGCCATTCTAACTACATTGCACCGGAATTATAAGGTAACGCGGACGCTCTCCACCGCAATTCTAGCGACACCGGTGAAACGCAGGGCGGCAGCCCTTAAAATACGGAGATTCAAGCCTAATTCCGGGTTTTTCTAGTGGGCTTCACAATCCTGACATGCGCGGCTAGTATCCGGCCGCCAGTCCGGACTTTTGGATTGGTTACGAACTCGAGGCAAGCGATCCCGTGCAGGCTCACGCCACATCGCCGGAAGCCTTTCCGGCCCTGGTTCTGAACGCCGACTTCCAACCCTTGAGCTACTACCCTTTGTCGCTCTGGAGTTGGCAGGAGTCGGTGAAGGCTGTCTTTTTGGATCGCGTCAACATCGTCTCGGAATACGAACGAACGGTGCGCTCAACGAGCTTCGAAATGCGGCTACCGAGCGTTGTGTCGCTAAAGACGTTCGTGAAACCAGCGCTCTATCCCGCATTCACGCGCTTCAACGTGTTTCTGCGTGACCGGTTCGAATGCCAATACTGCGGAATCAACGAAGACTTGACCTTCGACCACGTGTTGCCGCGGTCACGCGGCGGTGAAACGCGGTGGGAGAACGTTGTTGCCGCCTGCTCGCCGTGCAATCTGAAAAAGGGCGGCAAGTTGCCAAAGGCCGCCAACATGCACCCGCACCAGAAGCCGTACCGGCCGACAGTGTTTGAACTGCACCGCAACGGCCGCCTATTCCCGCCCAACTATCTGCACGATAGCTGGCTCGACTATCTGTATTGGGATACCGAGCTCGAACCGTAACGATCAGTTGCCAAGCAAGCCAGATACGGCGTCCGAGAGATTTTCGGGCGCCGCATATTTCTTGGCTGACGTCTTGGCCTCTTTGCCCTTCTTGGCCTTTTTGCCAGTGATGACTGTGCCGTCGTCGGTCACGATCACATCGTTTCCAGCGTCCGCCTCTGTTGATGCAGTCTCGATAGAATTACCGCCATCAAATGACATCGTACGGCCAAGTGCCGCTGAGATCTTGCCGTCGTGGCCGTAGAGATCGCCAAAAGTCGTGACCTTGCCAGCATCGTCAACCATGGCCGTGAAATAGGTGGTGTGAACCGGGAAGGGCTTGTCGAGTGTGATGTCTGCGCTCGATGATATCGCTTGTCCGACACGCTCCGGCGACCAGCCCTTGTCCTCTCCCAGGATGACTTCAGACAGTCTGCGTGGATTTTGTATGCGCATGCAGCCATGGCTTAATGCCCGGTAAGACTGTGCGAACAAATTCCGCTGCGTGGTGTCGTGCATGTAGACATCATGCTTGTTCGGGAAGCGGAATTTCACGAACCCTAGCGGATTCTGACCGCCCGGCGGTTGCGTGAAACTGAAACTGCGGATGTCGGTGTTGTTCCAATTGATGCTATTGGGATCAACCACCTTGCCATTTTTGTAAGCGACCAGACCGTAGGCCTTGAGCACGCGCGCGCCACCGCCGCCACCGCCATCAAAAAAGTCGAAAATGCTGTCGCCGCCGCTGGCTTTCTTTATGCGCGGCATCAACTCTCTAACCTTAATACCGTCGGGCACGCCCCATGACGGATTAAAAATCACGAACTCCATTTTTGACGAAAACAACGGGGTCGCCCACTCAGGCTGCCCGGCGATTATTTTTTCCTTGAAGAGCTCTTTACCGTCTTTAACGTAACGGGTCTGAAACTCCGGTACATTGTTCATGATGTAATTGGCGCCCAAATTTTCAGGCATCCAACGCCACTTTTCCATGTTGACGATTATGCGCTGCTCGCTCTGTTGGGGGCTTGACTTCTTCGGCTCGCCAACTGAATTCAAAGCCCTACGCGTCTGCGCATTGAGCTGACCAGAAGGCTTCAAGCCCTTTTCAACTTGGAACGCCGTGACGGCTTCCGACAGCCTGGCATCGAACACTTTGTCCTTGCTGGCATCGTCGGCCTGCACCTTGAGGCGCTTGCGCAGCAATGCAATGTCGTCGCTCTCAGCGCCAACTTTGATCACCGCCTTACTGTCAGGCAATTTGATCTTAAGCGCCTCGTCGACAGGTTCGTCGTCAGAAGCGGCCGGACCACGCAGTTTCAACAACGCCTGGCGCAGACGCTGGAATTGTTCGTGCTTCGGTTGTTGTTCGATGAGATAGGCGGCCGGATTGCTTGATGATGCCAGGGATGCGACAACATCTTTTGCATCTTTGACTGGCGGATCCATATCGAGGATGCGGCTCAAAGACGATGGATTGAGACGGCCTCCGCGAGCAAAGCGCGCATACTTCATCGCCATCAATGTCAGCCGCGCTTCGGCATCAGCTTGTTGATCGGCAGATAGCGCCCCTGAAGTCAGAGCCGGCATTTCAAATGCTGCAGAATCAAGTCCCCAATCCGCGGCCTTGGACAAATGTGACGCGACTGCCTTGGCGTTGGCGTTATAGCCTTCGCTCGTGGTCCATAGCGGCTTGGCACCTGGGCCGCGAAAATGTTCTGCCAAAGCTTCAACATCAGCCTTGTTGAATTTGCCGATGAAGTCTTTGTCAGCCAATTTCAGTTCGGCAGCTGATAGAATTGCAGCACTGTTCGAGTCAGACGGCGGCGCGGAACTGGCCGGCGTGTCAGACTTCGCAACGCTGTCGTCAGACTTTGCAGTGCCGGCGTCCGGCTTGGCGACCTCATTTGATGGTTGAGTGGCGCCTGCTGGTGGCGTCCACCACTTGGGCGTCACGTCAGGCCAACCTGTTGTTTGCTCGGCATACGCGGCGGTTGCACAAATTGCAGCGGCTGAACTCAACAAAGCAAATCGGAAGGGTCGGCGCATGGGTCAGCTCCAAGACCAGCCAAGGCTGGCGTTCAATCAAATTTCCGTTTGAACTCAATATGTTCCGGCGTGATATGTGTCCTTGCCTGAGCATTTAGGCCATTTGAAGCCATTAGCCTAGTTCGATAGCTGTCTAGTAGAGATCAACACCAAGTTTTTCGGCGGTGCAACCGGCGGCACCGCGATACGAACACAGTTCCGCGTGAACTCTGCCAAGCCTGAGGCGAATTCGCCGTTCTCTGGTCTCGACAGACCGTGTAATCGTCCGCTTAAACCAGCGCGTTACTTAAAACCAGGGGCACAACCTTTCGTGGCACGTATTCAATTTTGCTTGCATTGGACTGTTTCGGCAACCGGCCAATCCGCGGAAACCGGATTTGCGCGCGCGCTTGATGCGGCCGAATTCGCAACCGTGTTGATTGAAGGCTCGGAAGCGCTGCCGCTCGACGTACAATCGGCGTTGCCACTGATCGAATACGCACAATCTAAAAACGTCGCAGCCTTAATTGCCGGTGACGCCCAACTGGCACGCACCTGCCGGGCTGATGGCGTGCATCTCCCGTGGTCGAAAGCGCCGGCCGCCGCCTATGCCGAAGCTCGCGAAATTCTCGGCAACCGCTTTATTGTCGGTGTTGATGCCGGGCGTTCGCGACATGATGCGATGGAACTAGGCGAGACTGGCGCTGACTACGTCGGCTTCGGCATTCCGCCGCACGTTGAGGACTTGGAAAAGGCCATTTCGCGCCGCTATGAACTGGCGAGCTGGTGGGCTGAAATTTTTGAGATTCCCGTCGTCGCGCTTGACGTTCGGTCGGAAGCAGACGCGCGCCAACTCGCCGGCGCGAAGGTGGATTTTATCGCCATCCGGCTCAATGCTGGGCAATCAGCTGATTTGGGCGCCGCTGAGATCGGCCGCATCGTGACGGCACTTAAGTCTTAGCCGCAAGGGTAGATAGCAATGGTACAGCGAAATCTGCTGATTGGCGCCGCGATTGTAGCCGGCCTTGGAATTGGCGGCGCACTCGTCGCCTCGGGCGTTATCCCATTACCCGCTGGTTCAGGCGTGAACTCTACAAAAAGCTCCAGCTCTGGCGGCACCTCCGAAATCAAAAAGCCTGCCGATGACGCGGCTTACGAAGCCTTCGACCAGGGCAAATATCTAACTGCTCTCACCCTTGCCGAAGATGCCGCCAAGCGCGACGACCCACAGGCGCATACCTTGATCGGCCGCATTTATGAAAGCGGGCTTGGTGTCGCCAAAGACGAGTCGCTGGCCGCGCAATGGTATGCGAAAGGTGCCGATCTCAATGATCCGCAAGCGATGCTGGCGTTGGGTAGCATGTTGGCGTCGGGGCGCGGCGTAAAAAAAGACCCAGCGCTTGCCGCCGAAATGTTTGAAAAGGCTGCATCGACCGGCGATCCACTTGCGAATTACAATCTTGGCCTGTTGTTTTTATCCGGCAACGGCAAACCCGAGAATCCTAACCGCGCTGCGGCTCTGATCCAGTACGCGGCTGAAAAAGGCGTCGCCGCTGCACAATATGATCTCGGCGCCCTCTACTTAGCAGGCACTGGCGTGCCCAACGACGCATTAGAAGCAGCACGCTGGACGTCGAAAGCAGCAGCCCAAGGCATGGCAGCGGCTGAATTTGACTATGCCGTCATGATCTTGCGTGGGCGCGGTCTCAACACCGACAAAGGCAAGGCCATCGACTACATGAAATCAGCGGCCAACAAAGGTGTGGCAGGCGCCCAAAACCGGCTCGGCCATATCTATAACGAAGGCGTTGGCGTCGAGAAAAACGCCGTCGAAGCAGCCAAGTGGCGGCTCATTGCAAAGGCTGGCGGCCTTGCCGATGACAAGCTCGATCTGATGGTCAAATCACTACCAGACAACGACCAGCAAAAAGCCGAACAAGCCGCCCAAGCCTGGATCGAAAAACGCCAAGTCAGCGGTGTGGAGTAGGGCGATCGTAAAACGGTAAAGGATCTTTCTCAGGCAGTACTATCGACGCGAACCATGGGTCAGCAACGGTAGTGTTTTTCTAAAAACCAGTGCCATGATACACTCGCCGCTTCGACCAACTTGAGACACTGACCAATGCAAGGCCCAGACTATTCCGCGACTGAACTGCTCGCGCGCCTGGTCGCATTCGACACCACCAGTCACAACTCGAATATGGGATTGGTGCGGTTCGTCGAGGACTATCTTGTTCAACACGGCGTTAAACCTGAGCGCGTGCCAGCTCCAGGCGGCGACAAGGCCAGCGTTTTTGCAACGATCGGCCCAGCTAGCACTGCCGGCATCGGACTATCGGGACACACCGATGTGGTGCCGGTCACCGGCCAGACCTGGGACAGCGATCCGTTCACTTTAACGGAACGCGACGGCCGCCTCTATGGCCGCGGCGCCTGCGATATGAAGGGCTATCTTGCCTGCGTACTAGCCATGGTGCCAGAGTTCAAAAAGCGCAGGCTCAAAGTTCCGGTTCACATCCTATTTTCTTATGACGAAGAGACCGGCTGTCATGGCGTCCGGCCGATGATTGCTGAACTCGGTCACCGTCTGCCAAAGCCGCGCATGGTTTTTGTTGGCGAGCCAACCAGCATGAGCGTCGTTGATGCCCATAAAGGCCCTGTACGCTGGCAGGTGACCGTGAACGGCCGAGCGGCGCATTCAAGCATGGCTCATTTGGGCGTCAACGCCATCACCTATGCCAGCAAGCTGATCGGTGAATTGGAACGCATCGAGCAGGACTTAAAGATGCGACACGCCAATTTGCGTTTCACGCCGCCTTATCCAACTCTTCAGGTCACTCAAATTAGCGGCGGAACAGCAACCAATATCATCCCTGTTACGGTTCAATTTGGCTTTGAAGTGCGCGCCTTGCCGGGCCTCAATGCGCGGAACATCGAAGACCGGTTGCGGCGCTTTGCCGAAACTAAATGCGTGCCGGAGATGCGCCGCGTTGCGCCAGAAGCCACTATCGACATCGCGCTTGTGAACTCCGTGCCGCCGTTCGGTGCCATTGCGGGTTCGGAAGTCGTGGCCCTGGCGCTGAAGCTTGCCCAACAGAATGAAACGTTCGCGGTGTCGTATGCGACCGAAGCCGGGTTATTTCAGGAGGCCGGCGCTCAGTCAGTTGTGTGTGGACCGGGCGACATCGCGCAAGCCCATACAGCCAATGAATGGATCGCCGCGTCAGAGCTTCAAAAGTGCTCAGCTTTCATGGGGCGGCTTGCTGACTGGGCAGAAACGGCGGCATAGATTTGTGAAACGCGCGTCCCCCACTCTATTTCAAGATTTCACCAATGTAGACGCCCCATAGGCTTTTCTGCTCGATAAAGCCTTTGTACTCTCCCGCACTGATTTCACACCAGGCGCTATCGCACGAATGCACGTTGGCGATGACGCCAGCTTCGACAAGCGCAACTTTACGCGACGATGTGCTATCGCTTTTCATGATCGGCACTTGCGGCGTGGTTGTTCCGGATTTAACGTCCCAGGGTGTCACAAGCGCTGTACGTCTGCCTGATAGGAATGATTGAACGACCCAACCCGTGGTGCCTTCGGCGTCGCGCACCTGACGCCAGCTTTCAAACTCCTTGATGACTTCCAGTGGCAACCCAGCGCGGCGAAACACCCACGACGTCGGATAGTCTGTGCCGGGGCCGGAGCGCAAATTGACCCGGTCAGATTTAAGCGACACGAAGCGCGGCAGCGGCAAGCCGCTCGGCGACGGCCCAGCTGCCACTGGGGGCTCCGTATTCGTGGGGTTGGCGGGTCCAGTGGCGGCGGCATCTGGTTCAGTTGCAGCTGCGGTGGTAATCTGGGCACGGGCCACAGGCCCACTGCCTGCCAGACTTATGGCTAGGCACAGAAGCACTTGCGCTGAAAAAGGGCAGCTCAAACAGCGTCGGCCTGTCATTCGCCATGCATCCGGTAGGGAGCCCACACCACGTCGATTGTTTCGCCCTATCACGCGCCGGCCGCCGGGCCCATCTGACATCGCGTCACTTTATCCAGAACTTTGTTTTCCCGGTGTCCTTCTGATAGATAACCGGTCTTGTAAGTCACTTATCCGGCGTGTTCGCTTGCGCCACCGGGTATCTCTTGCCCGGCTGTTCCCGTCCAAATCTGGATTCCGAGATGCCGGCGACCGCCAAGAAGCCTATCGTTATCGTGACCCGTAAACTGCCCGACGTCGTCGAGACGCGGATGCGGGAGCTGTTCGACGCACGGCTCAATATCGACGACAAACCGATGACCCAGGCAGAACTGGTCGCGGCCGTCAAAATGGCGGACGTCATTGTCCCAACCGTCACCGATCGCATCGACCGCAGCGTGATCAGCCAGGCCGGCCCCAATTTACGGTTAATCGCCAATTTCGGCACCGGCGTCGACAACATCGATTTGGACACGGCGCGCAACCGCGGCGTCACCGTCACCAACACGCCCGGCGTGTTGACCGAAGACACCGCCGACATGACGATGGCGCTAATTCTTGGCGTGCCGCGCCGTATCGCTGAAGGTACCGCTTACTTGCGCGACCCGAAAAACCACTGGGCCGGATGGTCGCCAACTTGGATGCTGGGGCACCGCATTTACGGCAAGCGCCTCGGCATCATCGGCATGGGCCGTATCGGACAAGCGGTCGCGCATCGCGCCAAGGCGTTCGGGTTGCAAATCCATTATCACAACCGCAAGCGGCTGGCGCTCGACATCGAGCGCAATCTGGAGGCGACCTATTGGGAAAGCCTCGATCAAATGCTGATGCGGATGGACATCGTCTCGGTCAACTGCCCGCACACGCCCGGCACCTATCACTTGCTTTCGGCACGGCGCTTGAAGCTTTTGAAGCCGACGGCCTATGTTGTGAACACCGCGCGTGGCGAAGTCATCGACGAAAACGAACTGGCGCGCATGATTGAAGCCGGTTCGATCGCCGGCGCTGGTCTCGACGTGTTCGAACACGAACCGGCCGTCAATCCCAAGCTGTTGGCGTCGGATCGCGTGGTCGTACTTCCGCATATGAGTTCGGCGACCATCGAAGGCCGCATCGACATGGGCGAGAAGGTCATTATCAACATCAAAACCTTCCTCGACGGCCACGCGCCGCCCGACAAGGTGCATCCGGCGATGTTTTAGGTTTTTTTGTAGGTTGGGTTAGCCGGTCCAGATGTTCGTATTTGTGCGTGATCATCGTCCGGCGTAACCCAACAGCTTTCCAACACCACGCACGTAGTGTTGGGTTACGCGCGGATTTTAGGGATGTATTCACCTCGTACGTACGGGCCGCACTAACCCAACCTACAAGTTCGTAGTTATTTGAGCGTTTTCGACGACGTCTGGGAAAAAGTGCCTGAAGGCCACCGACAGAAATGCGACGCTGACCATGCCACCCAGCATGAGTAAAGAATAGTACGCGGAGTTAGCGATCGCGTAACTCATAGAATTCGAGCTATCTTCGAATTTCAGAAGCAGGGCCATTCCGATCGCTAAAATGGGACCGAACGTTGCCCCTGTGCCCCAGAATAGGCGCCAGAAATTACCTGATGACGCTTCCCATGCCTGCATCGGACCAATTGACCCTACTTTCAATGCAACAGCTGGAAGCATCATACTGAACCTCAATTGGACAAAACTTAAAATAGCTAAGACTGGGATCAGAAATACAGTAAGCCCCAGGAAACAGGCAATGCAAATCCAGGCGCTATTGCCATCTGAAATCGTATCGTCGTCATTCGTTGTTGAAGCATCAGTGGCACCCGAGGAATCAGGCGTAACGTCGCTGAGGAAAAAGTGTTGAAACACTAGATACACAAGAATTCCTGGGAGAAGACCGACAATGCCCCAGAAAAAATATCGCCAAACACGGTCGTTAATTGGTGCTGCTGCAGTCATTGAGTACTGATTTTGAAGCAACTGTTGGTGCCATGAAACGGCGATCACTGAGCCGGTGAACAGCGAAAAAACGGTGGACGCCCAGAACCTCAGCAAGCTGTAGCTTGCAACTTCATTTTCTTTCCCGGAGGGCAGCCACAAGGTCCATTCAATCGCAGCAATCCCAACGGCAGTAATGATAAGCCAGACGAGCATGGGCCTTGAGAGCTTGATCAAATTTTCCCAAGTAAGCCGGTACGCCGCAGCAATTGAACGCCAGAACGGAAGTTTTGGCTGGGCAAGTTGCGTATTGGACATTGAGGGCACACTCCGGCCAAACTTTCTGCGATACAGACTTAGCCGGAAATTGAAACACCTCCGAATTAACAGACTTTAAAATTAATTCGCTAACATCCTATATCTGAAAACAATTTGCAATCGAACGCACGATTCACGGCAGCTTTACCGGCGCGAGGGCAGTCAATCGATCAGATCGGAAATTGCTCTGATTAGATTATGGCTAATCAAAACCTAAACGGCACCACCGTCTGGCGCTGCGTGCCCAAGCCTTGGATGGTGAGTTCCATGACGTCGCCGGCTTTCAGATATTGCGGTGGCTTCATGCCGGACCCAACACCCGGAGGCGTGCCGGTTGTCACCACATCGCCGGCTTCCAACACACAGAATTGCGTGATGTAGGATACCAGATACGGGATCGAGAAAATCATCGTCGAGGTCGAGCCGTGCTGGCGCCGCTCGCCGTTGATGGTCAATTGCATCTGCAAATTGTGTGGGTCTTTGATTTCATCGGCCGTGACGAGCCACGGACCCAGCGGTCCGAACGTCTCGCACGCCTTGCCCTTCATCCACTGGCCGTTGCGCTTCATTTGAAAGCGGCGTTCGGAAACGTCATTGCAAATGCAATATCCGGCAACGTAGTTCATGGCGTCAGCTTCTTCGACGTAACGGGCGCGCTTCGACATCACGAATGCGATCTCGAGTTCCCAATCCATGCGGTCCGCACCTTTGGGATAAATCACATCGTCAAAGGGACCGGAAACCGTGTTGCCAAGTTTGTTAAACAGGATCGGCTCGGTTGGAATTTCCTGGCCCGTCTCACGGGCATGGTCGGCATAGTTGAGACCAACCGCAATAAAGCTCCACGGCCGCGCAACCGGCGCTCCGAGCCTAACGCCATCGGGCGCCTTAGGCAGCGATGCCGGATCAAGCGCCCGCAGTTTTGCCAGACTTTCGGCAGCCAAAGCCGCGCCGTTGATGTCGGCGACATGGGCGGATAAATCACGAATCGCGCCGGAAGCATCGACAAGTCCGGGCCTCTCCGCGCCCAAATCCCCAAATCTAACGAGTTTCATGTCCGATATGCTCCGATACCGATTAACCGAATTCAATCTTCACTCTTCACTTAGCGCGCGCAGCGGGCCCAGGCCGCAAGGCGGCCTGCCGCAAGCGGCGTCCTTAAAACGAGGTGTGTCTTCAAAGCAATCCTCCTCCCCGTCAATGCGGCCAGTTTTAACCGCCCTGGGGAATTGACCGGCACCCGTGTTGCTAACCGGCCGCGGCGTGATAACTGTTGTGCACTCAGTCGCCGGGGGGCGCGCTAAAGCGAGGGTTGCTCGATGCTTAAACCGGCACGGCTTGCGGCGATTATTCTGCCCGCACTCATTCTTGGCGCTTGCAGTCAAACGACTGAAGAGCTGCAAACTAAAGCAATTGCCGAAAAAGTGACCGTGCCAGGCTTCGTGCCGGGCGTACCAAATGGTTTCCAATGTCCCTTGATCCCGAACGGGTTTGATCCTGTGGGTTCGATTTATCGCCTCGACAAGAGCGGCACATTCTATCGCGTCGCAGACTTCAGCAATGACGCAACTGTCAAAACGCTAAGCGGCATCAAGCGCAACATTCCGGTTGGCAATTACTCATTGTCCGATAAGCAAACGGCGTCGGCGGGCTTGTCGTTTGAAGTGCTGAAGAATGCATTGCCGGGTCTCGCCACCAACGGCACCGGCGATTTCAAGAAAGACGTGTCGGTTAACATCGTCGTCGAAGACATTATGGCCGAGACCGTAGATGATAGCGCCGCTCAGCACATTTTGGAGCTGTTCGAAGCCAGCAACGTCAAGCCCGTTTCCGGCAACACCTACTATCTGGTCCGGGAAGCCGTGAAAGCGGGCTCGATCAGTTACTCGCTGAAGCAGGACGATGTCGCCAAGCTGGGCGGCAAAGCCCAGATGGAAGGTTTAGCCAAGGGCAGTGCCAACGTCACCTTCAAGGACGACAACGGCGCCATCGAAATCAAACAGAAGTTCGCAGAGCGCGTGCCGGTGTGCGTGAAGCCGTCGGAGATCGTGTTCGCCAAGGCGGCGGCGCGTAGCGGTGGCGCTCCTGCAGCTGCAGCGACATTGAAGACCCCAGAGGCAACTGCGGCGGTTGCCATCAAAAAGGTCGCGTCGAACTGAGCACGGTTTTGATCACTGGCTTCGGCCCGTTTCCCGGCGTCGCTCATAACATTAGCGGCGACTTTGCTCACGAACTCGCCGGAGTGGTTGCGCAACGATTTCCGAAGCGGCGTGTTGTTGCACACGTCTTACCGGTGGATTGGGTTCAAACACCGCGCGAGCTCTCGGATATCTACGCCCGCGAACAACCGCAACTTTTGCTGAATTTTGGTATTTCTGGCTTAGCGTGCGGGTTTATAGTCGAGCAAGTGGCTCAAAATTCATGCGGAACGTCTGTCGATGTGCGCGGCGCGCAGTCTCGAAGCAGATACGTTACTCAGAAAAGCGATCCGGTCTCACTTCCAACGCGGTTGCCGGCGCAGCCTATTGTATCGAGATTACAAGCCCTCGGCATTCCGGCGACCTTGTCGGCCGACGCTGGAACGTATTTGTGCAACGCAGTTTTCTACCACTCCGTGTGTATGCCCGGTGCTGACAGCCCCGACGTTGTCAGTGGCTTCATCCATATACCGCCCGTCTATACCAGAGCCTTCTCGCACGAGCGTGCTTTGACCGGAGGCCTTGAGATCGTCCGGATTTGTTTGGGACTTCGATAAGGCGTCTACAAATGTAGGTCGGAGTGAGCGTCTTCGCGAAGTCCGGCACAGCGCTAATAGTTGATAGGCTTTGTCGAGTCTGTTCCCACCCCACAATTGTCATCCTCGGGCCAAGCCCGAGGATGACAGCGAGTGGAGGCCCGGGATGACACGCAAATACAAGTTAGACCCGCCGCTGCACCATAAGCTTCTTCAATTCGGCGATCGCTTTGGCCGGCGACAAGCCCTTGGGGCAGGCCTTGGCGCAATTCATGATGGTATGGCAGCGATAGAGCCGGAATGGATCTTCGAGATTGTCGAGACGTTCACCGGTCGCTTCATCGCGGCTGTCGATGACCCAACGATAAGCTTGCAGCAAAACCGCCGGGCCTAAATAGCGATCCGAGTTCCACCAATAACTCGGGCACGAAGCAGAACAGCACGCGCACAAAATGCATTCGTAAAGGCCGTCGAGTTTTTCGCGATCGTCACGGCTCTGCTTCCATTCCTTGGGCGGCGAGGCCGTATCTGTTTTCAACCAGGGCTCGATCGAACGATGTTGCGCATAGAAGTTCGTCAAGTCAGGGACCAAGTCGCGAATGATCTCCAAATGCGGCAGCGGGTAAACCTTGACCGCACCTGTCACTTCGTCGAGACCCTTCAGGCACGCCAGATCATTTGTGCCATCGATGTTCATCGAACATGAGCCGCAGATGCCTTCGCGGCACGACCTGCGGAAGGTCAGCGTCGGATCTATTTCGCTTTTGATTTTGATGAGCGCATCGAGCACCATCGGCCCGCACTCGTCCTCATTGATCCAATAGGTATCGAGCCGCGGATTTTCACCATCATCTGGCGTCCAGCGATAAATCTTGAACTCGCGCCATTTGCCTTTGAGCTCCGGAGCGTTCCAGGTCTTGCCCTCGCGGACGGTAGAGTTCTTGGGAAGCGTCAACTGGACCATACGGCGGGGCTCTCGTCGATTGTGTGTGGCTAATACGTGTCGAGTTGGACCGCGTCCGCTCCTGATGTCAATGGCTTCGAGCGTCGCTAGCCCGCTTCAGCGCCCAGCGTTTGCCCAACCTGATGGCCGCGCACGCCGTAGTAGAGAATGTAAAGGTAACTTGGAAGAGCAAGCGCCAGGTAAGCGAGCTGGAAGTCGATATGGAGCTTCAAAAGCGCG
>JANNFX010000226.1:0-19649 GCA_031380225.1 Hyphomicrobium sp.
GCGCTGCCGGCCATGGGCGCCACTTTCGCGCTGGACCGTCACAAGATCGTGCAACACGCGCGGCACCGCTTTGCCGGTCGCGGACGGCATCATCAATTCTTTCTTGCCCTCCACCAAAATTGCACCCGCCAGCATGGTTGATATGCGGCGTCCGCCGCGTTCGATGGCTGGCGCTGAACGCAACAACATGGTGTTGGTCAATGGCGGGAAGTACAGTGCCGACGACCATACCGTCGGGGTAAACAGAGCCTGCTTCAAGAGCATTTCAAGCTGCGAAGGGCTATAGGGCCTCCCTTGTCCGAACGGAGTTGTGTCAGTCCGGGCCCATACGCCGCGCCGGTTTGGAACGACGATCAAGACTCGGCCTTCTGGAGCCAACACGCGCCAGATCTCACGCAGCATAGGCTCGACGCGCTCTGAGCCTTCGAGGTAATGCACTGCCAAAAGCCAGTCGACGGAATTGTCAGGCAGCGGCAGTTGATGCTCTTCGACCAGCACTGTGCGGACCAAACCATTTGACGGCCAGACCAGCGCGCCTTGGCTTTGCGGCATCAGAGCGCCGATGCGCGCGGCCTCTGACCGGTACCGTCCTAAGAAGGGTGAGGCAAATCCAAGTCCGATGACTGTGCCGGATTGGCGGCCGCTCCAGATCTCGCTGATGCGATTGGTCAACGCGCGGCGCACGACAAGCCCAAGCGGGGACTTATAGAAATCACGCAGATCTGCAGCGTCGAGCAGCATGAATGTCGCCTTACCAGTCGCGGGAGGACTATAGCGCACCGGTTTTGAAGATGCCCCTGTTGAAATGGCCTCAAGCGGCGGTTACGGTCCAGGCGAAAATTTGTCCTTGTTATGGTGCCGTCACGTCCCATGTCCCAACTCGACATACATCAATTCCCCTGTCTCAAGGACAATTACGGGGTGCTGGTCCATGATAGCGCCACAGGACTAACGGCCAGCATCGATGCCCCCTGTGCAACCGCTACAACTCAAGCCTTAGCGGAAAAGGGCTGGCGGTTAACCCATATTTTTACAACCCATCACCATTCAGACCACACTGGCGGCAACCTCAGTCTCAAGGAGCAGACCGGCTGTTCCATCATCGGTCCGGCGACAGAGGCCGCACGCATCCCAGGGATTGATACGCCGGTCAGTGAAGGCGCCGAGATTGAGTTTGGTGCATCGCGGATTAAGGTGCTGGACACACCCGGCCATACGCTCGGACACGTCTCATATTGGATTCCGGAAGCTTCCGTCGCGTTTGTCGGCGACACGTTGTTTGCCATGGGTTGCGGCAGGGTGCTTGAGGGCAGCAACGAAATGATGTGGGCGTCATTGCAAAAACTGGCCCAATTGCCGTCCGATACCACGATATACTGCGGACACGAGTACACCGCCGCCAATGCAGAGTTTGGGCTGACAATCGAGCCAGATAACTTGGCATTACGCCAGCGCGCGCACGACGTGGCGGTGATGCGAGCCGACAACAAGCCATCACTGCCGACGAAGATCGGTCTTGAGCTAGAAACAAATGTGTTTCTGCGGCCGCATATCGCTGCAATCCGCAATCGTTTGAATATGCGCGCATCTGCAGATTGGCGGGTGTTTGGCGAAATTCGCGATCGTAAAAACCGCTTCTGAGGTCTTTGTGTTGACGGCAGCAGACATCATCGCGCGCCTGGATTTGAAGCCGCATCCCGAGGGCGGTCATTATCGCGAGATGTTCAGGGACGCGGCCAAGCCCGGAGAACGGGCGGCGTCGACGGCAATCTATTTCCTACTCGAATCCGGGGTCATCTCGCGCTGGCATCGGGTTGATGCTGTCGAAATTTGGCATTGGTATGCGGGAGCCGCTTTGGCTCTATCGATATCAGATGGCGCTGACCAGGCGTCCACAGTTCGGCTTGGAGCAGATCTTTTAGCTGGAGAGCGTCCGCAAGCTATAGTCCCCGCTCATCATTGGCAACAAGCCATCAGCCTTGGCGACTGGACACTGGTTGGCTGCACCGTTGCGCCAGGGTTCTCCTTCGACGGTTTTGAGATCGCCGAGCCGGGCTTCGACCCGAATCAATCACATTAGTGCTTCCAACTGGCAGACAGATGTTTGACGGCGGCCGGGCGCAAATGGGTTTTCCACGAGTTATTGTCTCTGATCGAGCAGCATAATATATTGATTTTAAAGTATTTTATGTGGTTGCCGCTGATCTGGGCCAGATTGAGGCCTCGTTGACCTTGCTGGTCAGCCGCGACTCACGCTTCGGTAAGAAGCCGAAAAAGTCTGCGGCTAACGGGGGTTGGCAGAAATGAAGTTCCAGTTCGCTCAATCACAGGGATCTGAGCCCACACTGACTGCTGTGTTTGTCGATTATGACAACATCTATTTATCGCTGCGTAAGAAAAGTGACGAGGCCGCGAAACGGTTCTCGAAAGATGCACATCTGTGGATCAAAGAGATCGAATCGGGCCGTTTGATTACGCCGAGTGGCATCAGCGCCGCGCCAGCCTCTCGCCGTATCGTGATGAACCGCTGCTATGGCAACCCCGTGCCACGCCGCAATCAGCACGACAACTCGACTGACATGAATTCATTTCCGTTTGTGCGCCACCACTATCTGCGCGCCGGCTTCGAAGTGGTTGACTGCCCACCCCTCACGGCACAACTTAAGAATTCTGCCGACATCCGTATGGTTATGGATGTTCGCGACAATCTCGACCATGAAACGCGCTTCGACGAGTTCATTCTGCTGTCCAGTGACGCTGATTTCACGCCGCTGCTGCATCGCTTGCGGGCCCACGCCCGGCGCACGGTTGTGTACTCAAACGACAACACGGCAGCGCCGTACCGCGCAATCAGTGATGGTGAAGTTCGCGAGCAGAGTTTGCTTCAATTCTTGCTTGAGGGACGGATTGGCGACGAAGCCAACGCCGCTGAAGCTATCGTAGCAGTTGAAGCTGCACCTGCTTCGCGTGTCGAAGACTTCGAAAACTTACGCGCTGAAATCGTTGCCGAAGTTATTGCGACGGTCCGTTCCGCGGGTCAGCCGCTGCCGCTCGAAGTGCTTGCCGACCGGGCTGTCAGAGCGCTTGGACATGACAGAACCGTAGCGACCAGCTGGGCCGGCATGGGCGGGTTCCGTGAATTGCTCCTGAAGGCCCTGCCAGCCGACGTCCGCCTGACCGACCAACCGCCATTCTTTGTCGTTGACCTATCGCGCGCACTTCCAGCTCAAAAACCCGAGCAGCGTCCGGCAGAAATCCGCGCTGAACCGCGCCGTGAAATCGCTTATGAGCCGAACCGCGAACCGCGGATCGAGCGTGCTATCGAGCGCAGCAACGGGCACGCTGCGCCGCCGCAAGCGTTTGTCGCGCCACAACCGGCATTACAAGGCCAGATGGCGCAGCGCCCGGCAGCGCCAATGCCATCGCAGCAACCAATTGGGCAGACAACCTTTGCGTCGCTGCCAGTTGCTCCGCCAGTAGCGCGTGCGCCTGTCGTACCTGGGCACAGTCAGCAGGCCGCCGTCGAGCAGAAGCCAGTGGCTCGCTCTCAGGCGAACATCAACGCAACAATCCAGCAGTCGATCGCGCGCATCCACGACGCGTGTCAGGCCCCGCCGCTGGCGCCGCCGGAATATCGCGCGTTGTTCGAAGCTATGGCAGATGAAATCACGGCCAACAACTTGAGTGGCAGTCAGACCTTCGTCAATATCGAAATGCGCGCTGCCGAACGTGGCGTTGTTCTGCGCCGCGATGACATTCGCTTTGTGCTTGATGTGGTCAGCGAACCCGATCCCTGGTTCGAGCAGGGCGCGTCTGCGAACTTGTTCTCGAGCCGGTTCCGCAACTTTGTTGTGGCCCGCTGCCGTAGCCAAGGGTTGAGTTTGTCGTCCGACGAACTGGATTTGATTGAGGCTTGGTTCGGTGGTTCGCCGGCTGTTACCAGCCCGGCAGCTGCGGCGCCTGGACAAGCGCCCGTTCAACAGCAGCAGATGGCTCAGCCGGCGCGGCAACAACTAGCTTCCCAACCGCAGGGTCAGCTACCGGGTCAATGGTGGAGTCTCGACGAAGGCCGCGAGCATGTCGCCGCCGGACGTAGCCAGGACGACGAGTTTCCACGCATCATCCGGTCGCGCCTCAAAGGCTGAGACCTGTAGCGCTATAGTTGAAATGCAAAAAGCGGTTTGGCGGGGCACGTCAGGCCGCTTTTTTGTGGCGGCCCCAACTGAGGGCTGTCCAATGTGCCAAGCCGCTGTCAACAAGCGACGTCAGCACAAGGCGTGTTGACGGCATGGCGGTCAAAGCGAAGCCGGTGACACAAGCCAGCATCAGAATGGCAACCGGAACCAGTGCAGACGCTGGCGTCGATGCAAACAATCCAGCAGCCAACACGGCTACACCCAAGAGCCAAGCGTTTGCGCGCCATGTCAAACCCGGCAGTTCGGGATTGATAGCGCCGGTGCGGTGGCTCGCATACGCATACGACGCAAGTTCTCCAGCCGCTCCGATGGCTGCGACCGTTTCGAGTCCAGCACCTTGCAACGACACAAAAATGGCCGGCGGCAGAGCTGCTGCACGGATCAGCCCGGCAATCAGGAATGGGCGGGTTTCGCCGTGCGCCATCAGCGCCATTCCGGGCACCGCCTGCAACATGCGTAAAGTCCACATCACGGTTAGCCACCCGGTCAAAACACCAAGACCTGCGTATTGGGCGCCAAAGGCCAGCGGCAGGACATAGCCACCGGCTAAAATGAACAATGACAGATAGAGAGCGACGACGACCGAGGTCGCTTCTGCGATGCGTGTGTATCGCAACGCGAACGCGCGCGGACTATTCCGCTCGCCAGCGAACAGCGGCAGCATGAGCGCATTGCCAATCCGGGCCACGACTTGGCCTGGCACCATGGTCATCAGGAACGCGGCGGAATAACCTGCCAACGCTTCCATGCCGAATTGGCGGCCGATCAGGATCCGGTCGCCTTGATAGATGGCGGCAAGCGGAAAGGCGCTCAGCCAAATAGGCCATCCGAAAATGACCAAGCGTTTGATGGCGTCGACGTCAAACGCAACTCTATAGGGTCGCTCCGACAACGCATGTGAAGTCAACACACTGGTTAGAGCTTGAAACAGCGCAAGATAGGCCACTGCGGCATAGGACGGCACGATATTGAGAACCGGGATTGTCAATAGCAGCGCAAACACTTGCGGTGCAAATTCGCTGATAACAGCCGGGCGGTTGTCCAATCGGCGCTGGGCCCGCCGCATATCGAGATGGAGAAAGCCCTTGATGAGCGGCACCAGCGCGATGACTTCAAACGCCCATTGTGCGTCAGGCACTTTGAAGAATGCTGCAAACGGTGCGGCGGCAAAATACAGAACCAGTGACGTCAACAGGCCGCGAGCAACCACGACGCTATGAGTGGAGGCGACAAAGCCCTCGTCATCGCCATCCGGAGACTGCACGATCATCCGGTCGGCACCGAGATCAGTCAGCTGTTCAACGAGCTGCAACAGCAGTGTCAACGAGGCGGCGATACCGAAATCACCGCGTGCCAGAGTGTGGCCGATGATGGCGTTGCGTAGGAACGAGCACAGTTGCCCGGCCGCAAAGCCTGAAAACAACAACGCACCTTGCGAAGCAACGCGGTCTGCGAGACGTGGCGTGGGTAAGACCGGAGCTAGTGCGTCACTGCTCACGGATTTATCTCTCGCCTGACTTGGCCAGACGGCGCCGCAACGCGGCGTAAGGTTTCTCGGCCAATCCGCCAGCAAGCTGACCGAGCGGCGTGCCGGAGAGATGCACGAGTGTGCATGTTGTTTGCAGCCAGCGCGGCGCGAGCGCGTGGCTCCACTTGGTGCGAAACGCGTCAAGCGAATCGGTGAATGACTGACTGAGTGTGCCTCCCGACAAATGCGCCAAGTGAAAATCGATGACAAAGGCTGTATAGCCGGCCATCGCAGCGTTGAGGCAGATGTCGGCGCCGTAGAGGTGAAAGCCGGTCAAGTCGCGTGAAAAGCCGAAGCGGGCTTCAGGCCGGACGACGATGAAGTTTTCGTCGAGGCTCATTACGCGCGCCGGCAAATCGGTGGTGTGCTGGTTGGCGCCATGCGGGTCGGTGATGCGGATGGCGAGCGTGCCGGGGCCAACACCGCCGGCATTTCCGGCGAGGGCCCAGGCAGGGTCGCGATGATTGAGATCGTCGAGGCGGACATCAAGCGTGGCGCGGTCAT
Organism: Hyphomicrobium sp.; assembly: GCA_031380225.1. Lineage (GTDB taxonomy): Bacteria > Pseudomonadota > Alphaproteobacteria > Rhizobiales > Hyphomicrobiaceae > JANNFX01. Next base: position 6,229 of record JANNFX010000226.1, read on the forward strand.
CTGACATCAACCGCACGTCCTGGTGGCACAGGATAACGCGTTCACCGCGCGCTTTGTTCAGCATCGCATTCAGGCCGCGATAGGCGCAGGCTTTATTATGCTGGCTGTTGTCGATGAACAGGTATTCGCAATCGTGGCTGTCGAAGCCGCCCGCGCGGAATGACGTCAGCATTTTGGTGTATTGGATGTGGTCGGTGACCAGGGTTGCGAGTGTATAACGCACGCTTGCGCCAGGTGCCGGCATCGCAGCATCCGGCCGGCTTATCATCGTTTCCGCTTTGTCGATCATCGCCGCCTCACGCCAAACGCCCGAGCGCTGGCACCAACGCGCGCGAGACGCACTCTTGGCCGGCATAGGGATAACCGCGGAACCAGGTGTTCCGAGCCTGCATCACATCCCGCCAAACCATGGCGTTGAGACGGCAACGTTTCGATCCGGTCAACGTTGCTAAAGCTTGCAGCACGATCAACCGCGATAACGGCCACGACGCTAAGATCAAGCGGCCCAAAAGGCGCGTCGGCAAAAACCAATGGCGGTTGATGAGCGTCGCCTTGGCCGCCAGGAGCTTTATGAGTTTCGACGCACGCGCCGTTTCAGACGCACCGCCGAGGTGAACAATGGTTGCGGTTGGTGTCACCATCGGCTGAGCGCCAAGCTGGTTCTTGGCGCGCAGGCACAAGTCGGCCTCTTCGCCATACATGAAGAAATCGGGATCGAAGCCGTCGAGCGCGGTCCATGTTTCGCGGCCGATCAGCAGGAAGCAGCCCGACACAATATCAACCTGGCGGACAGCGTCCCGGCGCCAACCGCCAAGCGCTTCGCCGTTGAAGACCTCAGTCTTGGAAAATAGGGCGGCCAAGCCGGTTGCACGGCAGACCTGGTTCCAAAGCGTCATCCGTTTCCAGCATGAAGAAGGATTGAGCGTGCCGTTTTCAAAGGTCGTGCGCCCGCCCCAGATCATGGCCTTGGGATTGAAGTCGGCGAATTCGACCAGTTTGTCGATGGCATGGCCTTGAACTACGGTATCGGGGTTCAAGAGCAGAATGTAGCGGCCCTTGGCATGTTGGGCGGCGACATTGTTCGCGCGCGCAAAGCCAATGTTGTTTGAGAGCGCAATCAGCTTTGGCTTTGCAGGATGAGCGGCGATGGCTTCAGCTGAGCGGTCCGCCGAGGCATTGTCGACGACGATGATCTCGTATCGCGTCGATGTGGTTTCGCGAATGACCGAGTCAATCGCGGCCAACGTCAGCGCCTTAGTATTGAAGCTGATAATAAGAATAGAAACGTCAATAGAAGCCGCAAGGGTCATGACACGCAAAACCTGACGCGGTCCGGGCCTGAACCGCATCAAAACCCTACTAGGGTGTGCCTAACCCCGCGTTAAGTGTAGCGCGGCAGATCGGCTCGTTAACAAATTGCGATCAGGCCGGGATGTCAGCAAAAGATTAACGACAGATCACCATAGTAGCGCTAGGACAAAGCACAGCGGGACTTGAACTATGGCAGACCGGGGCACCTTCGACGGCATCATTTGCTTGGGCGGCGAGGACTGGTGGTACCACAACCGCGGTCACTTCGATTTCCAGATCATGCGCCGCTTGGCCAAATCGTGGCCGGTGCTGTTTGTCAATTCGATCGGTGTCCGGATGCCGGATACCGCCGACAAGAAGCTGTTCGCCGAGCGTATTGGCCGCAAATTAAAGAGTCTCAATCGTGGCGTCGTCCGGGTTGAAAATAATTTCTGGGTCTATTCTCCGGTCGCATTGCCGGGTGAACGCGGCGCGCAGCTGACGCATTGGGCGTTAGGCCCGCAGATACGCTTGGCCGCGCGTCGCGCAGGTATCCGGCGGCCGTTGCTGTGGGTGCATTGCCCGGCTGGAGCGGGCCTAATGAGCCAAATTCCAAATGCCGGCATTATCATGCAGCGCACCGACCGCTTCGAAGCCTTCCCGGAAGGTGATCCGGTGCTGTTATCGCGGCAGATTAAGGACATAAAATCGGCGGCTGACCTGGTGGTCTATGCTGCTCCCCATCTGGCGGCAGAAGAGCAGGGTACGGTCAAGCGTCAACTTCTGGTGACGCACGGCGTCGATCTCGAACAATTTGTAGCGGCGGGAACGGGCGTCACAGCCGAGCCGGCTGATCTTAGCGGCGTGCGCCGTCCGCGTGTCGGCTTCATTGGCGGCATTGACGCGCACACGTTTGATCCACAACTTTTCCTCGGTACCGCTAGACGGATGCCGGACGCGGAGTTTGTGATGATTGGCGGCTCGTCGCTGCCGGTAGGCTGGTGCACGTTACCAAATGTGCGTTTCCTTGGACGCAAGCCCTATGATGAGATCGCCGGCTACATGGCCGCCATGGACGTATTGATCATGCCGTGGAACGGCAGCGATTGGATCAAGGCCTGCAATCCGGTCAAGCTCAAAGAGTATCTGGCGGCCGGCCGTCCGGTCGTAACGCGCGATTTTGCGGCCCTTGATGGCTTCCGTGATCTAGTTCGCACCGCCGCTGATCCCGATGGCTTTGTTCGCGAAATCCGGGCGGCATTATCGCAACGCTATGATGCGGCCGAAGCCCGCCGCCGCGTCTCGGCCGAAACTTGGGACGCAAAAGCCGGCATTGTCAGAGAGGCTGTCAGCAGTCTCGGTTTGACGTTTGGGCCTCTTAGAAATTCAGCAGTGGCCACATCGCACGAGGCTCGCGCGTAAGCAAATTCAGCTCACGTACCCGGGTGTGGCATAGCCATAGGGCTGGCGATCTGGTGCGCCTGGCAATGGAGGCGATTTGCAATACGATCCCGGTCGAGCCCCAACTGCCAAACGAGCCGGCAGCGCATAACGGTCCAATGGATCGGCGGTCATGGCCAGCTTTTGCTGGACCTTGGCTTTGACTTTCTTAGGATCGGCGGCCCAGCCGCCGAGACCGAGGAAGAAAAAGAAGAACGAGCTCAGCACATTCCAGAAGTGCACTGTCGAAGCAATCAAACACAGCGCAATCAGCGACATCATCCAGCCGGTCGCGAGCCGGCGAACATCAACATCGCGCGATGAGATTGAGCGTACAACCGCGTTACGGCCCAGCAAAAGGATCGCTGCCGCAACCATCAGGAATGCCGGGATTCCAGTTCGCATCGCGATCACCAGCCAGAACGCATCGACCGTTGGCGACACCATCCACGACGGACGTTCCCACTCACCAAGACCAATGCCGAACATCGGATTAGCCCAGACATTATTGAGGCCGTTTTCCCAGATTTGCAGACGGTAGAAACCGGTCCAGGCGTCGAAGGTCATGCCGGTGGCGACGAGGTTCATTGGTGACCGGTTCGAAACCAGCGTCACACCAATGTATAGTCCGATTAGGATCACCACCGTGAACGGCGTGCGCTGTTTGAGGCCGCGCGTCGCGTATTCCCAAGCCAGCATCCCAGATTGCAGGAAAATGCAGAGCAGCGGTGCCGAAGAAATGCCGAGCAGCGTCGCGCCGCCGATCACGGCACTTCTGAGGCCACGGTTCATAGAGCGCTTTTCCGCGAACCAGAAAATAGCGAACAGTCCGGCGCAGAAAGTTCCGTAGTGAATGGGGTGGTCGAAGACGCTATAGGCACGGGTCAGCGAGCCAGCCCGCATCTCGACGCCGGTCGGATGAATGTAGCCCGTCAATTGAGCCATCAAATCATGGGTGAAGATTTTTCCACCGAGAGTCTCGGGCAGTGCAATCAAGGCCGCAACAACAATGGCCCACATCATGACTTTGAGGGTCGAACGCAGCGTATCGACATCGCGGATCCAAGCCCGCGGCACGAGATAGGCGCCGACGCATTCAAGGGCGATTGAACCGCCGTACACGAAGCCGCCATCGGGATCATGCAGCCGGTAGGCCCAAACCGTCCATAGTCCGAACAAGATAAACAGCACATCGAACGCACGAATGCGAATGTCAGACCGTGATGCCATCCGGATGAGCGCCCACGGCACTAAGATCAAGAGCGCGATACGGTGTGGAGGCAAACGCATATCGCCAAGATATAGTGACAGTTCCACTGGGCACAGGAAGCTGAAGATCAGCAAGATGATCGGATAGGGCGCTGATTTGAGCTTTTTTTTCATGGCCGCCGGAAACTGGTCCGCGCCCCCTCAGGGCGCGGTTTATTAGTAGGCGTTCTTGCCGGTCACAACTGCGAACATGGTCTGGAACAAGATCTTGAGATCGAGCCACAGGGACCAGTCGCGGATGTATTCCATATCGGCTTTGACGCGGGCCTCGATATCAGCCGGATCGGAGGTTTCGCCACGGAAGCCGCGCACCTGTGCCAGTCCGGTAATGCCCGGCTTGACTTGATGGCGGTTGGCGTAGCTTTCGAGTTGCTCGCTAAATTGCTCGTCATGGACGAGCGCATGCGGGCGCGGACCGACGATCGACATCTCACCGATCATAACGTTGAGCAGTTGCGGCAGCTCATCAAGGCTCAAGCGGCGCAAGACCTTGCCAACACGTGTCACACGCGCATCGTCCTTTGTTGCCTGCTGGACTTCTGCATGATGGTCTTGGACGTGCATGGTGCGGAACTTAATCACGTTGATCGATCGGTAATTGAGACCGCGGCGGTGCTGGAAGAAGAACACCGGGCCTTTGCTGTCGAGCTTGATCGCCAAGGCAATCAGCGGGAACAGGGCCGCACCGCAAAACAGCATGAAGAAGCCGAGAACCCGGTCCTCGAAAAACTTGATAATCTTCGACCAATCTTCGAGTGGCTTTGGTTTGACGTCAATCATGCCAACGGGGCCGAGATTGGAGACGGTGTGACGGAAGCCGCCCGCTTCAACTAGGTCCGACGAAATGTGGGTGACGATGTGAACGCTGACCGGCAACTGCGTCAACTTGCGGGCGATCAGTGAGATACGGTCGGCCGCGGACTGAGGCAGTGCGATGACGATTTGGTCGATCTCATCGTTGCGTGCAGCGGCAACCAAATCTTCGAGACGGCCCGTGACTTCCAGGCCTTCAGGATTGAGGCGCTCTTGGCCAATGCGGTCATCAAACACGCCTGCGAACTTGAGGCCAAGCGCGGGGTTGATGAGATGATCGTGGACGCGGCGCGCGATGGCACCGGCTCCGAAGACGGCTACGCGCTGATCGAAACGGCCGGCAGCGGTCATTTTTTTCAGTACGAGACTGCACATTGCGCGCGAGAAGATCATCAATGTGAAGCTGGCCGACAGCCAAGTAATGAACCAAATCCAAATATGGCCATCCTTGACGGCGTGCGGCAGACCGAGACCGACGATGGTCAAAAGCCCGATAAACAACCCGGCAAACATGCGCCCCGGGTTCAACGGGAAGTTATGCATATTCTGGGTGTCGTACTGGTTCCAGTAGCGGAGGCAGAGATGCGTGATGAGGGCCGCGGCCATGCTTGATTGGGCCAGCAAGGTTCCATTGGTGACGATCCCGCCAACGCTGCCATAGATGGAGGCTGGAACAGCGGCGCCGAAGAATACTGTCGCGCCGTCAGCAAGGGCCACACAGTCTGCCGCCACCTTGCGGCTCCAGCGCTTGACCTTGTCGGGCTGAGCCACGCCATCTTGTGCCTGATTGCCGAATTCAATTCGGGGCGTTTCGACAGCAATTTCGGAAGTCATTTCCAACCCTTTTACGCAGACTTATCCGCCTTGAGCGCCTGGTGCCCAGCAATGCGAGTAGACCGGACTTTTCTAAAGATAACTTGAAGCAAAAGATAAAATTGGATGAAATATGAGCGATTTATCAGGCGGCATCCCTTTGGAAATAGGACAGCAGCACCGATTTGCGCTTCGTGATCTGCATCGTGTCTTCCATCGTCACCGGATCGACCTGATTGATCATGACGCCGGCAATCTTCGCCTGATTGTGGCCGAGGGCGCGGAGCGCACGCCGTGCAAACTGCTTCGGCGTTTTGCGCCACGTCATCAGGAATACGATCTGGTCAGCGTGATCAGCGATCAAACGTCCGTCCATCACCGGCAGCAATGGCGCGGTATCGACAACAATAACATCGAACTCGCGCTTCAAGGCTGCGAACACGGCGGCCATAGCTGGCGAACTCAAGATTTCCGGGCTCGACAACTCAACCGGTTGCGGGCTCATAGCCGGCAGGAAATGGAGGCCAGTCGTGGTGTCGCTCAAGATAGCGTTATGCAACGGCTGGCCGTTGAGCAGCACGTCCATAAGTCCAAGTTGGCGCTGAGGGGTCAGCCGTTGAGTGAGATTGGCGCGCCGCATGTCGGTATCCATCAGCAACACACGTTCGCCTGACATGGCGTAGAGATGAGCCAAGTTGGAAGCGATCGTCTCAGAGCCTTCGTTAGGCAGGCTGGCTGCAACGAGGATCACGCGCGGCCCAGCATGCCGGCGGCGGGCATCAATTTCGCGGCGAGCGGTCCGGATTGTGTCGGCAAATAGACTTCGAGGTTCGGCCAGGATCATGCGGATAGCGCGTACGCCATCGAGGGACAGAGTGTTTGCGCCAACAAGACTTGGTACTGACGACAGATGTGACAGCGCGAGTTCGCGCTCGACGTCTTCCCGCGTCACGACGCCGGTGGTGACAAATTCAAGCACAAGCGCCAGACCGATTGACGAGAATAAACCACCGATGAAGGCAATCATTACAATCTGTTTGCGCTTCGGAGCGGCAGGCACGAGCGGCACATCGGCGCGCTCAATGATGCGGCTGTCAGCCAGCTGCAGATCCTGGGTTTCAGTCGTTTGTTTGTAACGCGCCATGAGCGCTTCATAGAGCTGCTTTTCGGTTTGCGATTCGCGTTCGAGCTCCATCAGCCGGACCGAAGCTTCCTTGGCTAAGATTTGGCCGTCCTTGAGACCTGTGAAGTTCTCAGCCAATTGGTGTTCGCGATCTTCAGCAGCCTCGTAATCGTTCTTCAAACTGATCACAAGCCGGTCGATTTCGGCTGCCACTTGCGCTTGAGCGTCGGCGACTTCAGCCCGCACCTTCAGCATTTCAGGATGCTTGGGCCCGTACTTGGTCAGCAGTTCGGCTTCGCGCTGTGTCGCCTTGGCCAGCGATTCCTTCATCAATCGTACGGTGTGCGATTCGAGCACGTTGGTGATTGCAGGCGCGACAATGCCCTTATCGCGCAGCTTCTTGACCTGCTCGTACTTTGATTTGGACTCAGCCGTTGCGTTGCGCGCGATAACCGTCTGTTCCATGTGCCGGGCGAGTTGCTTCTCAGACAGGACCTGCCCTTCGGCGTCGAAAATATTGTTGGCGGCCTTGTAGTCAGACACGCGCCGTTCCGCCGCCGAAACCTTGGTCCGCATTACCGCCAATTTGTCTTCGAGCGCTTTGCCCGCAAATTCCGAAGCGCGGATCTTGCTGGCAAGCTGTTCCTGTACGTAAGTATCGGCGATGGCATTGGCGATGCGGGCTGCCTTGGCAGCGTCGCGCGACGAGAATTTGATCTCAATCAAGAGAGTGGTCCGCAAGCGCGAAACCGAGAGATTGGCAGCTACGGCGGCGGCAACCGCGTCTCGGTCAGGCTCGCGTGCCCCCGGTTTGTTACCCTGAATCAGCTCGCCGATCGGGTCCGATTCCGAAGTGCGGGTATCGCGCAATAGATCGCTGTCGCCCTTTGGCGCCGAGCTGCCCGGTACAACGGCGTTCAAGAGCCGCGTGTCCCAGCCTGAGCCCGCGAATTCTTCGTCGTGACGCAGGTCGAGCGTATCGATGACCTTGAGCAAGATCGTCCGCGATTTAATGATTTCGACTTCGCTTTCAACCGTCGCGGCGTCGGCTTTCAGTTCTGACAGCACGCCTTCTAGGTTTGAAATCGTTTTCTTGCGCGGATCGACTTGGACACTTGCGACAGCGTCAAAGCGGTTTGGAACAATAGTAGCGATGGCGAGCGACATGCCAACGGCGAGGCCGGTGCACACCCCGATGTAGATGGCGCGCCGCCGCAAAGCAGACAGCGCGCGGTCGAGGCTGAAACTGCCTCCCGCGTTCTCGTCTTGCTCTTGCACGTGCGCGTTCATAGTTTGTCTTGGTCTTTCAGAATCGTAGGCGGCCGCCGAGGCGGACCTGGTGGCGGCTCAAATCATAGTTGTCTTGCGTTGAATCTCGATTGTCGTAATCGTAGCCGAGCGTGAACAACATGTTCTTGGTGTAAAAGTACTGAAGTTCTGCGCCAGCGGCGAACGTGGTGTCTGTCCGGCTGAGGCCGATGTATTCACCTTTGGTTACGCCAGCGGTGCCGACGGCTACCAGGTCGTGGTAGATCTCGTATTCGGCGCGGAGATCGATAGAGGTATTGACACGCCCGCCGTCATCGGCGCCAAGCGTGTCGTCAATCGTGCGTCTAGCCGTTCCGTAGAGTGAAAGTTTTTGTGTCGGCAGCCATCGCACTTGGCCTTCAACTAGGTATGTGGCGAAGTTACTGAGATCAGTGCGGTCATAGTCGCGCAAGCCATAACCGCCGATGACTTTCCACGACAGCAGCGGATTGGTTTCGAACGACAAGCCAGTCAACGCCTCGTAGCCATACGAGTCGCGATCGGTCACCGCATCGCCTTCGTTGGCCGCGCGCAACGCCCGAAGTTTGCCGATAGCCTCAAATCCAGGAGAGAACCGGTAGCCGCCACGCAGTGTGCTTGAGTACATCATTTGGTCACGGAAGTTTTGGTCAAGCGTTGCGCCGCTCAGAGATTTAACACTGAAAAAATCGCGGCTTTCTGCGGTTGCGCTGAGGGTGCCGTAGAGTTTGCCAGCATCATGCGTCCAACCCGCGCTGACCGCGTTGCGCCAAACCGGAACCGGTTCAGCCGCGTCGCGCGCCGCAGTGCTTGAAGACCGTTCCTCGTGCTTCAATTCGGTATGAACTGAGGCCGAAACCGCATTGGCATGGTCGACGTCGAAGGAGCCGCGCACGTGTGCGCCGCCGTCGGTGTGATCCTGACTTGGGTTGTCGAGATAGTTGACTTGAGCTCCGTCAATATTGAACAACAATTGATGGCGCGGGAATTGTGATTGCGCAGAAACGGCCGCTTTAAGCTCGGAACGCCAATCCGCCACCGGATTTTGCGCCGATCCAAAAATGTTGCTGTCGTAGACGCCGGTTTCTTCGATCCACGGGAACACGAGAAAGTTCCCGAGGCGAACGCCGTCAGGCATGGCGTAAACACGTGGCCGCTCACCGACAGCTTCGGCGCCGTAGATTTTGATATTGTCGTAATATTTGAGGCGATCGCGGGTGGCGACGGTTTCCGTGATCAAGCCCGGCTCGGCATTGATATCGAGCGCGAACGCGTCAGATGAACCGGCAAACGTCAACGCTGCCGCGGTCGCAGCACCGATCACCTGCCGCCCGGGTAGGGCGGCAGCATAAGTCCGGCGATGTGGACTGCTGATCATGAGGTGTGGTGGCGGTTCATTTCGTTCGGGATGTCTCGTTTGTTGGCGGGTTGCTTTCGTCAGAAGAAGCGTTCCGGCACTTGCAGATTGTCTCCAGGCAGAACGGGGACATCACTCGGCAATGGAATGCGGACAATGCCATCGCCTTCGCGTTGGATCAGCATCAAGCTCTGGTCGGCGCGGTAAGTGTAGCCGCCAGCCAAGGCGACTGCGTCGCGCAGCGTCAGGCCGGGTTTGAAGGGAAATTCCCCGCCGTTCTTGACTTCGCCATGCATGTAAATGCTGCGATAGTTGGTGACCTCAACGGTAATTCTTGGGTTCTTTAAGAAGCCGTCAGAGAGCTTTTTGCCGACGGCTTCGCGGAATTGAACGATCGTGAGCCCTTTGGCTGGAACGTCACCGGCCAGAGGCAGTGCGACGCGGCCGAAGGCGTCGACCTCTACCGGGCCGGACAAGCTCTCTTCGCCAAACACAGTGATTTTCAGTTTGTCGCCGATGCCGAGGCGATAGACACGCGAGAGGGCATCTTGTCCGGTCGCGAAATTGGGTCCGGGCGGCGCGCCAACGGTGCTTGAGCACGCAGACAGCAGCGCAAGCGCACCGGCAAGGCCGAGTGCGGTCACTGAAAACTGGTCGAGCAGTCGACGCAAAACCATTGGCTCGAACTCAAAACAATAGTGCCTCTGGCGGGCGCTCAGATGCGTCCACCATCACCTGATAGAAAACGCTGTTAGTCGTGAATTTCGGGTTAATGGATTCCATCCAATTTCAAATAACTGCGTGATCTGCCATCGGAATAATGCAGCGTTTGTAGCGATTTGAAACGTTTGAATGACTTGGAAATCATCTCCGCAAATGTCGCGCAATTCTTAGGAAGGCGTTCAAGTTTCCCTGCTAAATACGGAGTTCGAATTATGGTCTTGATAACGAAGGGTGTGGGCGTGGATTCGCAAGTGTTAGCGCCGGCCGCAACGGCCAGTGCCGCCTACCAGCATAAACCAGACAGCTATTTTGCCGGCGCGCGGCTGGATTTCGTCCGGCTGTTACCGCACGACGCATCAGCAGTAATTCTCGAAGTTGGCTGCGGTTCTGGCGCAACCGGCGCACTGGCGCTGGCGGGTGGCCGTGCCGGACGCTACGTCGGCATCGAGCTCTTCGAAAAAGCCGCGGATGAAGCGCGCAAGGTACTAACGGAAGTCATCACCGGCGATATCGAGATACTCGAACTGCCGTTTGGGCCAACAGAGTTTGACGCTTTGATCATGTCGGAAGTGCTTGAGCATCTGGTTGAGCCGCAAGCAACGCTTGAGAAACTCGCAAAATGCTTGCGTCCTGGCGCCATGGTCATGGCAAGCTCGCCGAACATCTCGCATTGGCGCGTGGTCCGCGAGTTGTTGCTGGGCCGCTTCCATCTCGCCGATCAAGGCGTCTTTGACCGCACGCATTTGCGCTGGTTTACGCCTGAGACCTTCGCCGCCATGTTCAACAAGGCAGGCTTCAATGTTCAGGCAGTGGCACCCGTGACGCCATTTGCGCCGCGCACGCAGCTGATTTCAAAGTTGACCGGTGGCCGCTTCGATCACTTGTTCTTCGAGCAGATCGCACTAGTGGCGACCAAGCGCTAGTTATCTCAGTCCTGAACGTTGAGCGCGGTGCTCAAGTCGCCCCAAGTGAGGCCTGTCCGCCGGCGATGTCATAAGCGCAGGTTATGCCACTGTGGCGGCTGCCAGCTTCCAAAATCAAATGCGGGTCCTTGAAGCGGGCATTCCATTGCGCGCTATCAACCTGCCAAATGCGAACATTGAGACGGTTGTTACCCGCCGACAAATGCGAACTCTGGGGCTCCATCCAGTTGACTGGAAATTGCGCCAAGGGTTGCCCGCGCGCGTCAGTTTGCTTGAGTTTCTGACAGGCCGCACTTGCGACCGGCAAATAGGCTGCGACGACCGCCTTGTCGGCCGCGGCCCTGTAGGTCTCATCCCGGTACCAAAGCTTCAAACCGGTCAAAATGGCGAGCGCCAACACAAAAGCGCGCATGGGCAGGTCCTCGTACTGGAATAAGGAAACACATGACGGCCAACCCCGCGTCATTTTGGCTGGATTGGCCGGAAAGACGTCGTATCCGCCAAATAAAGTTTGGCCCGGCTTAGTAAATAAAGCGTTAGCGCCTTGGCGTGCGCTGCACCCTGTCAAGTGGCGCCCGCTACCAGGTCTGAACTCTGTCGTGTCTGGTCTCGGAAAAAGCCGCGTCTCGGAGCTTGTCAGCCGCCAGCGCTTGCGGCATGGATCGAGGCGAACTCCAACTAAAGTCGAACCTTGCGCGAGAGCACCCCATGAAGAAGAAAATTTTGATCACCTGGCCCTTGCCGGACGCTGCCATGGCTCGTGCCCGGACGACGTATGACGTCACCGCGCATGGCGACGATCCAAAAATCACCATCGACGAGATGCTCGAGATGGCAAAATCGGTCGACGCCATTCTGCTGACGCTGAACGAAAAGTGCCGGGCCGAAGTGATCGCCCGCATCCCTGAGAACATCAAATGCATCTCGACGTTCTCGATTGGTTTCGACCATATCGACCTCGATGCCTGTAAAGCGCGTGGCATCAAGGTCGGCAACGCTCCGCACGGCGTGACCGTCGCGACCGCTGAAATCGCCATGTTGTTGCTGCTCGGCTCAGCCCGCCGCGCCGGTGAAGGCGAGGCCATGATCCGGAACCGGCGCTGGCCGGGATGGCAGCCGTTACAACTTGTCGGCCAACGCCTCGATAACAAGGTGCTGGGCATTTACGGCTTTGGCAAAATCGGCCAGGCGCTGGCCAAGCGCGCGCGCGGTTTCGATATGGATGTCCATTACTACGACATTTACCGCCAGCCAGTTGAGCGCGAGAAGGAATTGGGCGTCACCTATCACCAGACGCTTGATAGCTTGTTGGCCGTCTCGCAATTCTTTTCGATCAACGCGCCGTCGACACCTGAAACGCGCTACTTCTTCAATAAGAGTGTCATTGAGAAGCTGCCGCACGGCGCTATCGTTGTGAACACGGCGCGTGGTGATCTCGTCAACGACGAAGATATGATCGCGGCCTTGAAGTCAGGACGCCTTGGATACGCAGGTCTCGACGTGTTTGCCGGCGAACCGAAGATCAACGAAGGCTATTACGATTTGCCGAACACGTTCCTGTTCCCGCATCTCGGCTCAGCCGCGATTGAAGCCCGCAACCAAATGGGCTTCGAAGCCCTCGACAACATCGACGCCTTCTTCGCCGGCAAGGACATGCCGTTTAAGTTGGCTTGAGCCGCGTTGGCAACAGTGGGGACATGTTTCGAATGCACTGCACTTGCATTCCGAGACGTTGCGATCGAGCGATGAAATGTAGGTTGGCGCTGAGCGCCTTCGCGAAGCCCAACATCGTTTTGAGACCGTTGTTGGGCTTCGCTGCGCTCAGCGCCAATCTACAGTATGCGCAAGCCCAGTTCCGGTGCAGCTAGTAGACCATTAATGTTTGCAAAGTCCCACGCACCACTAAGCCCCCTTCAAAATCGCCGCCGCGCAAATGCCGCCGATGAGGCCGGTGACGGCCGAGGCAATGGCAGGCGGCGAATTGAATAGCGCGGTCACAATCGTGACGCCGGCAAGCGCGGCGACGGTGGTGACGACGATCAACAACAAGTGCATGAAGGTTTGCGGCCTCGCCGCGCCGTGAGCAATGCTCGCGTACATTCGCCAGGCAATCACAGCTCCGATCAGAGCGACGACCCAATTCGAGGTCATCCATCCGTAGTAGTAGTCAATGAACTCGCCGTTCATGCTGCCGCCTCGTGCTCGTCGCGTGCGGCTTCCCACACTTCCATCGCCGCATCGGCGTTCATCGCCGCAATCACGAGGCCGACGATAATGTCCGGCCACGCAGAATGCCAGACATATGCGGTGACAAGTCCGGCGCCGATGATGGCAAGGTTAGCGGCGGTATCATTGCGAGCGGAAAGAAAGGCCGCGCGCGTTA
>JANNFX010000023.1:0-3780 GCA_031380225.1 Hyphomicrobium sp.
GCCAGATGATCACGCCGATGGCACCGGCAAAGGCAACCAGCATCCCGATAATGGCCATGACGATCTCCCCGAAGGCTGGACAGCGCGGCAGTGCCAAATGTGAGCCGCTTAAGGTCATCTGTCTACACCACTCGGGTTAACGGCTGGGCCAATACAGCAGTCTGACCCGACAAAAAACATATCGCAGCAGCGCTGCGCTGTCAATCGCAATTATTGTTTTTATGTATTATATTCAATGAGTTATCAGTCATTTTCAGCGAAAACCTCTCCAGGATATACGCACTCCGAACCGCGGGGATAAGTTAGGAACCAGGGCGTCAGCGAAGCCTCAAAACTGAATTGCGTCTGACCGGTCCGGGCGGCAAATTTGGTGGGCTGGCGATCCCGGAGGGTCTCGAACCCCCGACCTAGAGTTTAGGAAACTCTCGCTCTATCCGGCTGAGCTACGGGACCGTCGGAAACTCATACTGCATCCGGCTGGCATGAAAAAGCCCGGAAACCCTTTTGTGGTGTCCGGGCTTCAATTCACGGGAGCAACGAACGAAACCGCGCTTACGCCGCCTTAGCGGTTGCGGGTTTCATGGCGCTGGCGAGGTAGGCCATGGCGGCATCGACGCCGCCCTTCTTGTGCGGCACGCCAGCCAGGGCGAGGCTCATCTCAACGCCCGTCAACGCGCCCATGACGGTCAGTTCGTTGGTGTCGCCCAAGTGGCCGATGCGGAAGGCTTTACCAGCCAGCTTGTTCAAGCCGGTCCCGAGCGACATGTTGAACTTCTCAAGCGCCAGTTTGCGGAACGCATCGGCGTTATGGCCATCCGGCATCAAAACGGTGGTGACGGCGGGCGAATAGTATTTCGCATCGCGGCAATTGAGTTCGAGCCCCCAGGCCTTGACCGCAAGACGGGTGGCTTCGGCCAAGCGCTCGTGACGGGCGAGCACGTTATCGAGGCCTTCTTCGTTGATGCAGTCGATGGCTTCCGCCAATCCGTAAAGGAGGCTGGTCGCTGGCGTGTAGGGGAAGAAACCGGTCTCGTTCATGGAGATCATGTCGTCCCACGCAAAGTAGCAGCGCGGCAGAGTGCTGGTCTTGGTGGCCGCAATCGCCTTTTGGCTGAGTGCCGTGAACGACAAACCTGGCGGCAGCATCATGCCCTTTTGCGAGCCAGAAACGGTGACATCGATGCGCCAGTCATCGTGGCGAAGGTCCGCAGCGCAGAGCCCGGAAATGGTATCGACCATCAGCAAAGCCGGGTGATCGCAGGCGTCCATGACTTTGCGCACTTCGTCGACGCGCGTCAGGCAGCCGGTCGAGGTTTCGTTGTGGACGATGCACACGGCTTTGATGGCTTTGGCCTTGTCGGCTTTGAGCTTGGCTTCGATAAGCGCGGCATCGCCACCGACACGCCAGTCGGTCGGAATGACATCGGCTTTGAGACCGAGACGATCAGCCATGTTTTTCCACAGCACAGCAAACTGTCCGGTTTCAACCATCAACACCTGATCGCCGGGCGACAAGGTGTTGGTGAAGGCCGCTTCCCAGGCGCCGGTGCCGGACGCAGGATAAATGATCACTGGGCTGGTGGTGCGAAACAGCGATTTGACGCCAGCCAGAACATGCTTGCCGAGCTTTTGGAAATCTGGGCCGCGATGGTCGAGGATCTGCCGCGACATGGCGTTGACGACACG
Source organism: Hyphomicrobium sp. (assembly GCA_031380225.1). Classification (GTDB taxonomy): domain Bacteria; phylum Pseudomonadota; class Alphaproteobacteria; order Rhizobiales; family Hyphomicrobiaceae; genus JANNFX01. The sequence goes on from JANNFX010000023.1 coordinate 1,687, forward strand.
CTCTGGAACCGGCGTTGGTCCTGGAATCTGTAGAAAATGACGTCCGGGGCGGCGCGGTTCTTTGAGCATTTCAAGTCCTTCTCGTCTCGGGCATAAGGGCGCCTAGCGGGGTAAAATAACCGCTCAGATTTATGGCGTGGGCAAGGAAGCGCAGCTATAGGGAGCAACGCTTCGGCGTCAAGCGCAACGGCGGCGCATGGATGCGGCACGGGGCTATTCTACGGCGTAGCCAGGAAAAGATTATTCATGACAGATTTGAACCGGCTTTCGGCCACGGCAGCCGTAGCGGCGATCCGGGCCCGGGACATCAGTTCAGAACAGCTTGTCGCGGCCTGCTTGGCCCGCATAGCGGAACGGGACAAATCGATCGGTGCCTGGGCGCACCTCGACACGGACCTGGCGTTGAGCAAGGCGCGAGCGGCGGATGCGAAACAAGCAACCGGCGCGGCTTTGGGCGCGCTGCACGGCGTCCCGGTTGGCATCAAAGACATTATCGATACCCGCGATCTGCCGACCGAAAACGGCACTCCGATTTTTGCCGGACGCCGCCCACTGGATGACGCGGCAGTTGTGAAACGCCTTGAAGCGGCAGGCACTGTCGTGCTCGGCAAAACGGTGACGACGGAATTGGCTTTTTTCGGGCCTGGAAAAACACGCAATCCCGCCAATCCAGACCACACACCAGGCGGATCGTCATCCGGATCGGCGTCGGCGGTCGCTGATTTCCAAGTCCCGTTGGCACTTGGAACACAAACCGCGGGATCGATCATCCGGCCGGCATCATATTGCGGCGTCATAGGTTTCAAACCGACGTTCGGCGCTGTGGCGCGCACCGGCGTGCTTGAGCAATCACCGCCGCTCGATACCATCGGCGGTTACGCACGCACGCTTGATGATGTTCGGTTGCTGATGGCGGCAATTTCGGACATGGATTTGTTTAGCGCCAAACCAGCAGCGGCAAATGCTGACACCAAGCAAAAATTTGCATTCGTCAAAACTCAAGCGTGGCCTCAAGGCGACGGCAGCATGAGGGCTGCGTTTGAAACGCTCGTGCAAAAGCTTGGCGAGGATCGCGTTGACGAGGTCGCGCTGCCGCCGATTTTCGACAACACGGGCGGACTGCAACGTGCGGTGCAATTCCACGATATTGCCAAAAACTATGGCCCGCTGCTCGACGCAAACCCAAATGTGATCAGCGAAAAACTGAAAGACGTCATCGCGATCGGCCGCACCGTATCGGATTACGAGTATGCGGCCGCCAACGCACAGTGTGACGTGCTCTATGAAGCGCTAAAGCCGATGCTGAGCCAATATTGCGCAATCCTCACGCCAGCCGCGGCAGGACCTGCACCCAAGGGATTGTCATCAACCGGCTCACCGATGTTCAATTTTTTGTGGACCTATCTCGGCATGCCAACGGTGTCGGTGCCAATTCTCGAAGCCGGCGGCCTGCCGCTCGGCGTGCAACTTGCCGGCGCGCGTGGAGCGGATTCAGCATTGTTGGAGGCGGTTAAGTCGATCACTCTGTAGGGTGCAATAGCGGAGGCGCAGCTGAAGCGTATTGCACCGTTTCGAGATTCGGTGATATCGCCGGTGCAATTCGTCCCGGCTCCTTGCCGGGACTATTGCACCCTACAAATCCCCCCTACAAAAAATCTAAAACCGGTAATTGATCGCGGCGCGGCCATAAATGTCAGTCAGGCCATCGCTGACATCGAAATGGCGGCCCATGCGCGACACTAGGACTTCGCCACGGAGGCTCCAACGCTGATCCATAGCCCATTCGACACCACCGCCACCGATGACGCCGCCAATGTCAGCGCGGCTCGACTCGGTTTCGTTTACGCCGGGACCGGTGACGGTCAGATCGAGATTGATTTCGGAATAGGCGGCGCCGATCGTCGCATAATATAAGAACTGACCCTGGGTGTAACCGAAGCGAATGCGAGTTGTGGCGATCAGATCCTGCGAGAACTTGACGTTAACATTGAAGCCAAACAGCTTCTGATTCATTTCATCTTCTAGGCCCGACCAACTGGCGTCAGCCTCAAAACCGAAAACGGTATTGCCGGTCTGCCAGTTGTAGCCGATCTG
>JANNFX010000030.1:0-2545 GCA_031380225.1 Hyphomicrobium sp.
GCAGTGTCGCCGTGCCAACGCCGCCATTCTCAGCGCGGCGAATGACGCGAATTCGAGGGTCGCGCGCTTCTTGTTCGACCAGATCAGCGGTGCCATCCGGACAGGCATCGTCAACGACATAAATCGCCGAGACTTCAGGCCCAATGCGGGCGAGCACGTCCAGAATATGTCGTCTCACGCGAAAACATGGAATGATAACAGCGATCGGCATTGCGATTGAGTTCGTCATCACTTGCACACCAACAACGCTTTCATAAAACGTGCGCCATTTAATTTCATGCCGCCGGAACTGCCGTCGCAGTCGAGTGCGCAGTCCGGGATAGCAGCGCGTACCGGACGCTCCATGCAAGTGCCGGAGCCGCTAGAATAACCAGAAAAGGCTCCATCGGAAAGCGGTAGCGCACGGACGCGATGGTCACCATGTGCACCGCCGTCATATAGCCGATGAACATAATAACCGGCGTTACCGGCCGCCATGCGGAGCGCAGCTGAATCCCCAGTCCCGCGACGGCGAAAACCAACAGCGGGACCATGGTCATGAACGACACGAATATATAGAGTGGCCGGGCGAAATCGGCAGAGTACGGCCACAGCCGCCAAAGGCGCTTGAATTTGAGCCATGCCAACTCAGCAAAGCGCTGCGGATGGTCAATGATGTAGCGCACTGCAGCTTGGCGCATGGCCCGATTCTGTTCCACTGGATCGGTGATGTGCTTGAAATCCTTGATTGTGAAATCGATGTTTCCAATCCCACCGCCAGACTTATTCATGGTGTTGTTGCCGGAGTAGAGCACATAACCATCGGACAGATTTAACCGCACAAACTCGCCGTACTTGGCAAAATTGTGCGCCCACCACGGCGACATCATCGCCACATAAACAATCACAAAAATCCCGAGCTTCTGCAGTGTCTGCTTCGTCGTCGCGCGATGCACTACAATTACAAACGCCACGATGAGAACGGGGATCAACAGCTCGACCATCGGCCGCGTCAGGATCGCAGCCCCCATCGCAATCGAGCCCGCCCAATAGTCCCGCCGGTAAAATGCCAAAAAGCCTGCCAAGACCAATGTGACGAACATAGTCTCCGTCATGCCCACGGAACAGTAGAACAATGAGAATGGATTGATCGCCCAAGCAAACGCGGCGCATAAGCCACTCAAGGGATCGCCGGTAATTTCGCGAGCAATCCGGCCCACGCACCAAACCGCAAGCGTCGACAGCAGAATATCTACAAGCAACCCGCCACTTGGTCCCATGAGCGCGATCAATGCCGGGTAGCCCGGCATGACGTGATGCGTTCTCACTGGTTGGAAGCTGGTGAAGTCTTTGGCGGCTTGCCGGTACGTTTCGGCATCTGGCAATAAGCTCGATTGATCGGGAAACAGGGCTACAAAAATCACGCGGACAATGAATGCGAAACAGACGATTGAAATCAAAGCGCGGCGCTCAAAGGCACGATCATGCAACCGGTCAATGATCGACTGAAGTAACGCACCGGCCAACTCAATTACTCCATGAGAAACTCGCCGCTACGATAGCCCACCCGCTGCACAAAACCGGCGGTGGCCGGCCGGCTGCACCTACCCAAATTCAACTTCAACGAACCGTGCCGGCCGTTGATTAAATGGACCGCTCTAGTCGAAGTCAGCAACTACGGTACTTTATGCGAACGTTTACAGGCCGTTGTCAATTTCCTCGAGACGGCGTGGATCGGTGCTGATGAACTTGTTGCAAGGCTGCAACTCTCGCCATAAGTTCAAAGACGTGCGAAACCTAGTTGGCATAGCCCCCCTGACCAACCCAATATCCATAGTGACCGTGATGATACGCGGTGCTGTGCATTTAATGCCCGACTTGCCCCTCATCGCCTTGAAGGCTTCTCGCCCGCCATGCCCCTCATTCCCGATGCCACCGACTGGCGGATACTAAAAGAACTTATGGCTGACGGGTCTATCACCAATGTGGCTCTCGCGGCCAAGGTTGGACTATCGGCGCCACCCTGCTTGCGCCGCGTCCGGGCGCTGGAGAATGCGGGCCTGATTACTGGCTACACAGCCTTAGTCGATGAAAAGTCTCTCGGCTTTGAAGTGACCGCATTTTCAATGGTAAGGCTCTACAATCAATCTGAAAACGACTTGCGCGGTTTTGAGAACCTAATTTTGGGTTGGCCGTTTGTACGCGAAGCCTTCGTCATTTCGGGTGAAAGCGACTACATGCTCAAATGCGTCGCACCTGACTTGTCAGCATTCAACGATTTCCTGATGCAACTGACGGCGGCGCAGAATGTCGCCAGCGTCAAAACCAGCATCACCATCCGCCGTTCAAAACTTGCGCCGGGCGTCCCCGTGATTTGAATGACGGCCACGCTTGCAGAGAGCCGCGCGGCCGTGCATAGACGCGGGCGGACCGGCAATGCGGACGTGGTGGAACCGGTAGACACACAAGACTTAAAATCTTGAGGGGGCAACCCCGTGCGGGTTCGAGTCCCGCCGTCCGCACCAATGATCCCAGTTAATTTTTGCAGCCGATCAATGCGAAGTAG
>JANNFX010000057.1:0-2895 GCA_031380225.1 Hyphomicrobium sp.
AGATACGCGCCTGTCCAACGGGCGGTATCGATCGGAGAATAATAAACTGGCTCAGGCGCAGAGTTCGCGCGAGGAGTCCAACCACCAAGGTCGGCAGCGTTCGACGCCTGCCACGTCAAAGCAAATACGATGACGCTCGCAAGCGCGCGCAGCTTCGTTGTCTGCATGATATAATCTCCACATCCCGCGATAGGCTCCGAAGCCTGTCAGAGACTAGGCAGTTACGAGCCGAGTGCGGCAGAAACCAGATGCGGATAGGGCGATCATGTGGAGCTAAAAAGGCCGCAAATATGCTCTATTTGAAATGCTCTCGCGCGGCTCGAGTGACACAGTTATGCTGACCGGGGCGGTTTGCGTTGACCCGGGCGGCTGGCGCGCCTTTCGCGTTCATCGTCGGTCGCGCCCGATAGGCCGAAGCGATCGGAGACGTCACGGCCAAGTTGGTCGGAAAGCACATGACGCCTGACAACTTCCGCTTGACCGGGTTGAAGGTCCATGACCTGAAATGGCCCAAACGAAATGCGGATCAAGCGGTTCACATCGAGTTGGAATTTCGACAGCACTTTGCGCACTTCGCGGTTTTTACCTTCGCGAATGCCAACCGTCAGCCAGACGTTGCCGCCCGCCACACTATCAACCGTTGCTTCAACGGGGCCATAGTGGACGCCTTCGACTTCGATGCCGTCTTTCAATTTGTCGAGTTCGGCTTGCGTCACACGGCCATGTGCACGAACACGATAGCGGCGCAGCCAACCTGTTGCCGGCAATTCCAGGTGCCGTGCTAAGTGCCCGTCATTGGTCAGCAGCAGCAAGCCTTCGGTATTGAAATCGAGGCGGCCGACAGAAACGACGCGCGGCAACTCAGGCGGCAGATTGTCGAACACGGTAGGACGATCTTGCGGATCGAAATGCGTCGTCACCAGACCGCGCGGCTTGTAATAGCGCCACAAACGCGTCGGCTCGGAAGCAGGCAGCGGTTGGCCATCGACCAGCACCCGATCCTTTGGCGTCACTTCGAACGCTGGCGTGCGCAGCGTTTTGCCGTTGACCGACACACGACCGTCCTCAATCCAGCGCTCGGCCTCGCGGCGCGAGCAAAGCCCGGCGCGGGCCATGGCCTTGGCAATGCGGAGCGGTTCATTGGGATCAAGCGCGGCGGCGACCGGTTCTGCCTTCGCTGACTTCGCTGCCGTTTTTGCCGGAGGTTTAGGCTTGCTATGTAGCGGACGGCTCGACGTCCGCGGCTTTTGTGGCGGCGCGATGTCTCGTCCGCCGTCGGAGCGCGGACCGGTTGACCTAGGGTCAGCCCCTGTCCCCATCGAGCGTTGACCTGGCTGTCGCGGCGTGCGCATGAAAGGGTCCAATTCCATAAAAGTGTTGCCCCCTTATGCCACCGCCGGTTCGCCCAAACTATATGGACGTTGCGTTAGCCGAGGCGCACGACGCCGCACAGCGTGGTGAAGTACCGGTCGGCGCCGTGGTTGTCGCAGCTGACGGCACAATTACCGCCTCGGCTGGCAACCGGACGCGGGAGTTGCATGACCCGACGGCACACGCGGAAATCTTGGCTCTCCGCCAAGCCGCAGCCGCGCTCGGATCAGAACGCCTGACCGGCCACGATCTTTATGTGACTTTAGAGCCGTGCCCGATGTGCGCGGGTGCAATTTCCGCGGCCCGTATTCGCCGGCTTTACTACGGCGCGCCGGACCCGAAGAGTGGTGGCGTCGAGCACGGTCCACGGGTGTTCAACCACGCGACGTGCCACCACGCTCCCGACGTCTACCCGGGGCTCGGTGAAGCGGCCGCACAAACGTTGCTCAGAGACTTTTTTGCGGTGAAGCGCGACTAACCCGGCTCTTTCACTGCGCCCATTTCAACCATGGCTTTCAGCAACACGCCGCACCCAGGCTGCTTTGAGACGGCATTCTCGTCCCAGTAGTTGTCGCGGGTGAATTTACCTTTCGAATAGTGGTTCGAATAACTCCACAGGTACGGCGAATTGATATTGTGCAGCAGACGCGACCGCCAGCCGTTGTACCGCTCCCATCGGTACATACATTCGGCGAGGCCCCACTTCTGCTCTTTATCGTAGCCTTTCATGCCGAGCGCGTCGAGCGCACTATAGGCCCAATCGGTCGGTGGATTCCATTTTGGTGGACGGTTGGCGGGAATTTGATGGGTCCGGCTCTTGAGCGAATCTCCGTTATGCAAATGAGCATTGAAATCGAAGCTGGCTTCGAGAGCGTGGATGGCGCCAACAAAATACCACGGGATACAGGACTGTGCCGAAACTTGCTCATATTGCTTGCGGCGCTTGGGATCGAGCATGCGGTTGACATACTCCATGACTTCCGTGCGCTTCTCATCGCGAATTTTACATGACGCGAATAACGCCTTGTAACCGGCAGCGATTTCATCGAGATCGGGCGGCACTATTGAAGCGCCGGCAAACGCCCGGGCGTCGTCCTCACCTTCTTCGGGTTCGCGCGGCGAGCGTTCACCGTCGCGCAACTCGCGCAATAAGTCAGATGCGCGCGACATCAAAAGCTCGACATCTTCGGGCTTTGCAGTCGCAATTGCGTCTTCCTTCGATGACTGCAAGCCATCCATCAGATCGATGATTGAAAACGCAATCGAGTTGTAATCATCGGTCGTGGTCTCTGCTCCCAGCGACATTCGAGGCACTGCCAGACCTAGAGCTTCAGCGGCCTTTGTCAGCTGATCCAATTCGGCCCAAGCTTCGGACGCAGTCGCGATAGCTGCGGCCGGCTCCCCGGCCAATACGCGCCCGACAAAGCCAAAATCCGGAGCCACGGCGGCGGCGAGCAACCCAGCGCCCAAATGACGGCGATTGAGCAAAATTTTTCCGACAGCAATTTTATCATATGCCATGAG
>JANNFX010000127.1:0-2506 GCA_031380225.1 Hyphomicrobium sp.
TTTGTCGAGCACGCGGCTCTATAAAGCCAGCACGGCAACGTCTGAAGAGAGCCCACTGAGCGTCACGCCAACCGACTCGGACGACAGCTACAACATCTCAAAAATTGCCGGTGAAGCGATCTGCTTGAACTTTGATTGTCCGGCGGTGCGCGTCGCGCGGTTATCTAATGTGATCGGCGACAATCCTGATCCCGCCGTGTTTCTAAATTCGCTGATTTTGGACGCGGCCACCAAAGGCCGCATCGTGCTCGGTGAAGGCTTGGCGTCGGCAAAGGATTACATCGATGCCGGAGAGGTGTGCCGCTATTTGGAATTGATTGCGCTCGGCGGTAAACACCGGCTCTACAACGTCGCACACGGCGAAAACCGTGATCATGCAACGGTGTTAGCCCGCCTCGCCCGTCACCTGTCGTTCGAAGTGTCTGCTCCTGAACAGCCGGTCAGAGTCTTTCCGCGAATTGCCAATAAGAGGTTGGTGGATGAATTCGGTCCGCCCCGCGTCACACCGGATGAAGCTATTGACAAAGTCGCCGGGATGGCGAGGTGGTACGCCAACACAACAGCCGCCGTGACCCCGGAGACCCCATGATCCTGATCGACGATAAAGCTGGAACCGTTCAGGTCCTCGACGACGCTGGCAAGGTCACTGAAACCCATTCGCTCGCCTCATCGAAGGGCTTCGATGTCGTGTCGCGCCATTGGCTGCGCGCAACCTGGGACGCGAAATACGTCTATAGCTTTACGTGGATGGGCCGCCCGGTTATCCAGTTGCCGGACGACATGCTGCGCACGCAGGAAGTGCTGTTCGAAATCCAGCCCGACGTCGTCATTGAAACCGGCGTCGCGCACGGCGGCTCGCTTATCTTTTACGCCTCGCTGTTGAAGGCGATCGGCAAGGGCCGCGTGGTCGGCATCGACATCGAAATCCGTCCGCATAACCGCAAGGCCATCGAGGCGCATTTCCTGTCACCGTTGATTACGCTCGTCGAAGGCAGCTCGATTGCGCAAGAGACCGTCGATAAGGTCAAGGCGCTGATCAAGCCCGGCGAAAAGACGCTGATCATCCTCGACAGCAATCACTCGAAGGGCCACGTGCTCAAAGAACTCGAAATGTACTCAAAGCTGGTCTCGCCCGGCTCGTACATTCTGGCCACCGACGGCATTATGGAGATCGTCGCTGGCGGCCCGCGCACCGAACCCGATTGGGCGACCAACAATCCGCGCCAAGCTGCGCTCGATTTCGTCAAAGCCAATCCGGATTTTGAATTGGCCCCCATGAAGCCAGCCTTCAACGAAGGCTCGACCGAAACCTGGGTGACGTACTTCCCGGATGGGTTGATTAAGCGGAAGGTGTGAGGGGATTTGCTGAAAGCCCCGAGATTTATAACGAACTGGGCTTCAGAATTTTCTTAGCCAAGCGCGCAACGCGCGTTCTGAACGATGGCTTTTTTGACGACTTCTTCTCTGAACGCATCGCACCTTTGCCTAGCTTCTGCGGCTTCTCTCGGCTGACCATGGCAATCGTCGTGCCTTTGGCAGATTCTTCGAGATTGTCGTAAAAGATGCGCTGCTTCGGCGATAGGATTTGAAACTGATCCATAGTCGGCCGTTCGCCGCCGCGTCCCGTCCATTGCAACGGCCGCATATGGTTGTAGACGGTGCCGTCGTAACAGTGGAAGATCCTCCCGGTGACGTTGGCTCGAAGCGCATCGATTGAATTATCGGCAATTCCAAGTTTTGGAGAATCGTCTTTGTGTACGAAAATTCCATTGCAATTTGTAGCAGCGGCGAGTTCGTAACCTTTCGATTTACCGAGTTCAACCAGAGCTGCCAATGAACTCCCCTGATTGATGTCCATGTTCCGGTCCTGAACGAAGATGACGTCGTTTGGAATTGTTGGATTGAACTCTATGACCACCACTCGGGGCACGTAGGTCTTGATGGAATCCCAGATGTAGTAGTCGTTGCCGTCGATATCGATACTGATGAGATCAAAATCGCGCGGCACCGGTAGAGTTGCCAACGCGTCATCGATTGTATCTTTGCCGGCCTTAAACCCGATACGCTTATGCAGGGGAAATGAATTTGGCATGCCAGCAAAATTGCGCTTCAAATCTTCGAAGCGTTCTTCGCTACCCTCAATTTGAACCCCGCTCCAGCCGTGGTCCTTGATCAAGGAGCAAGTGTTTGAAAGATGAAGACCGTCCCAAGCCCCGAATTCGACACACCATTTATTCCGGGGCTCAATCAGCTCAAAAACGCGCGCGATGATTCCATCCTCGCCGAACTGCGAATGGACGTTAGTTCGGTAGGGTTCGAGCACACAGCTTTCAGGTTTGCGCCGGTCGAGATTGATAACTTTTAAAATTGGCATATTACAGGTCCCACTAGAGCAGCCGCACACATGCTAGATTACATTTCGCATGTGAGGGCGTCGCTTGGCAACTCTAGTGAACTGACTATGTTGTGGTCTTAGGTACTAACCATTAGAGCCTGCAATGACTTC
>JANNFX010000128.1:0-6564 GCA_031380225.1 Hyphomicrobium sp.
CCGCGCCATCGTCGTCAGCCACCGGCCCGCTGCGATCAAGCACGGCGGCGAAGGTGCGCTTTATATTCACCTGCGCAATCCGGAGAAGGCGGGGCGGTGAGAGTTACGTTCAAAGTCCGGATGAAGATGGAAGCGCCCCGCGATCGTAAAATGCCGGCACTTTCTCGATGTGGGCTAGTAGCCTGACGAGGTGGACCTGCCGAGAGACGCCCGTTTTTGCGAATATGTTATCGAGGTGCGAGCGCACGGTCGAGCCCGCAATGCTCAAATCTTGCGCGGCTTCGACGACATTTCTGCCTGACAATACACGACCGAGCACGCGGGTCTCAGCTGGCGAAAGTGCGAACGTCGATGCGAACAGTATGAGTTGCTCTGCGGAAACGTCACTGATCAGAAGCCCTGCCTGCATGACTGGTTTTCCACGGGTTGACTTGAATGATGTAGTGCGTGGCCGTAGCGGGTCGCCGGCGGACTAAACCGGTGTTCGCGCGACCCGCTCAGTCTTAGGCCAGTTCGTCGCCGCTCGCTGATCAGGCTGATCTATGGCCGGAGACCTCCACCATCAGCACTTCCTCGCTCACGGCAGTTCCAGCTTACCCTTGTAGCGGCCGCCGGTGAGGGTATCCGTCAGGTTCTCGTACGTGTACGTGCCACTCCCTTTGACTCCTTGGTATTTCCCGGTGCCGCTGGTCTTGGTGTACGTAGACTCCTTAAGGTGCGAGCCTTCCTCCCATGTTAGGGACGTCGTGTCCCCGCCCTGGTAGGTGTCGGTGCAGCTTCCTGTGCCTTTCCAGCTTCCGTCTGGCTGGTACTCGAATTTGCCAGTGCAAACCTCAGTGGCTTTTTTCGCCGCCACGTCGTCCGGAATGAGCACGCACCGGCTGGCATAGTCGACTAACTTGTGACCCTTCTCCGGTTCTTTCTCGTCCCACTTGTCGACCATGCAGGCGATCGTGCCGTTGTCGTCAATCGTCTTGGCGGCATTGACCATATCGGCGCCAAGAGCCAGGCTCAGTGCGGGGACAACGAGGAACAGCCGCTTCAATGTGTTTGTCATATCACGTCCTCAAACAGTAGAGTTGAAACTACCTTGCGGGCCTAATGGCTGTTTGCCATCGAGCCGGAAAACCTGATCGAGCGCCGTCTTGGTGGTGCCCCTGGTCCTCGCGTCTCCGCATCGACAGCGTGACAGGAGAGGTGTGGCGGGCCTAGTATGTAACCGTATCAGAATAGCTTGATACCGGCGGGCAAGTCTGTGTTCCGGCGCGATATTTGGAGTTAAATCGTGACCGACCCGCTGCTCAATGACTGGAGCGAAGCTGACGGGAACGCCATCCGCGAGCAGCTGGATCGCATCTTGAAGAGCGGCCCGTTCAGCCAGTCACAGCGGCGCCAGCGGTTTCTGGACTACCTCGTCAACGAAAGCCTGGCCGGGCGCGGCGACCGGCTCAAGGGCTACGCGATCGCACTGGAGGTTTTCGAGCGGCCCGAGACGTTCGATCCACTGGTTGATCCCGTCGTACGGATCGAGGCCGGTCGCCTGCGCGAGAAACTGCGCGAATATTACGACACCGATGGCCGGGACGATCCGGTTTTGATTGAACTGCCAAAGGGACACTACACACCGCTCATCACTTTTCGGAACGCGGCAGGGATCGATCCTTCGCCGGCAGTCAATCCGGGCGATCAGCAGGCCGAGAACAACGCTGAACCAGTGGTAGCCGCTTACACTGAACCTGACGGCGAATTTTTGCAGCCTATTGCACCGCGTTATGCTCTGCCCAATTTTAACCAGATGCAACTGGCGATGTGGGCTGCGGCTGCGCTATTGATCGTTGCGGTGAGCATGTCGTGGATGAAGGGCCGTAACGCTGGCCCGTCGCTGCCCGAGAAGCCGTCGATTGCCGTTCTGTCCTTTGACAATATTGGTGACGATCTCAAGTGGGAGCGCTTGGCCGATGGGATCACCGAGGACATCATCACCGATCTCTCTCACTCTAAGGACCTTATTGTCATCGCGCGCAATTCGACTGAGGTCTACAAGGGCAAGCCGGTCGACGTTCGCCAAATTGGCCGTGACCTCAATGTGAAATACGTCCTTGAGGGCAGCATCCAGTCGACGGGTGATCAGATTCGTGTGACCGCGCAGCTCATCGAGAGTGCCTCGGGCAGCCACGTCTGGTCTGAGCGTTACGAGCGGCCGGCCGTTGATCTCTTCGCGGTGCAGAACGAAGTCACGCAGCGAATAGCCGCTACGCTTTCTGGATGGGAGGGAGCCGTAGCGGACGCTGAGCGGCAACTGATCAGGCGCAAGCCCCCCGCGAACCTAACGGCCTTCGACACCTACTTGCTGGCCATGGAGGCAAAGCACAAGGTAACGAAGGAGGGTCTGACCCAAGCAGAAAGTTTGTTCAACAAGGCCCTCGAACTCGATCCGCATTTGGCGCGGGCCTATGTCGGGCTGGTCGATACGCAGTTCTATTTGATCGACCTCGGCTTAGCACCGTCGGTCGATGAGGCCATATCCAAGATGATGATGGCCGGCGAAAAGGCGGTGGCGCTCGATCCCGACGATGGCAAGACACACTACGCTCTTGGCTTGGCTTCGATGTATCAAGGCAAACCGGAGCAGGCATTGACCCGGTTTGCTAAAGCTGAATCACTCGCGCCCTCTGACCCCGATACGTTGCTCTGCATCGCTTGGTCGATTCCCGCATTTGGTCAAACGGAACGGGCTGTTAGTTTGGCAGAGCGGTCGCTGAAGCTTAACCCTCATTATCCCGACTGGTACAATCAAGGCCTCAGCTACGTGTTCTTTTTCGGCGAGCAGTTCGACAGGTCGGTGAAACACAGGTTGCTTGTGAAAGCCCCTTTAGCGCTCGATTTCGCGTTTCTGGCCATGGCATACTCATATATGAACCGGCCAAGTGAAGCCCGGGCCGCAGCTGGAAACGCCATTAGGCTTGATCCCACTTGGATCGCAGAACGCTATCTTAGCGATGGCGGCGGCTCTGCCGAAAAGGAGGCTGAGTTGCTTGTCAATGGGGCGCGAAAGGCCGGACTGACTGACTGCGTGCCGTTCGATAAGGTCAAAGACATACCCAATTTCGTCCGCGTCAAGTCGTGCGATCAGCAACGCGCGCTTAAACCGGAGTAGCTGCAGTATTTCCACGATTGCCCTAAAGTCTATCCGGCTTAAATTGAATCATTCTGTTCAGGTCTGGTGAGCCGATCCGGCAGGAGCTGTGCGACAGCCGATGCTTTTGCATCGGACGAGCGCGGCGACGAAGCGGGCGGCCACCAGACCTGAACCCGCAGGGCCGGGGGATTTTGAGCCGTGCGCGGCGGGCTTCGCCTTGTCCGTACCAGGGGTACGGCCTGCGTCAAATCCCTTGCTCACGACACAAAATCCCCTCGGCAGAATGCTTCAATTTAAGCCGGATAGACTTTAAAGCCAATTCGCAATCCGATAACACTGTCCCTGGCGCCAAATTTACATTCGCTGTCTCACCTCGAAGGCGGAGGAGATTAAACCCTGACGCAAAGTTAATCCTCACTTTACCAACGTCCACCTCAGCCCTTTGAACTTTCCGAAATCGCGGTCGAGCGTTACCCATTTGCAGCCATGTTCGATGGCAAGTGCTGCAAACCAGGCGTCGGTGACGAGTTTTGAACGGGCGTTGGCGGTGACTACAAGATCTTTGAAAATCCCCCAGTGACGCTGTCCGGGGTGCAAGCGTTTGCAATGCGGCTGGGCGAGCATGTCGTCACAGAAGCCGATAGCATCTACCGCTGCGCTGGGGCTCGGAAAAAAGTTGGGCTGCGTGGTGATGCGGACGACTGCCGCGAGGGCCAATGTCGAGACGCCAAACGGCGCAGCATCGTCAATCGTTTCCCGGAGCCATCGCAAACACGAAGAATGGGTCGCTGCGTCCGTCCGAAAAGCGCCAATTAGGACGTTAACATCAACCAGAGTCATCGTCGCTTCTCAGGCGGCAGTTCGGCGTCAAGAATTTCGAGTAGTTCAGACGTTCGCGTCAAGTCGACGCCAGGATGTACGCCACCTTTTGCCTTCGACACTCGAGGATAGAATCTCCCTGTTTGTCCAGGCGGGGGTAGATTCACAACATCTCGCAATCCCTCCTCGATCAGCGACGTCAGCGTGCGGCCGTCCTCGGCCGCTTTTTTCTTGGCAGCGCGGAGTAGTTCGGGCGCAAGTCTGACGGTGGTCCGGACTGTCATGGGACTAAATATGAGCCAAAGACATAAATATGTCAATGTAAACGGAGGACTATTGAAGCCGGTTTTTGCGCCCCCGATGCGGCATCGCGGACGGTCTCCGGCGGTTGAGGTCCTGGGGCTCGCATGATACGACCCGCCTGTTTTCAGGGGAAGAACACGCGAAAACAGCGCGGTTTGCCGCGCCGTGGCCTTGTGCATCCTCGCGCATCAGCGCGTTAAACTGAATTCTTGCCCATTTTACGTAACTATCTGACAAGACGAGATAATTCGTGGCAACAGACGACACATCGTTAACCGGCGTCGCCGGCCGTTACGCCAGTGCACTTTATGAATTGGCAGTCTCTGAAAACGCCCTGGTTGCGGTTGAGGGTGACCTCGGCAAATTTGAATTGTTGATGGGCTTAAGCCCAGACCTCACGAACATGGTCAAGAGCCCGGTGATTTCTGCCGATGAGCAGGTCAAGGCGCTTTCGGTGCTGCTGCCCAAAGCTGGGCTTGGATCGCTGACCTCGAATTTCCTGAAAGTCGTGGCTGGTAACCGGCGATTGTTCGCCGTTCCCGGCATGATGTCGGCCTTTCGCTCGCTTGCTGCCAAGGGTCGCGGCGAAGTGACGGCCCAAGTCGCATCGGCCATCGCACTCTCGGATGAGCAAATCGCAGACCTCAAAGCCACGCTCAAGGCAGCGGTCGGAAAAGACGTCACGCTCGACACCAAAGTCGACCCGTCGCTGTTGGGTGGCCTGGTGGTCAAGCTTGGCAGCCGCATGATCGACAACTCACTCAAGACCAAACTGTCGAACCTCAAAATCGCGCTCGACGGGCAGCTTTAAAGAAATTCAACGGGTCCGTTTCGCTGCCAAGCGGCCGGCCTTGCAGCAGACGACGACAAGATCAACGAAATTGGGCACGCCATGTTTGGCCGTGCCACTCCAAAACGCCAACGAAGGGGTTAGACCGATGGATATCCGAGCCGCAGAAATTTCCGCGATCCTCAAGGATCAAATCAAGAATTTCGGCAAGGATGCGCAGGTTTCCGAAATCGGCCAGGTACTGTCGGTCGGCGACGGCATTGCCCGCGTCTATGGCCTCGATAACGTCCAGGCCGGCGAAATGGTCGAGTTCCCGGGCGGCCTGCGCGGCATGGCGCTGAACCTCGAAGCCGACAACGTCGGCGTGGTGTTGTTCGGCGACGACCGCGGCGTGAAAGAAGGCGATACCGTCAAGCGCACCGGCTCGATCGTTGAAGTGCCAGTTGGCAAAGGTCTGCTCGGCCGCGTCGTTGACGCACTCGGCAATCCGATCGATGGCAAAGGCCCGATCAAGTCTGACAAGAAAATGCGCGTCGACGTCAAGGCGCCCGGCATTCTACCGCGCAAATCGGTACATGAGCCGATGGCAACCGGCCTCAAAGCCATTGACGCCCTGATCCCGATTGGCCGCGGCCAGCGCGAGTTGATCATCGGTGACCGTCAGACCGGCAAGACCGCGGTCATTCTCGATACTATCCTCAACCAGAAAGCCGCTCACAGCGGCACCAACGAAAAAGAAAAGCTGTATTGCGTTTATGTGGCCATTGGCCAGAAGCGCTCGACGGTGGCGCAGTTCGTCAAGGTGCTCGAAGAGCGCGGCGCGATGGAATACTCGATCGTTGTCGCCGCCACCGCATCCGACCCGGCGCCGATGCAATACCTGGCGCCATTTACCGGCTGCACCATGGGCGAATTCTTCCGCGACAACGGCATGCACGCCGTGATCATCTATGACGACTTGTCGAAGCAAGCCGTCGCTTACCGTCAGATGTCGCTGCTACTGCGCCGCCCGCCTGGCCGCGAAGCTTATCCGGGCGACGTGTTCTATCTTCACTCCCGTCTGTTGGAGCGCGCCGCGAAACTGAACGACGCCAACAAAGGCGGCTCGCTCACCGCACTGCCGATCATCGAAACGCAAGCGAACGACGTCTCGGCCTACATCCCGACGAACGTCATTTCGATCACCGACGGCCAGATCTTCCTTGAAACCGAATTGTTCTATCAGGGCATTCGCCCCGCGGTGAACGTCGGCATCTCGGTCTCGCGCGTAGGATCGTCGGCGCAGATCAAGGCGATGAAGCAAGTCGCCGGCACCATGAAGTCCGACCTCGCGCAGTACCGCGAAATGGCGGCCTTCGCCCAGTTCGGCTCCGACCTCGACGCCGTGACGCAACGCTTGCTGAACCGCGGTTCGCGCCTGACGGAACTGTTGAAGCAGCCGCAATACGCGCCGTTCCCGGTCGAAGAGCAGGTCGTCTCGATCTACGCCGGCACACGCGGCTATCTCGACAAG
>JANNFX010000146.1:0-9535 GCA_031380225.1 Hyphomicrobium sp.
AGCGCAACGCAACGGGCGCCCGGGATCTGCGACCCGCAGGGCGGCCGAAGATGAAGGCCGGGGGCGTCGTGAGGTCTTGACGATGCGTCGTGCTTTGCACGCGGGGCGTGACGCATCGCCTTCGACCACACTCCTGCCCGGCATTCATCTTGGGTCGTCAGCCGTACCAGGGATTTGTGATAGTGGGTACTAACGCGATGGACACGAGCTATGTTAATCGATCACCATTGTCATATTGATCGCCATGAATTTGCGGCTGACCGCCGAGCTTTCGTGGCGCGGGCACACGGCGCAGGCGTGGCGGCGATGGTGACCATTTCAACGCGCATTCGCCGCTTCCACGAGATCACCGCCGTCATTGAAGCGTTCCCGCAAGTCTATGGATCGGTCGGCACCCATCCCCATAACGCACACGAAGAGCTGGACGTTACGGTGGACGAGATCAAGCGTCTGTCACTGCATCCGAAGATCGTCGCGATTGGCGAGGCCGGGCTCGATTATTTCTACAAGCACTCAACGCCGGCCGCGCAGGCTGAAGGTTTTCGCAATCATATTCAGGCCGCGCGTGAGACCGGACTGCCGCTCGAAATTCACACCCGCGACGCCGACGAAGACACCCTTGCTATTCTGAAAGATGAGCACGCGAAAGGCGCCTTCCCCGCCATTCTGCATTGCTTCACGGGTGGGCGCGAACTCGCAATGCGCGCTGTCGATATAGGGCTCTATGTCTCGTTCTCGGGCGTGGTCAGCTTCAAGAAGTCGGACGCGTTACGCGCCATCGCCAATGAGGTGCCTTTAGATCGCGTGTTGGTTGAAACCGATGCGCCGTTCTTGGCGCCCGAACCCCATCGCGGCAGACTAAATGAGCCGTCCTACGTGGTGCTGACCGCAAAAGCCTTGGCCGCCTCGCGCGGTATCCCGTTTGACGAGTTCGCACGCGCCACGACTGATAATTTCTTCCGATTATTTACAAAGGTGCCGCGGACCGGCGTCGAGGCGGCGGCAGCTTGATGATGGGCCTTCGTCTCACGATCCTTGGTTGTGGCGCATCGGGCGGCGTGCCGCGCATTGGCCGGCAATGGGGCCGCTGCGATCCTACCAATCCTAAGAACCGGCGCCGGCGCTGCGCGTTACTCGCTGAAAAAATTGCGAAGACTGGCACCACAACTGTGCTCGTCGATACGCCACCGGATTTGCGCGAGCAATTGCTGGCTTCTGGATGCGATCATATCGACGGCGTGCTCTATACGCATGACCACGCCGATCATACGCATGGCATCGATGATTTGCGTGGCGTCGCCTATCAGATGAAGTCGCGCGTTCATTGCTATTTCGATAGGCCGACGCGCGAAAGCCTGATCACCCGGTTTTCATATTGCTTCAATCAAGCACAGGGTTCGGGATATCCACCGATCCTGGCCGCTCACGACATTGAGCCCGGTGCAATGGTTTCAATCAACGGCAGTGGCGGACGCCTTGATGCGCTGGCGGTTCCGCAAGTGCACGGCGATATGGCGTCGCTCGGCTTCCGCTTCGGCAACACGGCCTATTCACCCGACATTTCAGATTTGCCCGAAGCGTCGGTGCCAATGCTTGAAGGGCTAGACGTATGGATTGTTGATGCGCTCCGCCGCGAAGGCCACACCAGTCATTGGAGCTTGAAGCAGACCTTGAGATGGATCGAACGCTTGAAACCAAAACGCGCCATTCTTACCCATATGACCAGCGATCTGGACTACGAGGAGTTGCGCCGCGAACTGCCGGCGCACATCGAACCCGCCTACGACGGTCTGGTGATTGAGGGCTAGACGCGCTCTGCCGCCGCGGGCTTTAATTTACAACTTACGCGGCCGGGCCGTTGGACCGGAATAATCCATACAAACGGCGATGGATGGCCAAAACTGGCGTTGATTGGCAGGGCTTTCACGCCGCCATCGGATCAAGTCTGGCGTTAGTGGAAGCACCTCTTACTGCGGCAACAGGGCGCCAGACAGCGGCTGCAAACTGGCGGCGGGCTGATAAACTTGTCCGGCGTAAGTTGCGACACGGAGCCGGCACCATGACTGATCAGACCAACAAACCTGGCAGCAATACCGGCAGTCATGCCAAGCCGCTGCTCGACCAGGTCGTGGTGCCTGAAGACCTGCGCAAACTTGCTGAAAGCGACCTCAAGCAACTGGCGGCAGAATTGCGCCAGGAACTGATCGAAGCGGTATCTGAAACCGGCGGTCATTTGGGTGCCGGTCTCGGCGTTGTCGAATTGACGGTGGCGTTGCATTACCTGTTCGATACGCCGCGCGACCGCATCATTTGGGACGTCGGACATCAGTCGTATCCGCACAAAATTCTGACCGGGCGCCGCGATCGCATTCGCACGTTGCGTCAACCCGGCGGACTATCCGGCTTCACCAAACGCAGCGAAAGCGAATACGATCCTTTCGGCGCCGCGCACTCATCGACCTCGATTTCGGCCGGTCTCGGTATGGCGGTGGCGCGCGATCTCAAAGGCGGCTCAAACCAAGTTATCGCGGTCATCGGCGACGGCGCCATGAGCGCCGGCATGGCCTATGAGGCCCTGAACAATGCTGGCGCGCGCGATGAACGCCTGATCGTTATTCTCAACGACAACGATATGTCAATTGCGCCGCCAACCGGCGCGCTATCGAAGTACCTTGCGCGGGCAATATCGAGCGGCACGTATTTGCATTTGCGCGACTACGCCAAGCAACTGGCCAAAAAGCTACCGAAGAAATGGGAGCGCCGCGCGGCTCGCGTCGAAGAAATGTCGCGCACCTATTGGTCGGGCGGCATTTGGTTCGAGGAGCTCGGCTTCTATTACGTTGGCCCGATCGATGGTCACGATCTCGATCAGTTGATCCCGGTGTTGCGTAATGTCCGCGACGCTGAGCAGGCGCCTGTACTGGTCCACGTCAGAACAGAAAAAGGCAAAGGCTACGCACCGGCGGAAGCGTCGGCTGACCGCTATCATGGCGTTGCTAAATTCAACACTGCGACCGGCGTGCAGGCCAAGCCGAAGCCGGCCGCGCCAAGCTATACGCGCGTGTTCGCCGATAGCTTGATTGAAGAAGCCACGAAAAATGAGCGCATCGTCGCTATCACCGCCGCCATGCCAGATGGCACCGGGCTTGATGTATTCGGCAAAGCCTTTCCTGACCGCACCTTCGATGTCGGCATTGCAGAACAGCACGCGGTCACGTTTGCTGCGGGCTTAGCGGCCGAAGGCATGGTGCCGTTCGTCGCGATTTATTCGACGTTCCTGCAGCGTGCCTATGACCAAGTCGTGCACGATGTCGCAATTCAAAAGCTGCCAGTCCGGTTTGCGATCGATCGCGCCGGATTGGTTGGCGCCGATGGTCCAACCCATGCCGGGTCATTCGACTTGGCTTATCTCGGCTGCTTGCCGGATTTTGTCATCATGGCGCCGTCCGATGAGGCAGAGCTGAAGCACATGATCGCAACGGCCGCGGCGATTGACGACCGGCCGTCTGCGGTCAGGTTCCCACGTGGCGAAGGTATCGGTGTAGCGCTGCCGAAAGCGGGAGTACCGCTGGAAATCGGCAAGGGCCGCATTATTCGCGAAGGCTCGAAGGTGGCATTGCTGTCGCTCGGCGGGCGTTTGCAAGAGGCACTAATGGCGGCTGATCAATTGGCAGCCTTTGGGTTGTCGACGACCGTCGCCGATGCGCGGTTCATGAAGCCGCTCGATCATGGTTTGATCCGCCGTTTGGCGACGAACCACGAAGTGCTGATCACGATTGAAGAAGGCTGCATCGGCGGCTTCGGCAGTCACGTGTTGCAATTCCTGGCGGAAAGCGATCTCCCTGCACACGGGCTCAAGGTCAGGCCTTTGGTGCTGCCGGATATCTTCATCGATCACGATAAACCAGACGCGATGTACGCCACGGCCGGCCTCGATGCGGCGGGTATTGTCAGCGCCGTATTCAAAGCGCTTGGCCGCACGGAGATTTCTGGCAGCGGACCGTTGAGGGCTTAATCCGTCTTTACCACGTGTTCGCGATGCACGAGATAGACACCCGACGCGACGACAATCGCGGCGCCGGTCAGCGTGTAATGGTCGGGCACATCACCGAATATCAAATAGCCGAAGCTGACCATTGAGATCAGCTGCAAGTATAGAAATGGCGCCACGGTCGAAGCCGGCGCCAACCGGTAAGCGTGCAAGAACAGCCAGTGTCCAAGTCCACCCAAGACGCCGAGAACCAAAAGTAATGCCCAAACTGCTGGACCTTCAGGGCTCACCCAGTGTGACAGCGCAATGGGTGCGCCGAGAAACGTGCCGGCGAACATCGAATAGAACAGCGTCACCATCGGCGGATCCGCGGATGCTATATGGCGTGTCAGCAACATAAACAGCGCATACGCCATCACTGCCATGAGCGAATAGATGACGGCCGGATGCACATCGCCAAAGCCAGGCCGCAGGGCGATCAAGATGCCGGCGAAGCCGGCAACGATCGCTGTCATGCGGCGCCAACCAACCCACTCGCCAAGCAATGGTCCAGCGAGCAGTGCAACCATCAGCGGCGCCAAAAACGACACTGTGACGGTCTGATCCAGCCGCAGAAATTCAAGCGCCAGAAAATTGAAGATGGTCGTAGCGACCATCAAGACTGATCTGACCGCTTGCCATTTCAAGCGGTTGGTCTTGAACAATTGCGGCAGCGTCAGGTTCGTGAAAATGGGAACAAAAATTGCGAGCCCTAAGAACTGCACAACAAACCGCATCCACACCACCTGAGATACGGCGAGGTGGTCGTATTTAATTAAGTACTTTGCCGCGGTATCGAGAGCTGAAAATAGTGTGACTGCTGTGATCATCAAAACAATCGCAATTTGGCTCGAGTTGCCCGCGGATTGAGCTGATTTTGCTGTGGTATCGGTCATTGGGACGTCATAGACCGGTTCTAAGGTCCCGGCAGCGGTACGAGACTGCGACGAAAGCGGCGCCGGTTAAGTCTGAGCCATGTGTCGGCCCGCCTTGACCAGGGCGAAGTGGCCCCGTACAAGCGCGGCGAGTGGGCCTGTAGCTCAGCGGTAGAGCATCTGACTTTTAATCAGGTGGTCGTTGGTTCGATCCCAACCGGGCTCACCATATAATTTACTGCGTAAGCGTGCCACCACGCTACGGGGTCGCGCGTATGTCACGTTCCGCCCTGCTGGGCGAACGCCATCCGAGGAGACCTGCGTGTCAAAGTCTGATCAATCCCCACTTGTAGAAACAGATTGGCTGGCCCAGCACCTCGGCACACCGGGGATCGTGGTCTTGGATGGCACCTGGCATATCCCGACGGCCAAGCGAGACGCGCGCGCCGAGTACATGGCCGAGCACATTCCAGGCGCCCTGTTTTTTGACATTGATGACTTGAGCGACGATGCCTCGCAGTTGTCCCACATGCTGCCGTCGTCGGTGAAGTTTGCCTCGCGCATGAAAAAGATGGGCATTGGCGACGGCATGAAGATCGTCGTTTATGATAGCTATGGCATGTTCTCAGCGCCGCGCGTGTGGTGGACGTTCCGTGCCATGGGTAAAGAAGATGTCGTCATTTTGAATGGTGGCCTGAAAAAGTGGAAAGCCGAGGGCCGGCCGCTTGAAGATATGGCACCGGTGCCACGGACAGCGCGTCATTTCACGCCGCATCAGAACAATGAACTGTTGCGCGATCTTGCAGACATGAAATCAATTGTTTCCGATCAATCGGTACAAATCGCGGATGCCCGGCCAGCTGGCCGGTTTGAAGGCCGCGATCCTGAACCGCGTCCGGGCCTCAGACTTGGTCATATGCCCGGCGCGCGCAATATTCCGCAGGGCTCTGTCATTAATGCTGATGGGACCTTGAAACCGGTGGCAGAGTTGCGTGATATTTTTAAAACTGCCGGCATTGATCCGTCAAAACCTGTCGTCGCCACGTGTGGTTCAGGTGTGACAGCTGCAACATTGGTGCTGGCGCTCGAACTGCTTGGGCAGTCAAATGCTGGTCTTTACGATGGTGCATGGTCCGAATGGGGCCAAGATAACGGCTTGCCAGTCGCGACGGGACCCGCAGCCTAATTTTCTTGCACGACGAAAATAAAGTTATCCCCGCGCTTTGGCAGGGGCATATTATGATCGAGCCGCTGGTGGCGAGAGCCTTGGTCAGCATTAACCTTTTGCGCGGGGTGATCCTCGATCCTCTGTGTGAACGTAGGCTTCTAATTGGTAAAAAAGGACTTTGGGTATGCCATTGAATTTGGTGCGACAGCCCGCTTCTTTGCCTCTTAGGTTATTGATCGGGGCTTTAATTTTTCTGGCAGCAGCATTGCATCTGGCGGCACCTGCTGCAGCCCAAGGCGCGCCACCGGCTGCGCCGCCGGTCACAGTTGCCAACCCGCTCGCCAAGCGCATCACAACTTGGGATGAATATTCGGGCCGCTTTGAAGCTGTTGAAAGCGTCGAAGTCCGGGCGCGTGTCTCGGGCTTTGTTGACAAGGTGCTATTCAAAGATGGGCAATTGGTTAAAGCCGGCGATCCGCTGTTTATCATCGACACACGCCCGTTTGAAATTGCGGCTGAAACGGCCAAGGCCGATGTTGCGCGGGTCAAAGCCCAAGTCGCCCTCGCTGAAAATGAAGTTGAGCGGGCCCGGCCGCTGTTGAAATCGGCAGCCGTCACCGAACGGGATTTCGATCAGCGCGTTGCAAATTTGAGCGTCACAAGGGCGCAATTGCAGTCGGCGGAAGCCAGCCGCAAGGCCGCCGAACTCAATCTCGCATGGGCCAATGTCACGGCGCCAATTTCAGGCCGTATCTCTGACAGCAAGGTGGATGCTGGGAACTTGATCACGGGTGGGGCAGCAAGTCCGACCCTGCTGACCACAATTGTTTCAATCGATCCGGTTCATTTCGTGTTTGAAGTCTCTGAATCTGACTACCTGCGCTATTCCCGGCTCAACCTCAGCGGTGAGCGGGCGTCTTCGCGCGATAAAAACAATCCGGTCAAAATCCGGCTCGCCGACGAGACCGAGTTCAAGCACGACGGCAAAATGGATTTTGTCGACAATCAAATGAATGCCAGGTCGGGCACGATGCGGGGCCGTGCAATCATCCAAAACACAGACAAGCTTTTAGCGCCGGGTGTTTTTGGCCGCCTGCAATTGTTCGGCGGCGACGTAGACGCGCTGCTGATACCGGACGAAGCCGTGCAGTCAGACCAAGCCCGCAAGATCGTGCTTGCAGTCGACAATGAAGGCACCGTAATCGCCAAGCCGGTGACGCTTGGGCCGCTCTATGAGGGGCTCAGAACGATCAAAGAGGGGCTCGTCACATCCGACAAGATCATAATCCAAGGCTACGTCAATCCAGCTGTGCGCCCAGGTGCGAAGGTCACACCGCAGAACGGTGAAATCAAACCAGTGGCTTTGAACTAGGGCAGGCAACGCACGGCGGAATTTCAGAAAATGAAAATCTCGCATTTCTTTATCGATAGGCCGATTTTTGCGACCGTGTTGTCAGTGATCGTTACGATCATCGGCCTGATCGCCGGCCGCGTGCTGCCGATTGCCGAATATCCCGAAATCGCGCCACCGACAATTAACATCAGCGCAAACTATCCCGGCGCCAACGCAGCGACCATCGCCGAAACCGTTGCCGCGCCGATCGAGCAAGAGGTCAATGGCGTCGACAACATGCTCTATGTTGTTTCGCAGTCGACCGGCGATGGCCGTGTCTCGATCAACATCGTGTTCAAGCCGGGCACCAACATCGATCAGGCCCAGGTTCTGGTGCAAAACCGCGTCGCGGTGGCTGAGCCGCGGCTGCCCGAAGATGTGCGCCGCTTGGGCCTCTCGGTGCGCAAGGCTTCGCCCGACCTGATGATGGTCGTGCATATGATTTCGCCCGATGGCACACGCGATCAACAATACATTTCAAACTACGCCACGCTCTATATCAAAGATGTGCTGGCACGCATCGATGGGCTCGGCGACGTGCGTATCTTCGGCGCTCGCGATTATGCCATGCGTGTATGGCTTGACCCGCAGAAGGTCGCGTCACGCAATTTGACAGCTGGCGATGTCGTGCAAGCACTAAAGGCTGCCAACTTGCAAGTCGCGGCAGGTGCGATCAATCAGGCTCCAGCCGAAAGTCAAGGCGGGTTTACAGTTTCGGTGCAGACACTCGGGCGTCTGACATCAGTTGAACAATTTGAAAATATTGTCATCCGTTCTGAAGCGGACGGTGCGGTGGTCCGGTTACGCGACGTGGCGCGCGTTGAATTGGGCTCGCAAGATTACACCGTCAATGCCTACCTCAACGGCAAGACCGCTACCGCATTGGTCCTCTTCCAAAGGCCAGGATCAAACGCCCTCTCAACGGCTGGGGCGGTGCTTGCCCGCATGGACGATTTGAAGAAGGCCTTCCCGCCCGGCATTGACTACAGGGTCGTCTACAACCCGACTGAGTTTATCCGGTTTTCAATCGACGCCGTGATTGAGACCTTCATCGAAGCGTTGCTGCTGGTGGTCTTGGTTGTCATCGTTTTCCTGCAAACTTGGCGCGCCGCTATTATCCCGATTATCGCTATTCCGGTGTCAATCATCGGCACGTTTGCGGTCATGAGTGCGCTTGGGCTGTCATTCAATACGCTGTCGCTATTCGGGCTAGTGCTTGCGATTGGGATCGTCGTTGATGATGCCATCGTCGTAGTTGAGAACGTCGAGCGGTATCTTGAGGAAGGCATGTCGCCGAGGGAAGCCGCTCATAAAACCATGGACGAGGTCGGCGGCGCACTGATCGCGATTTCACTGGTGTTGATCGGTGTGTTTATACCGACTGCATTTATCGCCGGCTTGCAAGGCACGTTCTACAAGCAATTTGCCATCGCGATTGCGTCCTCGACCGCGATTTCGTGCTTTGTCTCGCTGACGCTGTCGCCGGCTTTGGCCGCTTTGTTGCTCAAGCCTCATGCCGCGGGGGATCATAAAAAGTCTGGTGTTCTCGGCGTCCTGAGCCTGCCGCTGACGCTATTCTTCCGGGGCTTCAATTGGGCATTCGGAGCCTTGTCGCGCGGCTATGCCTGGCTTACATTTAAATTGGTGCGGCTCGTTCCTTTGCTGCTGATTGCCTACGCTGGTTTGCTGTTCTTGACATACGAGCGCCTCGCCAGCACGCCGACTGGACTCATCCCGCAATTGGATCGCACGTATTTTATTACTGCTTTCCAATTGCCGCCTGGATCGACCTTGAAACGAACCGATGCGGTCGTGAAACAGGCAACGGAATTGATCCTGTCGCGCCCGGGCATCGCTCATGCGGTCGCTTTCGCTGGCTTCGATGGCGCCACGTTTACAAATGCGCCCAACACGGCTGTGATCTTTGTCCGCTTGGATACATTCGAAGAGCGGATCAAGGAAGGGCTCACAAAAGATGCCATTCTGGCGGACCTGCGTGGCCAGATGTTTGGTCTCAAAGATGCATTCGCATTTGTCATCGAACCACCGTCTGTGCCCGGCATCGGCAC
>JANNFX010000162.1:0-3715 GCA_031380225.1 Hyphomicrobium sp.
CCCCAAATTTCGTCACTCGCGAATTCCACCTTGACCAAGCTACGGGAATCCCGTACAAATGCGTAACGACCGTTTCGAGTGGGATGACGAGAAGGCGAGAAAGAACCTCGCTAACCACAAGGTCAGTTTCGACAGCGCAACGGCTGTTTTCCACGATCCGAACGCGATTGTTGAGATCGATAACGAACCGAGCGAGGAGCGCTGGCGAACGATTGGACTTGACGCAAATCGCGTGCTCGTTGTGATTTGGACTGAGAGAAAAAGCAATGTCACCCGCATCATCTCGGCTCGCAAAGCCAACCGCCATGAACAGGATCGTTACTACAGGCAAGCGGAT
Source organism: Hyphomicrobium sp. (assembly GCA_031380225.1). Lineage (GTDB taxonomy): Bacteria > Pseudomonadota > Alphaproteobacteria > Rhizobiales > Hyphomicrobiaceae > JANNFX01. The sequence goes on from JANNFX010000162.1 coordinate 338, forward strand.
CCTTAAAGATGACGGCTGGCACGACGACCATGGGTTGCTGCCCGTCAGCGAGGCTGAGTGGGACCCGCCGATGACGTATGAAGAAATCGAGATCGCCGCGCTAGCCGATCCCGACGCCCAGCCGCTGACTGAGGAACAGCTATCACGTATGAAGCGTGTGGCGCTCGCTAAACATGTGCGCTTCAAACTCGGCCTCTCCCAAGAAGATTTCGCGCGCCGCTTCGGTATTCCCATCGGCACATTGCGCGATTGGGAACAGCACCGCTCCAAGCCCGATCAAGCAGCCGAAAGCTATCTCAAAGTCATCGCCAAAAATCCGAAGGCCGTGATGAAGGCGTTGGCGGGGGCGGGGTGAGCAGTTGGTGCGAGGCCTCGGCGATGCGGAGACGCGGAATGTGCCGGTGCGCAAGTGGGGTCCAGGATCAAACGGTGATGGGGTTGGTTGCGGTGGTTGCGGGATGAGGCTGGGGTGGGGGTGGTGCCAACCACCATTCGGACCCGTAGGTTGGGTTAGCGCGGCCCCCGGCTTCAGAAAATTCCTCGATGCACGATCTGCGCGTAACCCAACGCTTTGTTGCACCACTCGCGAAATGTTGGGTTACGCGCGGGCGAAAGTGGCGCGCATTCTGAGATCACGCACCGCGCTAACCCAACCTACGGGTCGGAATTTGAGTTTGGGGAATTCCCGGGGCATGTTACTTAGTTGCCAGCGAAATAATTCGGCATTGTCCTGCACCCTGATCCAGATCGTGCGGCGCTGTTGCGAAATTTGAACTCAGTCAAGCGATCAGGACATACCCCGATCCACTTCACCCACCATTGTCATCCCGGGGCTTGTCCCCGGGGCCTATCGGGCAGCGGGCGCGATGATCGACATGAGCGTGATGCTGCACCAACGTGCTCCTTCGCATTCGGAACTCGTTGATAAATGGGTCCCGGGGACAAGCCCGAGGATGACACCTGTGAGTGTGGCGATGGAGTGCCTCGCTTTGACGTGCCCGTTGACGTTGGGATTCGCGAAGGCGTGTCACGCGCCAACCTACATCCGTGCTGTAGGGCGGGTTAAAGGGCGGCACGCTGGTCAAGCGTGACGCACGTAACCCGCCGGCGGATTCGAGTCTTGCACCGGCGGCCTGCGTGAGGAGCGATGCCGGCGGCGGGTTTCATCACGTCATGCTGTTTGCATGACGCGCTTTTAACCAGCCCTAGAAAATGTATTTGGAATGCTCGTTCGGGGAAACGATCCTGATCGCGCAATACTGGGCGCTGATTATAGCCCACACCGAGGGCGGGAGAATGGTTCTGAAAGAATGCTGATGAACGAGCAATTGGATTTTTTCATCACTTATCTGCCGCAGCAACCTCACCATTGCTGCGCACCCAGGGCGGGCGGGCGGTAGCGATGTCGGCGGCAATCCATGTCGCGGCGCGCGTTTCCGCAGCGGACATTTCTTCGGCGGTGACGCTGTTTTTAAGGACCTCTGAAGAGGCCGCAGCGCGGCTGGCAGAGACGGCGTTGCCTTCAGCTGTATAAATTCGTTCCGCGATTTTGAGATGTTCAATGGCAACGGCGCTTGCCGAACTGCCGGAAGGTTGCTCGATCCGTCCGTCACGTGCCAACTCAGCTACGAGTTCGTGAGCCTCGGCACTGCCAAGATCTGCCGACCAGCTGGCCAGTGCGGCCGCGGTTTGGCGAACTTTAGTTACGCCGTACTTGGTTTCATTGTCGATCAGGTGGCGCATGACACGTGCGGCACAGCATTTGGCAATCCGGTTGAAGTACTCAAGGCGCAACGCAGCGGCTCGATCGTTATCTGGCGGGCCGACACCTTCGCCGTTTTCATAGAGATAGGCGAGATTGTTAAAGGCAACAGCGTAGCCGGAATCCTTCGCCGCATTCAAGGCTGCGATCTGCCGCTTCCGGAGTTTCTCGGCAATATCGGCTTGTTCCGCGGACTTCGCTGTATCGGCCGCTTTAGCATAGGCCCGAGCGAGCTGGTACACTAGTCTTGGCTCGTTCGTTGTCGCGCTAACTGCCGCCTCGCAAGCCTTGACAGCATCACCGGGCTGGATGTCAATTTCTCTCAGGCCTTCGGAGACCCGCATAGGGTCGTAGGGGAACCCCGCAAATGCGTCGCACGCATTCTGTGCCGGTGGAAAGCCGTCAAGATGGGTCAGCTGCCCGTACAAATTGCCAATGGGATTCGCCAAACGCATGGCATGAAATAGCACAGTCTGAGGCTGGGTCTGACCCATCGTTGGCGCAATTGCGAGAGTATGGGGCATTGCGATCAGCAGCGCGTCGATGGGCGACGCGAACTCTGCGACGCCGGCCATCTTCATTGTGGTTTCCAAGAGTTTTTTGACCGCATCCTTATTGCCGAGAGAAGCGGCTTCTTCGAAATCCGCAAGGGCTCGTGGAAGGTCGTTCTTGAAATAGACGGCACCACGCCCAGTCAGGGCATCTGCCCGGTCAACGGGATTTGCGCCGTCCCGTAGTGACCAATCAACTGCCGCAGTGAAGGCCGCGAGCTTTGCGTCGGGCTGCAGACGGTCGATTACCTCGGCCTTGTCGCGGTAATATTTGACTATGCTTGGAACAAACTTGCTGCCTGCGGCGCCGAAGTCAGCGCGGGCTAAGTCACCTTGACCATTAGAATCGTGCCATACGCCTCTAGCGAATAAAGTACCCGATTTTAATTGTGGGTGTGCCGTGTCGCGCGACGCCCACTGAAGCGCTGTCGCAAAGGCCTTTGTTGAGACATCGGTATTATCGCCTTCGCGGCCCTTGGCTTTAAAATATCCTACGATATTTGGCAGAGCTCTCAGACCCGCGGCCTCAAAGTCGGCTTTGGCGAGTTGCTCTCTGCCGGTTGCATCATAGGCGCGACCCCGTAGGCTATGTGCACGCGCCTTAATCCATTCACCGGCCGGGCTGGCATCTGCTAAGTCGATTGCCCTTTGCGCATCTTCGAGAGCCAATACCGTATCTTTGTTATCGAGGTGCCGGCCGGCGCTGACAACACTCGCAGCTTCATCGTAAGGCCATTGCCGGCCTTCGACGCACCGTCTAGGCACAGCCTCGCTTAACGAATTACTGCGCCGCTCAATGCGTGACAGGCAACGCGGCAACTTTGCGTCGGCGAATGCGACCAGATCTTCCGTGTTTCGCCAGGATCGCCAAACACGCGCGGTCTTGTCAGCTGACGCGGTGACAATACTGGAGCCATCAGAATTGAAGGCCGCGCTTTTGACGGCACCGTCGTGGGCACCGTAACTGGCAATCAGGGCGCCGGTTGAAGCCTCCCAAACCCGGGCGATTTTGTCCTCGCACGCTGTGAGAACGCGTTGCCCATCGGGACTGAACACTGCACTTGT
>JANNFX010000186.1:0-3112 GCA_031380225.1 Hyphomicrobium sp.
AAATCCGGTCACCTTGGATTGGTTATAGGTGCGAATACTTTTTACTCTCTTCCCCCACCCCCCTCGACATCCCCGCCAACGGCGGGTTTGACGAGGCTGGTGGGAGAATTGAGAGGAGGCATATAATCAGTTCAAAACCTCTTCTTAAACAGCCCGCGGCGCTCATAGACGTCCGCGGCTTCTGTCACAAAAGCCGCCATGGCATGCGCTTGATAGTTGGTTTGAAGTTCGTTCGCAGCATCTATCAACACTTGCTTTGACGACGCACGGCCTGGTCTCAGCAATTCATAAAAACGCATGATGACGTCCTGGGGGACGGCTGTGAGTTCGGCGGCACGTTCAAAATTCTGAGCCAGTGTTGCACGCCCTGCGTCGCGCGAGATCTCTGCCTGCTGGCGCAGCGCCGTTGCCGTGATTGCCAGATCATCCATCGTGATGGCGCCCGAGAGCACCGCATCAAGCGTGATCGCATCAAGCGATTGGCCGCGTTTGCCGGCCACGAGTTCTGGCCGCTTTTCGGCGAGTGGATAATCGGCCGTTGTCAGTTTTGGCAGCGGGCTCATGATGCGGCTCCGGAAAATGATACCTCAACGGTTTCAGGCGCCGCGCCGTCTTCGATCATCTCGGTTTCGATCGCATAAATCAACGACACGCGCGCATGATGGCGTGAGCCCATGGCTTCGCCACGCGTCGGCACAACGACAGGTTCGGGCCGCTGATTGCTGGCATAGGCGGCGGCATTGGCGCCCATGCGTTGATAATGATCGAGTGTTGTGATCGGCGAGTTTGAAAACAATTCGAGATTGTTATGCGGCAGGCGATCCTTTTGATGGATGACAGCCGTGCCCTTGGCTTGAATGCCGATGCCGACGCCTGATCCCGCTAAGCGGGCCGCGCTGAGACCCAAGAATGAAGTGTCAGCGGTATGTTTCATGCGCACAATCCGGGCGGTTGCGCCACCGCTCTTGATCCCCTCGATCAGCTTGGTCAGGAGAATAGATAGTGGATGACCGGCGACGGTTTGAAAGAGTTTGATGCCGAAGGCCGGGCTAATGCCGATCACCACCTCGCGTGGATCGGTGCCGATGTCCGCAGGGCCAGCAGCCCGGTAGCTGATGCGCTTTGATTCAGCCGCTTTGTGCACACTTTCGCTGCGCAAGACCTCGTCGCGTGTCAGCACATCGCGGATCGCTGATAATTCCTCGCGCCGCGCATCAGAAACGCGATAGCCGCTGCCCGGTCCGAGGTAGTCATTGGGATCGTTGATAGCGCTCAGGACGCGGCCATTGCGGATCATGGCCGAGGTTTGCAAATAATCGCCCGAGACGCGCAGGCGAACGATCTCAAGCAGGTTGTTCGCTTCCTCGGCAAATCCGCGGTTGGATAAGGCCTTGATGACATCCAATACCGTGATGGCGCGGTCTTGAATGGCCTCGCTAATGATCCCGACATCACGCGGTAGGTAACTCTGCGTCTCGTCCGAGCCAGATGCTGCAACGACGCTGGCCTTCATAGCGGCGGTTGGTGTCGAAAGTCCGAGGTCTTCGAACACGGCGCTGATGGCTTCGACGGCGCGTTTTCTGAGCGCTAGAATGTTGGTTTCTTCGACCGGAGTCAGTCCGCCATCGGCTTCAAAGTCGCGCTGCAAAACCAAGTAATCTTCGAGCTCTTCTCCATTCAGCAAAGAGGCATTGAACGAGTTGTCATACTTCAGGATCGAGCCGAACCCTGAACAGATCAAGTCAGAGCCGGCGATCAAGAATGGTAGAATTTTTGCGCCGACACGTATTTCGGACTCAGTGGCGCGCGCGTCGTTGCCCGATGCGCATTCGAGATCAAGCCAGACTGCAATCAGGTTCTCCGCCATCAATTCGCGCATACCGCCGGGAACAGTGCACGTCACCGGGGCACCATCGATGCCGCCGTTTTGAGTGCCTTGAACGCCCATCGCGCGTTGCAAACACAGGCACCGGGCTTCGAGATATAAGAGCGACTTCTTCTCATGAAATCCCATCAACAACTCAGAGCCAGCACCCGACGTGCAGCGCATTTTGATGCCGCGTGACGCATAAGCGGACGCCAAAAACGCCTTCGACCATGGCGTATCATCCCCATCGATGAAGCTTTTCTCGGTGCCATAAACGGAAACCGTTTCGGCGTAGGACGTGAAGCCAGCCATACCGATGCGCAATTCTTCAGCTTCTTCACTGGAGCATTGGAACAGCGTGCCCCAGCGGCCGACTGCGCCGCCGACCGCGCACGCAACCGCGTTCGACCAGGCGTTGCGGGCCACGCGCATGGTGGTTTCGATTTCATCGAAGCCGAACGCCACCGCGGTTGCGGCGTCGGCTGCCATTTGCAGCGGATCATCTTTGGCGTTGGTGACATGGGCTTGATTGCCCGGCGTCTTGCGAGCCCGCATTTTGCTGTAGGCAAAGGCGATTTCAAGCGACGACAGATGGGCTACGACTTCCGCCAGCTTTGCCGGTGTCATTCCGCGCGCCAGCCGGACTAGTTCGCTGCGCGGGACCGACATATCGACCAGCATCCGCGCGACATTGAGCGCCGGCAACGCCATCGCTTCCGGCGCCACCTCGGGATCGATATGGTAGCGGGCGATAAAAGTATCGATCATGTCGAAGTCCGGCGCCGCCGTGCCGTCCATGGCGTCGACCACCGTGCCACTCAAGCGAAGTGCGGATGCCGGATCGTGCCGGCTGCGTGTCGCCGCGAATCCGTTGTTGGCGTCTTCGGCCGCAAACTTATCGAGCCGCAATGGCCGCTCGTCCCAGTCGGAAAAGCGCTTCCAGCGATTGGCGCCGGTGTTGGGCGGGGTCGGATCAGCCATGGTACTCACGTCCCGTGTTAACTCTAGGCTAGCGGTCAGAACGGCCTTTGACAATCCAGACCGGCCGTTCATAGGGTATAGTTTACAACGCCTCTCAACCGCGGGGATAACTTTGGCCACCCAAAAAATTCTCGAATTGAATGCCTTTGATATGAACGCCACGAGCGGCTTGGATCCGGCTGTGGCAGCCTTGGTTAAGCGGCGGCGGGCTGCGTTCGGTCCGACGTCGATGCTGTTTTACAAGCGCCCGCTTAACCTTGTTCG
>JANNFX010000200.1:0-12604 GCA_031380225.1 Hyphomicrobium sp.
CTACCGCTGCTCGGGCAATCTCCGTTCGTGATCCATAATTCCGATACGGTCTGGATTGAGAACGGCGCCTCGAACATTGCCCGTCTTATAGCAGGATGGCACGCCGGAACCATGGATAGCTTTTTGCTATTGGCGCCGCGGGCTACCTCGCTTGGTTACGACGGCAACGGCGATTTTCATTTGAAACCCGATGGACGTTTGGCGCGGCGATTGAAAGACGAAACCGCGGACTATGTCTTCGCTGGCGTTTCTATCGCCACGCCCCTGATGTTCAAAGACGCTCCGGGTGGGCGCTTCTCTCTCAATACGCTGTGGGATCGTGCTATCGTATCGGATCGATTATACGGCCTCGTCCTTGACGGCATCTGGATGCATGCCGGCACCGTGCAAGCATTGGCCGAGGCTGAGGCGCTGATTGCTGAACAGGCCCTCTCATGAAAGGCATCCCGAATGATTAGGGGCTCGCAACTGCGCATTTATACTGTCCCTGCGGGCCAGCCATTTCTCGACACGCTGGCAAAGGCATTGCTTGATGGGTCGTTGCCAAATCCTGGCGGGTTAAAGCCAACACCGATCTCGCTCACTGGCACCACACTTCTGATGCCGACACGGCGCGCGACGCGAGGCTTGCAGGATGCCTTCTTGCGCGTCAGTGGCGGCAAGGCAATGCTGCTGCCTCAGATCAAACCGATTTCCGAAGGTGATGAAGATCAATCGCTGCTCGCGCATGGTGCGGGCTATGATACGCTCGGTTTGAGTTCGGACGCCGCCGATATTCCCCCAGCCATCAGTCCGATGGAACGTCATCTCGCGTTGACGAGCCTCGTTATGCAGTGGTCTGCGAGCCAGCGCGCGGCGCGCGATGCGTCGGGCGATGACAAAGGCATCGTCGCAACGGCTGGCGCTGGAACGCCAGCGCAATGTTCAAATCTCGCCAAGGAATTGGCGCGTCTGCTCGACATGGTCGAGACCGAAGGCGTCAGCCTGACAGGCCTCGAAAAATTGGTGCCGGAAGAGTTCGCCGCGCACTGGGCTAAAACGATCAACTTTCTTGATATTGTTTTGAAGATGTGGCCAAACTATCTGGGCGCCAGCGGCTACGTCTCGGCGGCCGAGCGCCGCAATTTGTTGATCCATGCTGAAGCCAAGCGCTTAAACGCAATGGCGTCGCCAGACCCAGTTATTGTTGCAGGCGTTACAGGCTCCATTCCGGCAACCGTTGCTTTGATGAGGGCCGTCGCTGAGCTCCCAAATGGCGCCATCGTGCTACCCGCACTCGACACCTCGCTCGACGAAGACAGCTGGCAGCGGATTGTGCCCGAGCATCCCGAACATCCGCAATATGGATTGAAAAAACTGCTTGATGGTTTGGGAGTAGCGCGCGCCGATGTGACGGTGCTGAATGGCTCGACACCATCGCATGATGCGCTGACTGCCCGTGAAGCCTTTATCAGCGAAGCCATGCGCCCGGCTGCGACGACCGCAAAGTGGCACTCGTTTGCGACCGCTACTCGAAACGCCGATGGCTCTGCTCCCGATCTGCCGGCTCTAGCCGGCGTCAATCTTATCGAAGCACCAAGCTCTCAGGATGAAGCTGAGGCCGTGGCGCTGATCCTGCGCGAGGCCTTGGAAACGCCAGGACGTACGGCGGCATTGGTATCACCAGACCGGCTGTTGGCGCGGCGCGTGGCGATCCGGCTTGAAAGCTGGGGCATTCGCGTTGACGATTCCGCTGGACGTCCGTTCGCCAAAACCCCGCCCGGCGCGTTCCTCGATCTCATCATCGAAGCCGTCGATAGCGATTTCGCTCCGGCTGCCGTGATGGCGCTCTTAAAGCATCCGTTGACGCGGCTTGGGCTCGACCCGTTTTCGATACGCCGCGCCGCCCGCGCACTGGAGCTTGCAGCGTTTCGCGGACCGTATCTCGGCTCCGGCATCGACAGCATAGGGCGCGCGTTAGAGCGGGCGAATTTTATCGCCAAACCGGGCAGCAGCCGAACCGAGCGCGCACACAAGGCGGTTAGGCGCTTGTTCCAAGACGATTGGGACCAAGCGCGGCGTCTGGTGCAATTGTTCGAGGCGGCCTTCGCGCCGCTGGTGGCGCAATACGCTAGCCGTGACCGACAACCGTTGACGGCGTTCGTTGCAGCTCATTTGGAAACCGCGCGAGCGATGGCGCGGCTGCCCGATGTGCCTGACGGCCAGCCCGCAGCGCCAGAACCGCTATGGACCGGTGAAGCGGGTGATACAGCGCAGCGGTTCTTTAACGGCATGTTGACGCCGGGTCTTCCCGAACTCACGGTTTCGCACGGCGATTACAGCGATCTTTATCGTGGCCTGGTTTCGAGCGAAAATGTGCGGCCGCGCGTGCCGGTGCATCCGCGGCTCAATATCTGGGGGCCGTTCGAAGCGCGTCTGCAGCAGCCGGATGTGGTTGTGCTTGGCTCGCTCAACGATGGTACCTGGCCTGAATCCGCCGATCCCGGCCCGTGGCTCAATAGGCCGATGCGCGCCTCCCTTGGCTTGCCATCGCCTGAAGAGCAGATCGGCTATGCGGCTCATGATTTTACAGCGTTGCTTGGCGCGCCAACCGTGTACCTGACGCGGGCCATGAAAATCGAAGGCGTGCCAGCGGTGCCGTCGCGGTGGCTGCTCCGGATATCAGCGCTGCTGAACGGTATCGGTGCCCCGCATGTGCTTGTGCCCGATAAACCTTGGCTGGCATGGGCGCGAGCGCGAGATGCCTCTGCCCGCACTGAAGCGGCTCCTATGCCGGCTCCGAAGCCCGCCGTCGACAAGCGGCCTCGAAAAATGTCGGTGTCGCGGGTCGAAAAATGGATCGCCAATCCGTATGAGATTTTTGCCAGCGAGATCTTGGGGCTCGAGCCCTTGGATGCGCTTGGGATACCGCCGCAGCCGGCTTTGCGCGGTAGCATGATCCACGAAGCGCTGTCGCGATTTGCGGCCAAGTATCCGAATGAATTGCCTTCCGATAGCAAATCCGAGCTGCTGCGTTTCGCCAGCGAAGTTCTCGACGAGTACATGGCGCATCCGCGTGTCGCTGCATTCTGGGTCCCGCGCTTCGCCCGCTTCGCCGAATGGTTCGCTGCGACCGAACCAGATCGCCGCGCTGCTTCGACTGCCGTTTTGGCCGAAACCCGCGGCAAGCTGATGTTCGATGCGCCGGGTGGCTTATTCACATTGACCGCGCGCGCCGACCGTATCGACGTGACGCCCGATGGCCTCATCATCACCGACTACAAGACCGGCCAGCCGCCGAATGCGAAAGCGGTCGAAAGCGGCTTTAGTCCGCAGCTACCGCTCGAGGCTGCAATTGCTTCAGCGGCCAATGACGAAGCTGGGTTTGAAGGCGCGCCGAAAAGCCAAGTCATTGGCTTGCATTACATCCGCGCATCAGGAGGCGAGCCGCCGGGTGAACTCAAAAACGTCGGCAAGAAACTTGATATCACGGCCGTGGCGGCAACTCAGCTCGACGGGCTCAAACGTTTGGTCGCGCTATTCGATAACGCAAATACTCCGTATAGCCCAAGCCGCCGAGCACGCTACGCCTCCAGGCAAGACCGCTATGCCCATTTGGCACGCGTCGCTGAGTGGACGAGCGTGGCCGGCGATGACGATTGACCGGCGGCCCGCGCCATCACAAAACTTCGGCATTGCCTGACATATGGCGAATCCACGCCACGGTGTAGGCTGCGAGAGAAGCCATCGTCAGTCCGAACGTGATCCAGACCAGTGCCATCCGTAGATTGCCGAGCCCGAGCCCATAGGCTTCATCGGCTAAAACCAATGCAACCAAAACAATCTGTGCGGTGGTATTGGCCTTGCTGACGATATGAGGCTTGATGCCGACCGGTTGGCCTAAGATCCAAGTCAGCGTCACACCGAGCACGATCAAGATATCGCGAGAGATCACGGCAATCGTCAGCCAGAGTGGCAGCAATTCTTGCCGGCCCATAGCCGCGTACATGCTGACCAGCAGCAGCTTATCGGCTAGCGGGTCGAGATAGGCACCGAGCTCCGTTGCCCAGCCATAGCGCTTGGCGAGAAAGCCATCGACACCGTCTGAGATGCCCGCAATCAAGAACACATAGAACGCAGCTTCCATCTGATTTGAAATCAGCAGATAGAAAATCACCGGCACCAGAATGACGCGGCCAAGAGAGATGAAATTCGGTATCGTCATTCGGTCGCTGATCCAAAGTCCGTCACGTCATTAAGTAATTTCACCGGCAAGCAAGCTACTTGACACACACTACCTAACACGGGGCCTGAGAACAGCCACGGGCCGGGCTCAACAGTTTGTAGAAAAACGCAGAGCTGAGTGCTGCACTGCAGCGATCTGCGGTCAGTCTTGCCCCTGACGGCGGTGAGCAGCGGCGATGATGTCGAGCACCATGCCCGGCGGCGCCGCCTTGTCGAGCGCCAAGAAGTCGCCCTTAACCTTGAGGCTGCCTTCCAATTGCCGGTGAAACTCCTCGCGGCCGACTTCCATGGTCCCAAACTGGCGCAGATGATCGGTGACAAATTGAGTGTCGAGTAGAACAAATCCGCCATGGATCAAACGCCCCGACAAATGCACCAAGGCTATTTTAGACGCATCGCGTGCATAGGAGAACATGCTCTCGCCAAAAAACGCGCCGCCGAGGGCCACGCCATAAAGCCCGCCCACCAACCTGTCGCCATCCCAGACTTCGACAGTATGGCAGTAGCCCATCTTGAACAGGTCTTGATACAAGGAGCGGATGCGGTTGTTGATCCACGTCGAGCTGCGGCCCGGACGCGCTTTGGCGCAGCCGGTTATAACGCCCGGAAAGTCGGTATCGATGCGAACCTTCAATTCAGTGGTTCGCAACGTGCGCGCCAAACGCGACGGCACATGCACCCGATCAAGCGGCAGAACGCCGCGATGCTGCGGCTCGATCCAATACAGCGCTGGATCTTCGGCGCTCTCGGCCATCGGAAAGATACCGCAGCTGTACGCCTTCAGCAGGACCTGAGGCGTGATCTCGATCATAAAGTCGTCGCGTGACGCCACGTTCGGCCTGCTCCGGCAATTGGATTGCTGCCTCGTTATGCCCGTCCTAGAAATGGATGGGTACGGGATTGTGGCGCGAAGGCAAAAGATTTCAAGTAGATATGGTTGAAGGCCGAATTCAGGGGCTCAAAACCGCCGCCAACTATGGAATCCAGCCCTTATTAAGATCCATCACTTGGCGCGACACGGACCGGCCAGAGCTATCAGAATGGACCGCGGTCCACCCCAAGTGTGTGCCTTCTGCTTCTGACGAACGCGAGCGAAGTGAGACCATCAGGCACTCGCCACTCTTGACACTCAAAGGCTGCTCGAGCGGAAAATAAAGCTGCTCCCAATGTGTTGTTGGGGCACCTGGCGCAGTTGATAGTGTCACGCCATCAGTGAGATCAAGCGTCCACCACACCGCGAAGCCATAAACTGTTGCAGGCTTGGAAATCTTCCAGGTAACCTCGCCCTTGCGCGCCGACTTTGTCTCGCGCGTGAGATCGGCCTCGTCCCAGTTGCAGGCGCTCTTGCCGTTGTCCATCAACTCGGCCAGTTGCAGCGATCGCACGTAAACATTGTTGAGACTCATCAGGCGCGCCGGACCAAGATCAATCCCGTGACCAATGTTATCCCAAACCGTCAACTCACGATGTATGCGGTCCGTAATGACCGGCGCAACGACTTGCGTGATACGGTTTGGGATGATGACGCCGCCGCGCTTCAAGAAGCGCTTTCTGGCATCGGCCAATGTCGCAATAATGTTCTCTTCGAGCGCGTAGTTGCCGAGGGTCTCAGACACGATGACGTCGGCCTGCGGCGGGTCTTGCATCTCTGTTGAATGACACGGCATCAGATGGCAGTTTTTTGCGCGATTGGCTTTGAGTACGGCGTGCGCAACGCCGGCCACTTCCGCCGCCTCGTAAAGATAGACAGCCTTGGCGCCGAGTTTCAAGGCCATCAACCCAAGCAAGCCTGTACCGGCACCAATGTCAGCAACGACGGTTTCACCGGGCTTGATGACCCGTTTCAGCGCCGCAAAGAACGCATCGTTGCGGACGCGGTCTGCAATCAAGGTGCGGTGATACTCGATGCGCATGCCGCCGCCTCAAATTTTCAGATAGGCGCTGCGCACTTGATACAGCGTCAGCGCGGTGGCGACGGCGAGATTCAAGCTATCCTGGCCACTGGCCATCGGAATTCTGACCAGTTTTGAACACGTGCGCGTAAGGCTGTCAGACAAGCCCGGCCCTTCACTGCCCATGACAATCAGGCATGGCTCTTTATAGGACGCCCTGCGGAAATCTTCTTTGCCATCGAGATGAGTGCCGATTACGTCTCCCGGCCAGTTTGCGCGCCAGGCGAGAAACGCTTCACGCGACATCCGGGCCAGTGGCACTGAGAAAATTGAGCCCATCGTCGCGCGCACGGCTTCATGCGAATAGGCGTCGACACAGTTTTCGATGAGGATGATTCCAGCAGCGCCTACCGCATCGGCGGTACGAATGATGGTGCCGAGATTGCCAGGGTCGCGCACTTCTTCGAGCGCCAGCCAGCAGGCCGATTTTGAGATCGCCGTTCGATCTGGCGGCGCCATCCAGCGTTGTTCAAATACAGCTAACATCGATTGCGGATTGTCTTTTGACGCCAACTTCGACAGCACCGGCTCGGAGACCTCCAACACATCGGCGCCGCCCTTCAAAGCCGCGGCGATCAACTCGCGATGAATGCGGGTCTGCTCCATGTTGACCTGATAGACCAGCGTCTTCGGCATAAAGCCATGGCGGCGCGCGCTCTCGATGAGAGACGCGCCTTCAGCCACGAATAGCCCGGTCTCTTTGCGCTCTTTGCGCATTTCAAGCGCGCGAATAGCCTTGATGCGCTCATTGGTGAGGCTGGTTATCAGGAACGGCGTAGCTGGGCTCATGGTCCAGTCCAGCGTGTGAATAGGGAAGTTGGCACAGCGTTGCCATCCTTGGCGCGAATGATAAGTTCGCCACTATCGAATGATCCGCCACGCGGCTCCATCACATCGCGGCACAGTTGGTCAAACGCCACCGCAGAGGCCCGAATTGCGTAGCACGTTAGCACAAACGCGGCGTGCTGTGGCGTCAGAAGTTGCGCGCAGTCCCGCATGAAGCCCGGCAAGCTTGTAAACAGATCCCAAACCTCGCCATCAGGTCCGCGGCCAAACTTCGGCGGATCGATCAGAATGATGTGATAAGTGCGGCCGCGGCGGATATCACGAGCGACGAACTTCTGCGCGTCATCAAGCATCCAGCGGATGGTCGCTTCGCCAAGCCGCGACGCCGATTGATTTTCCTTGGCCCACTGAATGGCCTTTTTCGACGCGTCGACGTGAGTTACATCTGCTCCAGCCTTCGCGGCGATCAGCGACGCGGCACCGGTGTAGCCAAATAGATTGAGAACGCGAGGCCGCTCGCCTTTCACGTCCGCAATCCGCTCCAGCATCCATTCCCAATGCGGGATCTGTTCGGGGAATAAACCGAGGTGGCGGAAGCTCATCAAACGGCAAAGTGCCGTCACGCCCATGATTTCAACCGGCCACGTTGATGGCAATTCGCGAATGTAATGCCAGCGGCCGCCATCGCTCTCGTCGTCGCCGCGCTCTGATTTGAAGGCAGCGTCGGCTCTGAGCCAAGTTTCGGGGGTCAGAGATTGCTGCCACAGCGCTTGCGGCTCGGGCCTGTCGAAGGTGTATTGGCCAAACCGCTCAAGTTTACGCCCATAGCCGCTGTCGACGAGTTCATATCCCGCTGAGCCTGCGGTTTCGATCAGAGATAAATGTGTGGCGGGCGGCATGGGCGCAAGCGGACTTCGAGCAGCTGATTGAGGAAATCAGGCCTCTATCACGATTACGCGCCCGGCGCCTAGAGCCCTTCCGGCTTGGAGGAGATCGTTAACTTTTGCCTGCCAACTGATCGGCCATTTTGGCGATGGTCTTCTGATAGACCGTGGCGCGGTTCCATTCTTCGATGGCGCTGTAGTTGGACGTGCCCGGCCCCCAGCCTGCACCCAGCTTCCAACCGTTCGCTTGTAAAAACCGTGCGGTTGAGGCCAAGACATCGGGCGCGCTGGAGTTGAGATTGACACCGCCGCTCCCATCAAAATCGACTCCGTACTTAATATATATAGAGGGCAGGAATTGCGTCTGCCCAATTTCGCCAGCCCAACCGCCGCGCAACTGAGATTTCGACATGTCGCCGCGGTCAATGATCTTGAGCGTCGCAAGCAATTCCTTTTCGAAGAACGCCGAACGGCGGCAATCATAGGCGAGTGTGGCCAATGAATTCGGAATTGAGAACCCCTGGCCGCGATCGGCGCCATAGCTAGTCTCCAAGCCCCAGATCGCGATCAGAATTTCGCGATCGACACCGAAGCGCTTTTCGATACTGTCGAGCGTGCTCTTGTATTTGCCCATCAAGCTGCGGCCCCGGGCGATCAGTCCGCCACCGGCACGGCGCGCATAGAATTGTTGGAATGACAGTTTGAACGATTTCTGATTGCGGTCGAGGCGAATGACCTTGGAGTCGTAACTGAGGCCACTGAGGCCGGACGCAATCGCTGACTTTGAAACACCAGCCGCTGCGGCGCGCGCCATGAAACCATCAACCCAGGCATTGAAGCCGCCTGGGCCGTTGCCACATGACGCGGCGTTGGCAGGTGAAAGCGCCGCCGAAACTAAAATAGCCGCAGCAACCGCGGATCTTGAAAAACAAGCCCAGCCCATAACGCACCTTTCGGACGATCAATTCGGTGCAAGTGCCATAGCCTAGGGAATGGGACCATGTCATGGCGGCCAAATCGTAGGATGGGTTAATGCCGGATCATGCGCAGCATGATGCGGCGTAACCCACCATGGCTTGCGCAAGTCCCGAAACGGTGGGTTACGAAACGTCATGCTGCGCATTCTATTTCTTTAACCCACCCTACAAGTGCGCTCAAACCGCTTTGCCGCGGCCAATGCCGCTATATCGGAAACCAACGGCTTTGGCGGCGTCCGGTTGCAGCGCATTGCGGAGATCGACCAATACGTCGCCCTTCATCGCGGCCCGCGCGGCATCAAGATCAAGGGCACGGAATTCATTCCACTCGGTCAAAATCACGAGGGCGTCAGCGCCTTTGACGGCATCGAGCGCGCCCGCCGCCCACACAACGCCTGGCAGCAACGGCTCGGCCTGCTTGCGGCCTTGCGGATCGAACACGCGCACGGTTGCGCCGCGCTCTTGCAGCATCGGCACGATGACAAGACTTGGTGCGTCACGCATGTCGTCGGTGTTAGGTTTGAATGTCACGCCCAGGACAGCGATAGTTTTGCCGCGCACGGGTCCTCCCATCGCCGTCTCAATGCGTGCCAACATGGCGAGCTTGCGTTCGCGATTGACGGTCTCAACCTGCTCGATCAACGACAGTGGAGATTTGGCTTCACGGGCCGTACGAATAATCGCCGACACATCTTTCGGGAAACACGACCCGCCATAGCCTGGGCCGGGATGAAGAAACTTATCTCCGATGCGGCGGTCCTTCCCGATGGCGCTCGCCACTTCCTGGACGTTGGCACCGACTTCTTCGCACAGGTCGGCCACTTCATTGATGAAGCTGATCTTCATCGCCAGGAAGGCGTTGGCGGCATATTTCGCGAGTTCCGCACTTTCGCGCGACACAAACATCACCGGCGCATTACGCAGCGACAGCGGCTTATAGAGTTTTTCCATGACCTCGCGGGCCCGCGCACAATCGGTGCCAATCAGCACGCGGTCGGGATGGGTGAAATCTTGGATGGCCGAGCCTTCGCGTAGGAACTCGGGGTTCGAGCACACGGCCACGTCGGCATCCGGGCGCACGGCTTTCAATCGTCTCTCGATTTCACGGCTGGTGCCAACTGGCACGGTCGACTTTGTCGTGATGACAGTGAAGCCTTGCAGGTGCGGCGCCAATTCTTCGACGGCAGCGTAGACATAAGAAAGGTCAGCGTAGCCATCACCACGGCGCATCGGCGTGCCGACGGCGAGGAACACAACGTCAGCATCTTTAACCGCAGGGCCAAGATCGCCCGACACCAGCAGCCGGCCGGCCTTGATGTTGCGGACCATCAAATCATCGAGGCCGGGCTCATAAATTGGCGAAACGCCGCGGCGCATGTCAGCCAACCGGCCCTCGTCTTTATCGACGCACGTGACTGTCCAGCCGAAATCGGAAAAACAAGTGGCAGACACGAGCCCGACATAGCCGGCACCGATCATGCAAATTTTCAAAGTCCGTCTCCCCAACCCGTTTATGGCGCGTTACCGCGCGGCGGCACTTAACGGCGCGTTACGGACTGTCCGGCATGAACGCCAAGCCGCAGCCTTATGCAATTCCTACCCAAGTGAAATTGCTTTTGCGTTTACCGGCGGCGCTCATTGTGGCTTCAACAATTGGTTCAACAGGTCCTTGGCCTTGGCGGCGGGTTGTTGCGGCTGAGCGGTCGTGCCGGGCGCGGGTGTCGTGCCGGTCTGCCCTGGCTGGGTCTTGGCCTTGCCGAGCAGGTCTTTGACCACATCACCGGCATTCTTGCCTTTGAATTGCTCGCCGAGCTTTTTGATGGTGTCCATGGCTTTGTTGGGATCGGCGAGGATGCCTTTGACGTCGGGCTCGTATTTGACCTGATCCCAGGGGCCGTGCACCCGCACCGGTATCTCAAGACCTTGATCAGCCGCGCCGCCACCCTGGCCTTGCAGACTTGAGACCAGTTTTGGACGCGCCATGTAATCAACCTGACGATCGCCCAGCATCACATTTCCGGCGCCCGTCAAACGCAACAGCGGACTGACAAGCCGCAGATCTTGATTATTAGCGACTCCGTTGGTGATGGTCCAAGAAGCTGCGAGTTCGCTGAAGTCGGTCTTTTCAGACGGTGACGCTTTGAGCCCACTCAATTTACCCTGACTGATGCCGCGCACCATACCCGCAACGTTGAGCCCGTTGATGGCGCCGTTGGCAAATGCGAAGTCGCTCTTGCCATTCAAGGAATTCATAATCTGTTGCTGGCTTCCACCTTGGCCCGCGAGTGCAAGCGTCAGCTTGCCTTTGCCCGACAGCTTTTCAAAATCAGCGGCGTCTTTCAAAAGCGGCAGCGCATCAATGCCCTCGAAGGCGAGATTGGCGCCTGTCGCTGCTGACTTCGGAGCTGAGGCATCGACTGTTATGAAGCCGCGGCCACGGCCGCCATAAAGTTGAATGTCGTCGAATGTCGTCTTCATCGCCTTGTTTTTAAGCGCTACGGACAACTGCGACTGGCCGACTTTGATGTTCTGGTAAAGCAACTTGCCGACCGTCAGTTTGGCATCAGCATCAACGGCGCCGAGGCCGTCGAGATTCAGAGGTTCAGTGCTCCAGCCTTTGCGTTCGGTGAAACCTTTGACCTTGGGACCGGGCTTGTCCGCGTCATCCTTCAGCAAATCTTCAATTGATTTTTCGGCAGATGGCTTGGCGGCCAGCGGCGCAGTTGCAGCAGCCGGAGTTGCGTCGGACTTCGGAGTTGTGGCCGCGTCATCGGCCTTCAAATAAGCAGCGCCACCAGCCATGTATTTATTGAGATTGAGTTCAGAGATGACTAACGCGGTTTTGACATATGGCCGCTCGCCTTGCGTTTCGACGGACACTTGACCTTTCGCCGTCGCACCGTCGAGGGTGATGTTCGCATCAGCCAGATTGATCGCGTTCGGCGTGGCACGAATCTGACCTGAAGCGGTCATCGGACCAAAACCGCGGGCGGGGGGCAATTCGGCGCCAAGCCACTTGGCAAGAAAGCGAACGGAATTCGATTTCGCATCGATCTTGCCGGTCAAATCGTAGCTGTCGCGAATGGTGAGCGAGCCATCAAACGTGCCGTTCAACGGACCGCTTGCAACTTTGGTAATCAGACGCGCCGGTTTGTCGTTGAGCAAACTCTGCACCGTCGTCACATCAGCATCGATATTGACCTTCTGGCCCTTCCAGACAAAATCGCCGTCGGCATTCATCGGCTGGCGCAGATCCGATAACTTGACCTTCATATTGATCGCCGACGCTTCCTGTTTAGCGCCTGACTTGGCGTCGGCGTAACGCACAATGCCATCTTCGATGCTGACGTTACCGAAGTGCAGTTGCTGAATACCGCCGAGCTTTGCGGAAGTTGCGTCGCCAGGTTCAGCGGCTGCAGAAGGCACTTCTGAAGGCAACCCGCCCGTCGCGTCAGTGACAGGCTTCGCCGCTTGTGCGAGTTGAACTAGGGCTGGTGTACTTAAACTTGCAAACTCCCAACTCTTGCGGCCACTCGCATCGGCATAAAGTTCGAACACCGGCTTCTTAAGACTGATGCGCTCGACGTAAACTTCACGCTGCAAGAGCGGGAGAATACGAACCGAGACGTCAAAGCTTTGCATTGTGACGAGCGGTTTGCCAGTCATGCCAGGTGGCGGTGACAACGACACGTCCTGCATCGAGACGCCAATGTTTGGATAGATAGTGAAGGACGCTAGTCCAGCAATTTTGAGATCGCGGCCAGTTTTGGCTTTGACTTCA
>JANNFX010000209.1:0-8792 GCA_031380225.1 Hyphomicrobium sp.
GCCGTATTCACAATGTTGTACGCGATCAGATGTGGCAAATGACTGGTGATCGCCAACACCATGTCGTGATGTTCCGGCGTCATGATTTCGACGTTGGAGCCGAGCTGTTCCCAGAACAATTTGAGTTTTTCAACCGCACTCGGGTCTGTATCCGCTTCAGGTGTTAGAATGCACCATCGGCCGTCGTAGAGCTCGGCAAAGCCCGCTTCGGGGCCAGATTTTTCGGTTCCCGCAATCGGATGTCCGGCGACGAAATGCACACCCTTCGGAATGTGCGGCGCCATTTCGCGGACGACGGCGGCCTTGACCGAGCCAACATCGCTGACAATTGCGCCGTCTTTCAAGACCGGTGCAATCTCTTTGGCGATAGGACCACTGAGGCCCACAGGAACACACAGGATAACGAGATCAGCGCCAGCTGCTGCCTCACGCGCAGTTAGAAAGCCTTCGTTGATCAGTTTCAAATCAAGTGCGGTTTTGACCGTCTCTTTGCTGCGCGCTGAGCCGGCGATGGTGCCAACCAGGCCCTTCCGTTGCGCGGCCAAACTGATCGATGAGCCGATGAGGCCGATGCCAATCAAAGCTAGTCGTTCAAACATGGGTGCTGGATTAGATTGCTTCTTGGCTGTCACGCGCCGGCTCCCGTGAAGTCGCGGAGTGCCGCTATAACTTTGCGGTTGTCGCCGGTCGAGCCGATTGTCATTCGGAGGCAGTGTGGCAGGCCATAACCCGTCACGCGGCGCAAAATAATGCCGCGCGATTTCAGGAACTCATCCGCCGCGGCCGCGCCGCGCTTGGCATCAGGCTGGAAATGGATCAGCACGAAGTTGGCAACGCTCGGCGTTACCTTCAATCCAAGTCCCTCAATTGCAGCTGTGAGAACTGGCAGCTCTTTATCGTTGTGCGCCGCCGCTGCATCGATGTGCGCCGTATCCGCCATGGCAGCCGCACCCGCCGCGATCGAAGGCGACGACATGTTGAATGGCCCGCGGATGCGGTTCAGCACGCCGGCGATGTTTTCCGGACAATAGGCCCAGCCAATGCGCAACGCGGCTAAGCCGTAAATTTTCGAGAATGTGCGCGTCATCACTGTATTGGTGGTCGTCGCGACCAGTTCGATGCCGGCTTCATAGTCGTTGCGGCGCACGTATTCGGCGTAAGCTCCGTCAAGAACCAGCACAATATTGCCAGGAAGGTGATCGCGCAGCCGGCGCACATCCGATGCTGGAATGCAGGTTCCCGTCGGATTGTTCGGGTTGGCGAGAAATACGACTTTGGTTTTGGCTGAGACTCTAGCCAGGATCTCATCAACATCAGTGGTCAAGTTCTTCTCAGCCGCTATCACCGGCGTTGCGCCATTGGTCAGAATGGCGATGCGGTACACTAGGAACCCGTGTTCGGTGTAAAGGCCTTCATCGCCAGGGCCGAGGTAAGCGTGCGCGATCAGGCTCAACAGTTCGTCTGATCCCGAGCCGCAGACAATGCGCTCGGGATCAAGGCCATAGCGTTTGCCAATTGCTGCGCGAAGTTCTTTTGCCTGGCCGTCGGGGTAGCGCTCAAGGCTGGCGGCCGCCGCTTGATAGGCTGCAATCGCCGTTGGGCTAGCGCCGAGCGGCGTTTCATTTGACGACAGTTTGATCGGCTTGACGCCGCCCGGCAGACTGCTTTCGCCCGGAACGTAGGCTTTAATCTGGTCAATGCCGGGCTTGGCAGCCGGTGCCGCAGTGCTCTGTGCCGTCACGTCAAATCCTCAAGATTTGCACGAGTGATAGGCGGGGCAGGTCGCGAAATCAAAGAAAACATCGGTGGCGTCAGCCGCCATGCCGCCGCGGATCGCTGGAACGCTGCCTGGCAATTCCATCGGAGAAAGTGTTTATGCAACATTTTTAGTCCAAGTTGGAGAAATGCTATTCCCCGATCAAACAGGTGATGGAACATTGAGCCCGTTTACTCTTGAAATTACAACCACTGCATGCCTGTCGAGGTCAACACCAGCACCAGGTTCTGCGGACTATCGAGATCTGGAATCGTAGCCGTGTCGAGGCCCAAGACGTGCCCTCTGAGACACCGGCTGACGCCGCCATGAGACGCGACTACCGTGTCGCGTTCGACACTCTGCAGCCAGCCTGCGGTGCGTTGGAGGAGGTCCTGATAGCTCTCACCTCCGGGCGGGCGAAAACGATAGGGATCGGCACAGCGCTTTGCCCAGGCTTCAGCATTGACGCGTTGCAGGTCAGATTGCAATTGACCTTCCCAACTGCCGTACGAAAGCTCCATCAGGCGCGGATCGGTTCGGAAAGCTGTAGGGTCAAGACCAGCCGCGGCGCGCAAAATTTCCATGGTTTCGCGTGCGCGGCCAAGTGAGCTCGCGACATAATCCGCGCTTTTGATGCGATCAGCAATCGAGGCCAGGGCCTCGCCATTGCGGCGCGCTTGCGCGCGCCCCGTTTCGTTCAACGGAATATCGCGCTGGCCCTGATAGCGGCGCTCAGCGTTCCAATCCGTCTCACCGTGACGGACGAAGTAGATCGTGAGGCCAGAGCTCAAGATGGGGGGCTTCATGGTTTAACGGCTTAGGTGCCGTCGCTCTTGACGACCGAGATGTCTGGCGCGTCTTCGTTTTTCATGCCTTGGACGTGATAGCCCGAATCGACGTGGTGAATTTCGCCTGTCACTCCACGAGACAAGTCCGACAGCAAATACAAGGCCGCGCCGCCAACATCATCGATTGTCACAGTACGCCGGAGCGGTGAGTTATATTCGTTCCACTTCAGAATGTAGCGGAAGTCGGAAATGCCGGATGCCGCGAGCGTCTTAATCGGACCAGCCGATATGGCGTTGACACGAATGCCGGTTTTGCCAAGGTCGGAAGCGAGATAGCGGACACTAGCTTCGAGCGCAGCCTTGGCGACGCCCATGACGTTATAATGCGGCATGACTTTTTCTGCGCCGTAGTATGTCAACGTCAGGATCGAGCCGCCGTTCGTCATTAGTTTCTCGGCGCGCTGGGCCAGGGCGGTCAACGAGAAGCAAGACACCAGCATGGTCTGGCTGAAATTGGCTTCGCTGGTGTCAACGTATCGGCCATCAAGTTCGTTCTTGTCGGAGAAGGCGATGGCGTGAACAAGGAAATCCAGCCGGCCCCAACGGGTCGCCAGTTCAGCGAACAATTGATCGACTGAGGCCTTATCTGTAACATCGCAAGGAAGAACGACGGTCGAGCCGAGCTCTGCCGCTAGCGGCTCGACGCGCTTTTTCAATGCGTCGCCTTGGTAAGTCAGCGCGATCTCGGCGCCATGCTGAGCGGCGGCCTTGGAGATCCCCCAAGCGATCGAGCGATTGTTAGCGACCCCCATAATGAGGCCGCGTTTTCCAGCCATGAGCGAGCCCTTGGGCACTCCCGATCCTGCGTCCACTTCAGCCATCGGCGCGTCGCCCCTTAACCCTTTGAGATTTTGGATGCATCCTACACAAATGAGGCAGTTGGTCCAGATGCGGAAGGGCTTGGAAATGGCACCCGGTTGCCGCAGTTGAGCTTGCAACGATTATGTTGCTGCATTCAATCCAGTCGACGTGGTTAAAGCCATGCTGTCAATGACAAATCATTCGATTAGAGTAGTGTGGGTGGATCGCAATTTTACGGGATGCCAATGACCACCGCTGTTGTTTCAAATGCCCCAGCAACCCGGCGGGTCTCAGTCGCTGTGCCGGTTGGCAAGGTTTCAGTCGGGGGCGGGGCGCCGGTCGTCGTGCAATCGATGACCAATACTGACACCGCAGATATCGCCGGCACGGTTGCGCAAGTGGCCGCACTGGCACGCGCTGGATCCGAACTTGTACGGATCACAGTCGATCGTGATGAAGCTGCCAAGGCAGTTCCCTACATTCGCGATGGCCTGTTGGCACGCGGCGTCAGCGTGCCGCTGATCGGCGATTTCCATTATATCGGTCACAAGTTGCTGGGTGAAAATCCGGCCTGCGCCGAAGCGCTCGACAAGTACCGCATCAATCCCGGCAACGTCGGCTTTCGCGACAAGCGCGACAAGCAGTTCTCATCTATTATTGAAATGGCGCTGCGATACAACAAGCCAGTGCGCATTGGAGTCAATTGGGGTTCACTCGATCAGGAACTTCTCACTCACCTGATGAATGAAAACGCGGCGGCGCCGTTGCCGAAGGACGCGCGCGAGGTGATGCGCGAAGCCATGGTACAATCGGGCCTGCTCTCGGCAGCGCGTGCGATGGAACTCGGCATGGGGCCGGAGAAGATCATCATTTCGGCAAAGGTCTCGTCCGTACAAGATTTGATCGCATGTTACCGGATGCTGGCCGCGCGCTGTGCTTATGCGTTGCATCTTGGATTGACCGAAGCCGGCATGGGCTCGAAAGGTATTGTAGCGTCGTCGGCAGCTTTAGGCATTCTTTTACAAGAGGGCATTGGTGACACAATTCGGTTTTCGCTGACCCCTGAACCTGGCGGAGACCGCACGGTGGAAGTGCGCGCGTCGCAAGAGTTACTGCAAACCATGGGCTTCCGCGCGTTCGTTCCCGTTGTGGCTGCGTGCCCCGGTTGCGGGCGGACCACATCAACCGTGTTCCAGGAACTTGCGCGTGACGTGCAAAATATGATCCGTGACCGCATGCCGGACTGGAAGTCTCGCTATCCTGGTGTCGAAACGCTTAATCTTGCGGTCATGGGCTGCATCGTTAACGGGCCGGGTGAAAGCAAGCACGCAGACATTGGAATTTCGCTGCCGGGCACCGGCGAAACGCCAGCCGCGCCAATTTTCATCGATGGCAAGAAAGCGATGACGTTGCGCGGCGCGAAAATTTCAGACGAGTTCAAAGACATCGTCGAAGAATATATTGAAAGCCGCTACGCCAAAGGCCTGCCCGCCGGCGAGCGCGTGAGGATGGCCGTCAAGGCGGAGTAGACTAGAGAGCCCCCTCCGGCCCAAATGGAACCAGTTCTGTTCGTGCAGGAAGGGCTCGAGGGCGTATGTTGGGCTCCTCACTTGGCAGTTCAGTTCACCAAGAAAATTCAAATAGTAAAAGGAAAGTCAATCGACCTGCCTTCAATCGTCTAATTCCAGAAATCTTTAGATACCAAAAGATACAAACTATTCGAACATCACGTCATCTTCAAAGGCCGCTTTGACAGCAGCGGCCAGCCAAATTTCGACGACAGTGGTGTCGCCACACTTGAAAGTAGATCCCAGCCAAACTTCGAGGACAGCGGTGTTGCGTTGTTCGACAGCATCGGCATCCCGAGGCATGCGGTCAGGCTGAAGGGCTTTTTGGTCACCGCCGGGACGTTGCAAATCATCGAAATCGGGGTCTTTTGTTGTATTAAAGTCGGCAATTGCAACGCACTCGACATTGGCACCGCATCATCCCACGGCCTCGACGGATATTTACGATCGGGAAGCCCAGAGTCGATCGGGTCGTGATTGGCCATAATATCCATGGCTTCGCGGGCGAGACCAAACGGGGCGTGAACAGTGACCAGTGTACCACCCTTGCTGACCGCTTCAGCCAGCACCTTAGCATGTGGTTTCCAGACATAACTCTTCATAATCGAATTGGTGATTGCAGTGTGCGAGCTATCCGCGCCTGCATCGGGGCCGCCCGATCGTGACACCACATGCACCGCATGGTGATTGTTGGCCTTCAAGTCTTCTGCGGCTTTCGATGCTTGAGCATAGCTGCCGAACATCCGGTTGATTGTTTGCGTCATAACAACTCCGTCTTGGTTCTTAGTCTGGTTGAGCCGGTCTCATTTCAATACGCTGCCATGCAGTGGTGCACTACTATCGATGCGGCGCATCAGCGGCACCAAGGTCGCCAATGCCGCAAACAGTAGTACGATTTCGATGCAATAGACAAACTGGTAGCCGACCGCCGCTCCATATTTTTGTGCAGGTGCAGCCGCAGCGACCACGTCGCGAAGGATGCCGCCGAGGGCGATCGCCACCCCGGCGGCAGACGCCTGCACAGCTCCCCAGGCGCCAAGCGCTAGGCCAGCCTGATTTCGCGGCGCAAAACTCATGGTGGCGGTCAATGTGCCATGGCCAAATAGGCCTGCTCCAAACCCTATCATCGATGTGCCGGCCGCGAATAACATGGGCGACGATAACGGCGCTGATAATATGACGGCGATGAAGGCCGGGATCCCGGCCAATGCGCCGTAACACGCCATCCGTAACGGGTCGAAGCCCCGGCTGAGAACGCGCGAGGCGAGCCCAAACCCAATCAGCCCACCGATCGCCAGCGCGGCAGTCAGCTTCGTCGTATTCGCGACACTCAGATGCAGAATTTGACCGCCGTAGGGTTCCAAAAGCACGTCTTCCATAGTGAAGGCCATGGTGCCAAGACCCACGCCAACCAGCCGGCGAAGCGCCTGGTCACCTTGGATATAACTGTCCCAAGACTCTTGGAATGTGGGCTGACGCTCACCCAAAGGTCGAGGGGCACGGCCACGGGTTTCTTGTTTCCAAAGCGCTACACCATTGAGGACAATCGTCGCCACGGCCGAGCCTTGAATAACTTGGACCAGTCTTCCCGGGCTGAAGTCAGCGAGGAGCCAACCGAACACCAGCGCGCTTACAATGGTCCCGAACAATAGCATGACATACATCAGCCCTACGACGTTCGGCTGTGATTCAGGCGTTGCCAAATCTGTGGCGAGGGCCAGTCCGACAGTTTGGGTTGTGTGCAAGCCCACGCCAACGAGGAGAAACGCAAGCGCCGCCGCAAGTGGCCCGAGCCACGCTGGCGCATTTCCGGATTGTCCAGCGCCCGACAGGACCAAGAGTGCAAACGGCATAATCGCAAGGCCGCCAAACTGCAGCATTGTGCCTTTATAGATGAAGGGGACACGCCGCCAACCGAGAGCGGATTCATGAGTATCTGATTTGAAGCCAATCAAGGCCCGGAACGGGGCAAATATCAGTGGCAGGGCGAGCATCGTGCCGACCAGCGATGCCGGTACGCCGAGTTCAACGATCATGACGCGGTTCAGAGTGCCGATGATCAGCACGAGCGACATCCCGACCGAAACCTGAATGAGTGACAGCCGCAAGAGCCGGCTGAGCGGTAAATCGGGCGTTGCAGCATCGGCGAATGGCAGAAAACGCGTACCGGCTTCAAGCCAGACATTCATCATTCTGTGGCTGACGCGGTTCATAGTTCGACCAAGCTATCAGATTTTGACGTTCCGTTGGCAGTCTGAAGGACTGTTACATTTGATGACAATTCACGCGGTCCCGTTCGAAGAGGAAAACGACCCGGAATCCGAAGATACCGGGTCAGTCTCTTCATCTTCAAGATGCCGCTACTTTGCCGGTGCAGTCGCCATTGCTAGATCTGCTTTTGCTGCTGTTACAGCCTTTGGTGCTACCGTGACAATAAACGATGCGCTACCGTTTGCAGCGGTTCCTGCGGCCGGCGTCACATTGATTGTGAAGTCAGACGGCGAGACCAAAGTCGCGGGCGCCAGTGTTGGGGCGACCGTGATCTCAGCAACCTTGGGACTGCTGCCGTTGTAAAAGTCCTTGTACCACTGTGCATTGCTGAGCACCGCATTGTGGACAGTTAACGACGTCAATGCGACGGCGCCCAAAAACAATGGAATTCCCACTGTCGGGTGCACCACACACCACAATCTACCGTTATTCATTGCCGCTCTCCCTTAATGCAGCCAAGGCGTATAGGTGTACGCCAGGATATGCGCGATCAACGCCACGACGAAGAATACGCGGGCGCCATCGATAATTTGCCGGTGTAGCTCTTCGGACTCTCTGATTGTCAGGCCTGTCGGCCAGACTTTGTTTGGATCATCTGCCATCAACGTCCTCCTTTAGTGCCGCACGAACCATTTCGTGCGGGACCCTCATCGGGTTCTTTTATGCCGCCGGGTTTGTTGCAGCCCGCCAGCCGTTATTTGTCAGGATGGTTTGCACATCCTCAGTTCCACACTGACAAGACCAGCGGCCGAGCGTTGGTTTGGAGACGCGCGCGGCCATTCCGGACGTTAGTGTCAGCCAACTGTTCCGCTGGACGTATCCAGCATTTCAGTCAACCAGACACCAATCGTCCACATAAGTTGACACATTAAAGCGTCAATAGCGTTTCACACTTTATTTCTAATGTCAATGCGTGCTCGGGATTGCAAACCGGCGCGCAAATAGCGGCTTAGCCCCTGATTTTCAGCCGATTTGAGGGGGGTGGTCAGGGGCGAATCTGCCGTGCTGCGCTGAGATCTGACGGAATCGGGGTGGCGTTCGGCGGGACGGGTCAGACTGGCATTGTGTTGTGCATCAAAAATCGAGAGTGCGATCCGCGTCAGTGAATGGTGCGAACTGCATTTCAATCGAAAGAGATTGGCGGCGTGATCCAAGACATCCAAATTCAGTGATGCTCGGACGCAGACACGGCAATGTACCACTGGTCGAGCAGGAAAAGTTCCCCGCTTGAAATGCAGGTCACTTTGTTGCTTTTACTGATCAGAGAAATCTGGAGTTGCCGTCAACCTGCCAGTACCATTTCTATAGCGCGCAATGCGTCGGCGGCTTTCGAGCCGTCGGGGCCGCCAGCTTGCGCCATGTCGGCACGGCCGCCGCCGCCCTTTCCACCAAGGGCCTCTGCACCAACTTTGACGAGATCGACCGCGCTCCAAGATTTAGTGAGATCGTCTGTGACGCCGACGGCAAGACCTGCCTTGCCATCTTCAGTAACACCGACAACTGCAACTACACCGGATACGACGTGCTTTTTGCCATCATCGATGAGAC
>JANNFX010000254.1:0-6938 GCA_031380225.1 Hyphomicrobium sp.
CCGTCGCACTGCTGGCAGAAGACGCCCAGAAAAAAGGCCTTGAGCTCAATCTCTTTATCCACGACGATGCGGTTGGTACCGTGAAGGGCGACAGTGTGCGTCTGCGCCAAGTCATGCTGAACCTGATCGGCAACGCCGTCAAATTTACCAGCAAGGGCGAAGTCTCGGTCCGGATCACGCCCGTTGGCGATCCGTTGCCCGCAGATCGCTACAAGTTTGAAGTCAGCGATACAGGAATTGGCATCGACGCTCAGTCGCTTGATCTGTTGTTCCAGCCCTTTACGCAGGCCGATTCATCGATCAGCCGCAAGTACGGCGGTACCGGACTTGGGCTCTCGATTTCCCGCCATCTCGTGACCCTGATGGGCGGTGAGCTCAACATGACCAGCGCACCCGGCAAGGGAACCTGCATTTCATTCGAGTTGCCGATGACGGTCGCAGCCGATTTGACGACGCGCACAAAATCTGAGGCAGGCGTGCTCGCTGGTCAACGCATACTCGTTCTCGATGACCGCTCAACAAACCGCGAAATCATCTGTTCCTACCTCGCAGCGTGCGGAGTGCAGGCGGAGCCGGCCGAATGTGGCGCCCAAGCGCTTGAAATGCTTGAAATGGCATTCAAGTCTGGCAGGCCCTTTGCGCAGGCAATTGTTGATCAAATCATGCCGGAAATGGACGGGCTTGAGCTCTGCCGCAAGGTGAAATCCAACCCAGATTTGAAATCAACGCAGCTGGTGCTGTTATCGTCGCTATCCTGGTCACAAGACTTGAGCGTTGCTCGTGAGGCAGGCGTCGAACGGTTGCTCCATAAGCCGATCCGGCGCGCCGAGTTGGTTAGCATCGTCACCGAACTGATCACACGAAAAAGTAATTCAAGCACTTTATCGGATTTAGCCAAGCCAACTTTGAGCCGCGATACAGTCGTGCTCAATTTGAAAGTCTTGGTCGCTGAAGATAATCCCGTCAATCAGGTTATCGCCACCGAGTATCTGTCTAACTTTTTCTGCGCTGCAACTGTAGTTGAAAACGGCCTCCAAGCCGTAGCCGCCCACGAGCGCGAGAAGTTCGACTGTATTCTTATGGACTGTCAGATGCCGGAAATGGACGGCTTGCAGGCCACACGGTCTATCCGCGAGCGCGAGCGCGAATTGAATGTAGCTCCCATTACAATAATCGCCTTAACCGCGAATGCATTCGAAGAAGATCGTCAGCGTTGCCTTGAGGCCGGCATGACCGGCTATGTCCGCAAGCCGTTCTCGGAAGACGATTTGTCGGCCGCCCTTTTAGAGTGGTGCCCTGAAGCAAAAACAGCGCACGCGGCCAACGTCAGTGTCTTGCCGTCAGCCCGTGTAGCAAGCTCGGCTCAGCCAATCTCCTCAGAGCCCGCCACAGCAAAGGATTGCGCCAAAATTGATGGCACTATGCTATCCACCCGTCCCCAGCTCTATGCCAAGTTGGTAACGGTATTTCTGGATCATGCGCTAAAACTCAAGGCCTTGATGGCGACGGCGCTTAGGATCAAAGACCTCGATGGCCTGAAGTCGGCAGCGCACAGTTTGAAATCCAGCAGTGCGAACATTGGTGCTGTCAATCTATCGGAGCTCTGCCGCGACCTTGAAATGGCAGCGCGCGACGGCAACTTTGCCTTCTGCGCACCCATCGCCGAGGACGTCAGCCGTGGACTTGACGTGCTGTGCGCAAAGTTGAATTCGATGCAAGATGCGGCGCCGGTGAAAGCTGAAAGCGCTTAACTGACAGGGATGTGGGTTGACCATACAGTTCGACCCACATCCAATACGTTCGCACTTGCGATCGATAGCTTCAGCACTTGATTTCAATAATCTCGGCCTGCCCTGCCCCAACTTGCACTTCGTCACCCACTCGTTTGCCGAGCAGTGCTTGCGCGAGGGCTGATACATAGGAAATCGTGCCCTTGGACGGATTGGCCTCGTCCTCGCCAACAATGCGCCACGTCTGACGGCGCTCTCCATCGCGGACGATAGTGACCAAGGCGCCGAACACGACCTCTGTTGCCTTGGTGACCGGCGGCCTCACATCGGCAGAGCTACGGCGCGCCGTCCAATAGCGCAAGTCTCGTGCCGCGCGTTGCAAAGCGTTTCGATCTGCGATCGTCTGAGCGCTCGCGTAGTCCGCACTTAAGTGCTCAATTTCGGCTTCAATTTGCGCCAATCCTTCTGCGGTCACGAGATTGGGATGATCCGAAATCAAGCGGTCAGGCAGAGCTTCGACGCCCTCGCCACCATCATCATCTCTGACAAATGCTCTACTCATTGCCGGGCATGCTCCCAGTGACGGGCACAAGGTTAGCGCCCTTGTGCAAGCGGTGCCGTCCTACGTGCCGCCGCCTAAATCCAACACCATCAATGTGCGTGGCGCGGATCGATCTCAATCAGCAGCCCGTTGTCGAGCCGCAGCACGCGATCCATGCGCGAGGCAAGTTCTAGATTGTGGGTCGCTATCAAAGCCGCAACGCCCTCACGTTTAAACAGTCCGATCAATTCTTGAAAAACGTGCTCAGATGTCTTTGGATCGAGATTGCCTGTGGGTTCGTCTGCAAGAATAAGCTTCGGCCGATTGGCCAAAGCCCGGCAGATGGCCGTGCGCTGCTGTTCGCCGCCCGACATTTGAGCCGGACGATG
This sequence comes from Hyphomicrobium sp., assembly GCA_031380225.1. Lineage (GTDB taxonomy): Bacteria > Pseudomonadota > Alphaproteobacteria > Rhizobiales > Hyphomicrobiaceae > JANNFX01. The sequence continues at coordinate 2,661 of JANNFX010000254.1, forward strand.
ATCAAGGCGATGGGCTAGTCCGAGACCGCTTAAAAGCTCACTCGAGCGTACAGCCGCGTCGCTCCGGGATTTTCCGGCGATCATCTGCGGCAGCATCACATTCTCAAGCGCCGAGAATTCCGGCAGCAACTGATGGAACTGATAGATAAAGCCAACTTCAGCACGGCGGATGCGAGTGCGGTCGTTGTCATCAAGCTTGGCGCCATCTCGGCCTGCAATCACGACGGAACCAGCATCCGGCTGTTCCAGCAGTCCCGCAATGTGCAACAGCGTTGACTTGCCAGCACCGGACGGGCCAACCAACGCCACCGCTTGGCCCGGATAGAATGCAGCCGATGCACCTGTCAGCACGCGAATTTCGCGCTCGCCTTGTTTGAACGAGTGCTCCAACCCACTGAGTGTCATTACCGGCCCGGCGGCCGTGGTTCCGAAATCCATCATCGCGCCCTCACTCATAGCGAAGCGCTTCGACAGGATCGAGCTTTGAAGCCCGCCATGATGGATAAAGCGTTGCCAGCACCGACAACGCCAACGCCATCAATACGATCATTGCCGTTTCTCGCGGGTTGACCTCAGCCGGTAACTTGTTCAGATAATAGACTTCCGGATTAAACAGTCCCGCCCCGGTGATGTAAGCCACGAACTGGCGGATTTCATCGATGTAGCGGCAGAACACCAGACCTAGCCCCAAGCCGGCCAGCGTGCCCACAATACCGATCGACGCGCCGGTTATCAGAAACACACGCATCACAGCGCCTTTGCTGGCACCCATGGTCCGCAATACCGCAATATCGCGGCCTTTGTCTTTCACCAGCATCATCATGCCGGAAATGATGTTCAACGCCGCCACGAGGATGATGAGCGACAGGATGATGAACATCACGTTGCGTTCGACTTCAAGCACACTGAAAAACGTTTCGTTGCGTTGTTTCCAGTCGCTGAGTGATATGGTCGGCCCACCTGCTGCTTGCAGGGTTTTCTTGAATTCTCCGACATTTTCGGGGTCGTCGATCACCAATTCAAGGACATCAACTTCGCCGCGCTTGCCAAAATACTTCTGTGCTTCCTCAAGTGGCATGAAAATGATCGACTTGTCGTATTCCGACATACCGAGTTCAAAGATCGTTGTGACTTCATAAGGCTTCGACCGAGGTGCAGTGCCGAACGGTGTCGACGCGCCACGCGCCGAAAGGATCGTTATAGTGTCGCCGAGCCTTAAATTCATGGCATTGGCGAGCCGCGACCCAATCGCGACACCTGTCTGCTTGTCAAAGCCTTCGAACGTGCCCTGCTGGGCTTGCCCATACACCAAGGGCAGTGCCTTCAAACTCTCTTCCGTCATACCGCGCACAAGACCGCCCAAGGCATTGTACGTTGACGACACCATGACTTGGCCTTCAATGAGCGGGATAGCGCTCCTGACGCCCTTCACGGCGCCAAGTGTCTTAGCCATAGCATCATAGTCTTCAAACGGCGCGCCGACTTTGTAGACGACAACGTGGCCGTTAAGGCCGAGAATTTTCGAGAACAAGTCTTTGCGAAAACCATTCATCACCGCCATGACGATGATCAGCGTCGCCACGCCAAGCATGATGCCAAGGAAAGAAAAACCGGCGATGACGGAGATGAAGCCTTCTTTGCGCCGCGCCCGCAAATAGCGCGACGCCAGCAGCCATTCGAAGGGCGAAAACGGTTTGGTGTCTATGGTGTCGTTGGCGGTTGTCATCGGCGCTCGTCAGTCTCCTCGACTCATCAACAGACACCAACGCCAGCTTTAAGCCAGCACTCGCTCGGCCCGGACCCCGCCGACAACTTTCATTAAGCCAGCGTCCGTCGACAGCGTAACCCGCTCGCCAGTTTTGCGGACTTTCACCTCAACCTCGCCAGCCTTTACACCCTTCGGCCCAACGATGAGCTGATAGGGCAGTCCGATCAGATCTGCGGTTGCAAACTTGCCACCTGCTCGTTCGTCCGTGTCGTCATACAGCACGTCGATACCCGCCGCTTTGAGCTTGTCGTATAGACCTGCACAGGCCGCATCCGTGTCTTTGTCGCCTGCTTTGAGATTGATCAAACCGGCTTCGAAAGGTGCCACCGGCACTGGCCAGATGCATCCGGCTGCGTCGTGACTGGCTTCGATGATGGCACCAACAAGACGCGAGACGCCGACGCCATAAGACCCCATGTGGACCGTCACCATTTGCCCGTCCGGCCCCTGCACCTTGGCACCCATCGGCTCCGAGTACTTGGTTCCGAAGTAGAAAATATGACCAACTTCGATGCCGCGCGCGGTGACACGCTTATCGGCAGGAACTTCCTTTTCGAAGCGTGCCACATCGTGTTTTTCATCCGTCGCAGCGTATTTGGTGGTCCATTGCGTCATAATCGGCGTTAGATCGCCGTCAAAATTGATATCAGCCGGCGGAATTGCACCTTCAATGAGGTCCTTATGGCAATAGACTTGGCTTTCGCCAGTTTCGGCCAGGATGATGAATTCGTGGCTGAGGTCGCCGCCAATTGGACCTGTGTCGGCCGCCATTGGGATCGAGCGCAGCCCCATGCGGGCATAGGTGCGCAAGTACGCCGTGAACATGCGCCGGTATGCAGCGCGCGCGGCATCGGCATTGAGGTCGAACGAATAGGCATCCTTCATCAGGAATTCGCGGCCGCGCATCACGCCGAAACGCGGACGGATTTCATCGCGGAATTTCCACTGAATGTTGTAGAGGTTCTTTGGTAAATCCTTGTAGCTCTTGACAGTGTCGCGGAAAATCGCGGTGATCACTTCTTCTGCCGTCGGCCCGAACAGCATGTCGCGTTCGTGCCTGTCGGTGATGCGCAGCATTTCTTTGCCGTAGGCTTCGTAGCGCTTCGATTCCCGCCACAGCTCGGCCGATTGAATGGTCGGCATCAAAACTTCAACGGCGCCTGCGCGGTTTTGTTCGTCGCGCACAATGGCTTCGATTTTCTTTAAAACGCGGAGCCCGAGCGGCAGCCACGAGTAAATCCCCGACGAGGACTGTTTGATCATGCCGGCCCGCAGCATCAACTGATGCGAGATGATTTCCGCCTCTTTCGGGGTGTCGCGCAGAACCGGCAAAAAATAGCGGGAGAGATACATTAGGCCCTCAAGATTGATGTTTGCAGCCGGTTGACGCGCGCCATTTCTTAGTATGGCGGTGCAGTAGTGCCAGGTATGAGCGGCGGCGCTTCGCTGGGATAAAACCATTCATTGCCAAGCGCAAACCAGACCAACCCGAACACAACGGCGGCAACGACAGTATTGATTGTGAAGATGCGAACCAGTTGCGGACGCTCAGGGGCGCTCGCTGGCGTGCCCGGCACCACCTCTCCGGCATCTTCCTGCGTGCGGACTCCAAATGGCAGCACGGCGAATAGCACGAGCCACCAAATCATGAAGTACAGTGCGAGTGCGAAGGCAATATTCACAACAGGAGTCCTTTTTAAAAGCCGGAGGTGTTTTCCGTCTTAAATCTCAAGCCTGTTCAAGTTCCGTCAACGTGCCGAGAAAGTCCTTGGGATGCAGGAACAGAACCGGCTTGCCATGCGCTCCAATTTTTGGATTTCCGTCACCAAGAACACGGGCGCCCTGTTCCTTCAGCTTGTCGCGGGCCGCGATGATATCGTCGACCTCGTAGCAGATGTGATGAATGCCGCCCTCGGGGTTCTTTTCCAGAAACTTGGCAATCGGTGAATCGGCGCCAAGCGGTTCCAAAAATTCGATCTTGGTATTCGGCAGTTCGACAAACACAACCGTGACGCCGTGATCAGGTTCAGCCTGCGGTTCAGTGATTTTTGCGCCAAGGGCATTACGATAGGTGGCGACGGCGGCGTTCAAGTCACGAACGGCGATGGCGACGTGGTTCAGGCGTCCGATCATAGTTCAATTCCCGTATCTAAAACCCAATTTAAGGCGGCCAGTTTGAGACCCTATTTTCCGGTATCGACCACCGAGATCAACACCTTGACGACGGGCTTCTTGCCCCAGGCATTGGCAATTTCACTGCGGATCGCCTTTTTGACAGCCTCTTCTAGCACCGCAGTGTCCTTCCGGCGCGGCGGGGCTATGCTTTTGAGGGTGCCATCGAGGGCGTTCTGGGTCAGCTCGTCCATGCTGCGGCCTTCGGCGTTCTCGTAAGGAACGCCATCGAGCATGATGTGCGGCTCAGCAACAACGTCGCCCTTTTTGTTCAAAACCAGGCCGATGATGACCATGCCCGATGATGCCAGCTTGCGGCGATCACTAACTGGACCCTC
>JANNFX010000260.1:0-11210 GCA_031380225.1 Hyphomicrobium sp.
GTTGCTTGGATGAAGATTGCAAGTCCCGCGATCTGACCGTCTGGCACGCTCACGTTCCGGCCTTTAGATTTGAGTTCAGCATAGACATGCCCGGCGGAAATCGCCGCTGCTTGGTCGAAGGCAATAACTTGTCTTTCGAAAACGTCGATGAGCACATGAGAGAATTTGCCCTCGAGCGTTTTGCGTCGGCGGCCGGATGGAAGCGAAGCCAGGCCGTGTTGCGTTTCAAAAAGCGTGATCGCAGAAACGCGAAGCTTCGATGGATCGATGCGGTCGAGCCAATTGAGAACCAGCGGCTCCTGATCCAACCTCATCAATGCCGAGAATACATTGGTGTCTACCAATATCATTTACCGAAATCGACCTCCGTCACGCGCCACTTCCGGCGCAGAGCCTTCATATTCTCATCGAAGGCGTCCCAATCGGCTTTTGTGAGTTTTTCGCGGGCCAATTTCCGAGCTAGCCGCGTGCCCAGGCCTTCCTTTACCGGAGCACGCGCCGTTTCGGACGCTTCAACCAAAATCTCCCGTACTTCCGCCTCTAAGCTGCGGCCGTTGTTGCGCGCGCGCCGCTGCAGCCGCTCTTTCACATCTTCGGACACATTTCGCACCAAAAGCTGGGCCATTGGGCACTCCTCGTCAAATTCTGTATGTTATCAAAATGATATCATAGGGCTAGCGACGGCGCTAGATATGCGGAGGGCCCGATGACCAACACAACCACCAATGCAACCAGGGTGTGTGCCGCAATTGCAGCCCTGTTGATGTTGCCATTGGCCGGCCCCGCTGTCGCCGATACGCCACCCGCAGCGAGCGAGCAGCCTTCGGCGGCGGCGCCAGACACCAACACTGACTCCAACACCGGCAAGCCCGCTCTCTTCAAGCCGGAGTGGGATCAGGCCGCCAACATCAAGGATGCGGCCGAGCGGCTTGGCAAACTCCATCGTCAACGCGGGCCACGAGCTGCCGTGCAGTTTATTGATGCCTGCTACCGGACCAATGGGTTGGCCGAATCCTATACTGAGCGCTTCGAGGCCTGCATCGCGCAGGACTATATGGAGACTCAAGTCTTGGCGCAGGTCTACGCCCGACTGCCTGATGAGCAACTGAAGACAATGGGCGCACCGACCGCTCAAGGCTTAGCCGATGGCCTCGGCAAGCGCGTCGTCGCGGCCTTCACACAATATAAGATCTCAACCGAATACGCCGGGAACTTCAAACTGCTTGTCGACAAACACGGCTTCCCGGTGTTCATTCCGCTAGTGTTCCCGAAGACCGGGAAAGCTGGCGAAGACGCACCTGCATCCAATTCCGGCAATTCCAACAAATCCGATCAGCGCTGAGACCATGCCCAACACCAATCCGCAATCCCACTATTCTGCCCCTGCCGACCATCCGGCCGTGGTTCAAAGAACGCTTTCGGTTCTGGTCGACAACGAGCCCGGCGTTTTGGCGCGCGTCATCGGACTGTTCACTGCGCGCGGCTATAATATCGAAAGCTTGACGGTCACCGAGACCGAACATGAGAAGCACGTCTCGCGCATCACGATTGTGACCAGTGGTACGCCCGCCGTCATCGAGCAAATCAAGCATCAGCTGGAGCGCATGGTGCCGGTGCACCGGGTGAGCGATTTAACGGCGGAAGGCCGTTCGCTTGAGCGGGAGTTGGCTCTCGTTAAAGTCGCCGGCGTTGGCGATAAGCGCATTGAGGCGCTGCGTCTCGCCGAGATTTTCCGCGCGCAAGTCGTCGATACGTCAACCACACATTTCGTGTTTGAGATCACCGGCAAGCCGTCCAAGATCGAGACGTTCATCGGATTGATGCGCGAAATTGGCCTGGTCGAAATCTCGCGAACAGGTATTGCTGCGATCGGACGGGGTGCAGCCGGGATGTGAGACCCGGCCCGGGCACGTCAATTGTCAGAACAACTTGCTGCTGGCCTTCACAAACGGAGAATAGACCGCGACCGCCTTCGGTGTGAACCGGATCATCTCGTCGTCGCCCTTGAGGACGACCTTGGCCAAGGTGCGGAAGCCCGCTTCGCCGCCCATAGTTGCATAGAGTGGCACCACTGGCACTGGCTGGCTCTTTTGACGAGCCGCTTCGAGATCAGGAACCGCAACCGACATTGCCATCAGGCGCGGCCGGAAGGTCTTCTCGTCCATTCGTTCGCATTTCTGTTCACCCTCAGATTTTTCACACGACACCAGTGACCGGTACGTCGGCGAATTCGCGAGGTGGTCTTCAAGCGCCTTTTTGACCGCCGCCGCGCATTCAGCCGGCTTCAACTTGCCGGTCGAAGTGCAGTCTTGCGTGGTCACGAACACCACTTGTTCGTTGGTCGCCTGAGGCGGCGGCGGTGCACTGCCGCCGCAGCCGGCGAGGGCGATTGAAGCCGCGGCAGCTAACGGCAGTGATAATTTAGAGCGCGAAATCCGGGTCATGGGGTCCTCGAGCAGGGTTTCCATAGTCTTACCGCCGATCCGTTGCCGTCCGGTTAACGCGGCGCTAAGGATTAGCTGGGCAGACCCTCGAAACAGCGACAATTGCAGCCCTTTCCGCGGCGTATCTGCCGTTGAAACGCTTTGGCATCCCCGATAGGGTCGCGCCACTTTTGCCAGCCGGATTTTGTCTAGTCCGGCACGTTCCATCCACAACTCCTGCCGCCGCTGCCAAGAAAGAACAGAGCCATGCGCGTCTATTACGATCGTGATGCCGATATCAACCTCATCAAGTCGAAGAAGGTCGCCATTATCGGCTACGGCAGCCAGGGCCATGCACATGCGTTGAACTTGCGCGACTCGGGCTGCAAAGACGTTGTCATCGCGCTCCGCAAGGGTTCGGCCACCGCGCAGAAGTGCGAGAAGGAAGGCCTCAAGGTTATGGACGTCTCGGATGCCGCCAAGTGGGCCGACGTCATGATGTTGCTGACGCCCGATGAATTGCAGGCCGATATCTATCGCGATCATCTTCACACCAACATGAAGCAGGGCGCTGCTCTTATGTTCGCGCACGGGCTTAATGTGCATTTCAATTTGATTGAACCGCGCGCGGATCTCGACGTCGGCATGGTGGCGCCGAAGGGCCCCGGCCATACGGTCCGCGGCGAATACATGAAGGGCGGCGGCGTTCCATGCTTGATCGCCATCCACCAGAACAAGAGCGGCAACGCACACGACTTGTTCTTGTCGTATGCCTCGGCTGTCGGGGGCGGCCGTTCGGGCGTGATCGAGACCACGTTTAAGGAAGAATGCGAGACCGATTTGTTCGGCGAGCAGGCCGTGTTGTGCGGTGGCTTGGTCGAATTGATCCGCGCTGGTTTCGAAACGCTGGTCGAAGCTGGCTACGCGCCCGAGATGGCCTATTTCGAATGCTTGCACGAAGTGAAGTTGATCGTCGACCTTATCTACGAAGGCGGCATCGCCAATATGAACTACTCGATTTCGAACACAGCCGAGTTCGGCGAGTACGTCACTGGTCCGCGCATTGTCACGCCTGAAACCAAGGCTGAAATGAAGCGCGTTCTGACCGACATTCAAAGCGGCCGTTTTACCCGCGACTGGATGCTTGAATGCAAGGCCGGCCAGCCGAGCTTCAAGGCTACCCGCCGCTTGAACGACGCTCATCAGATCGAGGAAGTTGGCAACAAGCTGCGCGCCATGATGCCGTGGATCGCCAAGAACCGCATGGTCGACAAGGCGCGGAATTGATCGAATGCGGCGTAACGGGATCGTTTCGCGCCCGTAGGTTGGGCGGCGGCGGTTCGAAAGCCGGAGCGTTGTCGTTTGATCGCGGGCGCCGCTAACCCAAGCTACAATTCTGAGTTTGGTGTTGGCAACTGAGTTCATGGTGCGCGGTCGGATGCTTTCATACACGCTTTTCCGACCGCGCCGGTGAAAGCACCGCGCGGGTATAAACTGCGAGAAATGTGCGAGCGCCAGGGCGCCGCAAAAAATCTGACGTCAGACATCCGGCTTCCGGGCGCCCGCGCCCATCGGCTGCCATTGGCGCTGGATTTGCTTTCAAGGTTGGTGTGTTTCATAAATAGGCTGAACGGCCACTTCGCGTGCGCGCACTATCTGGGAACCAATCATGCCAGCCCTGCCGTCATCGCTTAGCCGCCAATCATTGCGCCGCCGCGCCTATCAGCTGAATTTCGCGCTCAAGCCCCACCATCGCGCCCGATTTCGCTCACTGGACACTGCCGGGGCGCAATCGCTGGTCGATTTTACCAAGGCCAATTACACCAGCATCACTGACGAAGGCGATATCGGTGCAGCACTCGAAGGAGCCCTCAGCGAAGACCGTCAAGCCAACGTGCCATGGCTCGATGCCGCATATCCGCTCGACGGAGCGCGCATCTTGGAAATCGGCTGCGGGACCGGTGAATCGACGCTTGCCCTCGCCGAACAAGGCGCGATTGTAACGGGCATCGATGTCGATGAAGCCGCGCTCAAAGTTGGCCGCGAACGGCTGCGTGTCTACGGCCTCGGCGCCGATCTGAGGCTCGGCAACGCCGCCAACGCCGCGGCTGAACTTCCCGGCCGCACCTTCGATATGGTGATCTTTTTCGCGTCTCTTGAACACATGACACTGGCCGAGCGCTTCGCTGCGATGGAGCAAACCTGGGCCATGTTGAAACCAGGTGGCGTTTGGTCCGTTGTCGAGGCGCCAAACCGGCTTTGGTTTTGGGATGGGCACACTTCGACGGAAAACTTCTACAATTGGCTGCCTGACGAATTGGCGGCGCGCTGGGCACACCGGGCAGCGCGGCCGCACTTTGCCGAAGCGTTTCCGCGGCGCCCGAATGCCGATGCGACGCGGTTTGACGCAACTTTATTGGCGCGTTGGGGGCGTGGTGTGTCATTTCACGAATTCGATCTTGTGATGGGCGATGTAAAAGCGCTCGACGTAGTCAGCAACCGCACGGATTTTTTGCGGCGCTCGAATCCGTTGATGTTTGCCCATAGCCTCGTTTCCCAATCGCGGCGCTATGAGCGCTTTCTCGAGCGAATTGCGCCCGGCATTGATCGAGGGTTCTTTAAGCAATATCTTGATATCATCATCCGGAAGCCGAAGTGAACCCGGGTTGATTGGGACACGCCAGACCGCAATAGTATCTTGGCCCTCGGATTTGCACTTGCGCTCCGCGCTGCCCTGACGCAATGACGCAAGAAATAGATTTGAGGAGAGCACCTATGACTTTGCCCCGCACCACTCTGCGTTACGTCATTGCCGCTGTCGCAGTCCTATCTGTTGCGCCCTCTGCTCACGCTGATTGTAAGCTCGTCGGCGGGATCGGAACCGGTGTCTCCGAAGGCATCGCCAAGTATATGTCGGAAGCTGCCCTTCGCAACTTGCTCGAAGGCAAAGGCTTGAAGGCTTCAGGCGAGGTTCGCCACAAATGCTCCGCTGGTCAATTTGTGACCGAGTGCACCGCGACCCAGCAAGGCTGCAAGTAAGCGTCGCGAGGCTTGGCCTCAAGTCATTTATCATTCCTAGCGCTTCTGGCACACCACGAGTGCGGATGCCCGCGCTGGTCATGGGAAGAGGGGCTTGATATCAGCCAGCCACTCGGGAGGCACGGCAGAATTCTTATAGGTGTAGCTCAACACGCGGCGCCGTAGATCGCTGATATAGGCGTCAACGTTTGCCGCTGTCAGCCGGTGACGACCGCCCTCAATCTCGCTGAGCATGTGCCGGTACCACTCAAACTGGTAGACATGCCCGGCATCGTAGTAGTTCGCCATGTCTTCGACGAGACTGCCATCGTCGTCGAAGGCGTAAACGAACACGTTTTCAATTCCGTCTAAGGCGGTCATGACGCATTTGCGCAAGCCAAGCGCCGCTTCCAGCGTGTCGCTGGCTTTGAAGACCGATGAATTGTTGTTCTTGTTGGCGGCGATAGCCGAATAGAAGGTCAACGAGTAGGGCGGCAAAATCACATCCAAACGGCGCTTATCGCGGCTCAGGGTTTGCGCCATCGGCGCCAGAGTTTCCGCAATCAATGGAAACCGGCTGCACACAGGAACGATTGTTCCGCTGAGCAGCTTTGTGTTCAAGGTCACTGCGCTTGCGGCGCGCTCGACTGCGGGCCTCATCAACGAATTTTTATACGATCCGTCGCGGTCACGCGCAAAACTGCGTTCCTGAACCAAAGCGCCAGGCCACGATAAGTTCGACACGTCGCGAACGGCCAGTGCAAATGCTGTGACGTCAAAAAATCTCATTTGATCGATCGGATTGGGCTTAAACAGATAGAACGGAAAGAAGGTGCTCTTGCTGTTCGGCGCCGCCGTGAATGTCGAATAGTCAATCGTCAGCAGCACGCGTTTGACAGTTGGAATGGCTGCCAACCGGTCTGCAACAAGCGAAAAGTCTTCAGGCCGTGGCGAGTTGTAAGATATGTTGGCAACCGACGCGGTGCCGCTCAGCTGCGCCTTCACGTCTGCTGGTAAAAAGCCCATTCCAGTTGATCCGCCGGCAATCACCGTATCGACGCTGCCGCGCGCGATCTGGCCCATAAACCGGGGCCCGATGCCAACTGGGTTCGTGTCCGCGAATATGTTGTGCGGCCGGCTCCACGGGTAAAGATTGTATGGATCAGTGATGGCAAGGAAACTTTGCAACCCCAGCATGGCGGCAAGCGCACCGGTGACGATCCGCAAGTACCACGATCTCTGTGTTGGCTTTGCCATCTCAAAAACCCTGATAGAGGAAGGGCGCATCCGCCTTGTGAAACCACAGACTGAAGCCGATCAGTATCACCCACACCGCAGCCCACGCCGGGCTCGGCCGCCATTTGAACAACCCTAGAATTGGCGTGGTCGACGCATTGAACCAAGTTTTGATCGACGGCCGATAGGCTCGCAACAGTTCGTTGCTGTTTGGCAGCATCCAGACAACGGCGTAAGCGGCGGCAAGCGCCGCCGATGCAACTTTATTCTTAGCGACGAACGCTGCAAAACTACTGACGCGCGGGATCTGCCATAGGCTTTCTAAGAGCCGGCCAAAGCTCGACAAATCGGGCGACGCGAACAGTGCGAACGTCAGCATCAAAGGCAGGAACGTCAGCGCTTGGCCAACGTACTGGATATGATTGGAGTTGAGCGTCTTCTTATAGTTTCGCCAGCGTTTTGATGTGCTGATATTGCTCTCGGTAATGAACCACAGGCCGTGGATCAGGCCAAAGGCAAAGAAGGTTGCTGACGCCCCGTGCCACAGTCCGATGATCTGAAAGTTCAACAGCAGCGGAATCCATAGCGCAAATAACTTCTGAGCCGCACCGCGCGCGCCGATATCGAGGGCGAAGCGAATTCCAATCGCGGACAATGGTGTAAACAAAAACCGCGAGATGACGCGGGTTAACGTGATGTGCCAGCGCTTGTAAAAGTCGACGATACCGGCGGAGCGCAGAGGCGAGTCGAAATTCATCGGGAACCGGACGCCAAACAGTCTGGCCAAGCCGATTGCGATGTCGGAGTATCCGGAAAAATCAAAGTATAGCTGGCAGTAGTAGGCCAACACTGCCATCCAGGCCGCTGCCGGATCGAGGAGCTGGCCCACTTGCAGGGTCGCAAACGCTGGCGCCGATATGGCCGCCAATTGGTCTGCAATCACGATTTTCTTGAACAAGCCGATGGCGATCAGCGTCACGCCAACTTCGACATCCGTCCGCCGGAAGCGGCCAAATCCCGGTGACTGCGTGCTCTTGGCAAACTCACTTAAGTAAACGATGGGGCCAATTACGAGTTGCGGGAAAAAGAGAATGAAGGCGCCGTAGCGGAGCGCAGCGCGGAGCGTATCGCCCACAGTTCTGACGCGCCCTAAGTAATCCAAAACTTCTGGCTTCAGCGCATAGGCGTCGGCCAGCAACACGGCCTGATGGAAGGTGTAAAACGATATACCGACCGGTATGGCTGCATCCAGTAAACCCAATCCGCCTTGGCCTTCAGATGGAACGATGAGCGGCGCCAAATATTTGAAGTATATGAGATTGCCGAAGTTGAACACCTGCCCGGCAACCAATAGTGCAAGGCGCATCTGCGGCTTTGCATTCGTCCAAGTTGCGAGGCAAATGCCAACGATGAAATTCACAATCACGCTGGCGATCAACAGCGCAGCAAAGCCAACACCAAATTTTATGTAAAACGAGCACGACGCAATCAACGTTACCGTCAGTCCGCCTGTCGGTCCGAAGTTGCGCGCTCCAAACCAAAACAGAATTAAGGTCGCGGGCGCAAATACCAACAGAAAGAAGGGATCGATGAACAACATGGCTGGCTAAGCCTGCCAGTTTATGAAGGGGCAAATACACGAACCCAAGTAACACCCCCAAAACCGCATTGTCATTCACTGCCAGGCGGCCTTGAAGATAGCCGGTAATTCAAGTACGTAGACGGTGTTATAGTGGGCGGGCAAATCCAAGGCAACATTGTCAGCGTCCACTCCAGCTGTGTGGGTGCAAGATGTGCCGCACAGGTTGAACTCGCCGATAGAGTTGGCCAACTCAGGGATAGAGTTAATGTCCGAGCGCATGAAGGAGTTGCAGCGCCGCTGGCGCGCTCATGCCCGGATACCAAGTCCAAATACTCAACGGTCTGATGCTGTCATCGGCATAACAGCCAGTTTTACAATCGATCCGCTGTTGCCCTACCTTGGGGCTCAGCTTTTGGAAGCCGGTGCAACTTCGCCTGACATTCAAATCGCCAACTATAATCAGATTTTGCGCGTCTGCCGTCAGCCGGATGCAGAATTTAAGACCAAAGATCTCGACGCGATCGTTGTCATGTTCCGGATTGAGGATCTGGCAGCGCCTGATGAGCCGCACAAGGTCGTCGAGGCCTGTCATCATCTGTTAAATGGCATCGAGCAGCTGAGAGAAATCTATCCTGGCATGATCATTGTTGGGCTGCCACCCCGGCCGCGGCCATTCATCGAGGGTATTGCTGGCTTTGCGCGTAGTAGCGAACTGACGCGGTGCTGGCATGCAACGCTGTCCCGGTTGATGGCCTTGTCACATGCGGTGCCAAATTTCTATATCGTGGATAGTGAGAATCTCGTTGCGGAATGCGGCGAAGCGCAGGCCTTCGATCATCGCAAAGAGTTGATGTTCCGGCAACCGTTCTCGGAAGCATTCTATGTCAGCGCTGCCGGCGCCATCGCCCGGATTTTCAGAGCCCGCTGCCGCGAGCCAAAGAAGTGCCTGGTGCTGGATTGCGATAACACTCTGTGGGGCGGTGTGATCGGAGAAGACGGCATTGGCGGCGTGCAATTGTCGGATGATTTTCCAGGCATTGCCTTCCGGCACTTCCAGCGACAAGTCTTGGCGCTCAGACATTCCGGGATTTTTATTGCCCTGAGCTCCAAGAACAATCCCGAGGATGTGTGGGACATGTTCGACAATCACGGCGCCATGGTCCTGCGCCGGTCCGATATTTCAGCGGATCGCGTCAACTGGCGGCCGAAATCTGAAAATTTGAAAGCGATCGCTCAAGAGTTGAATATCGGTCTCGATGCGTTGGTTTTCATCGATGACAACCCGTTTGAAATCGATGAAGTGCGAACCAACGCGCCCGGCGTGACGTGCGTGCAAGTTCCAGAAGACATCGCAGATTTGCCAGTCGTCATGCGCCAGGCGAGCCGTATGTTTGACCGGCTTGAGATTACCGCAGATGACCGGGCGCGCGTCGATATGGTGCGGCATGAGTCCAGCCGGCGCGACCTGGCGCAGAAATTAACTGGGGAAGACTATCTCGCGTCTCTCGAATTGGTGGTTGACGTCTCAGCGCCCGAAACCGCCGATATCGCGCGCATCACTCAGCTGATCAATAAGACCAACCAGTTTAATGTCACCACCCGGCGATATAGCGCAGAGGAGGTGACAGGATTTGTCAAAAGCGCTGATATAGACGTCTTGCGAGCGACCGTCCGCGATCGCTTTGGCGACTATGGCTTGGTCGCTGTCGCCATCGTTAAGCATGGCGCGGGGTCGTCTGAGATCGACAGCTTTTTGATGTCATGCCGTGTCCTCAGCCGTGGGGTCGAAACAGCATTGATGTCTGAGGTGATCGACCTCGTTCGCGCGCGCGGCAATCAACAGGTCAACGGCTGCTTCATTCCAACACGCAAAAATGCCATGGTAGCTGACGTCTTCGAACGCCTTGGATTCGCGCCCGTGCCAGGCGTTGCAACGGAAGATGGGCCAACATTTTGGCGGCGTGAGCCTACGCCATTAGCGAAGCCAACGTATTTGACAAGCGACGGGCATAACACCACGGCTGCTAAGCAGGCTAGCCGGGCACCGTGAGCGGATTTGATCCCAACCAGGTGTTTCACTGGGGCTATGTGGTGCCCAATATGGCGCGTGCAATTGGTACGTGGCAGCGAAGTGGTGCCACGGTTGTCGTGGAACCAGAGATCGATCCTATCCAGAATGTTTCGTGCGCACTGCTTGTCTGCCATGGCGCAATCACCATTGAACTCGTGGCGCCGTTGCCCGAAGGCCCTAATCCCGTGGCGAAACGCATGGAAAAAGGTGGTGGGCTGGATCACGTCTGCCTGTTTACAAACGATCTTGCCGCTGACTTGGCCGCCATGGCCGAGCAGGGCGGCATGATCGTCGTTGAACCCGTCTACGCCTCGGTTTTCGACCGCCAACTGGCGTTTGTGGTTATGCGGAGTGGATTGACGGTAGAGCTGATGACCCAAGCGGCTGTTGGCCAAAAGCCCACCGATCCGCTCGCAGCCTACTTCGCATTGATCGGCTGCAAAAATTAACTGGGATCATTGGTGCGGACGGCGGGACTCGAACCCGCACGGGGTTGCCCCCTCAAGATTTTAAGTCTGACGATTGCACATCTAAATTATTGATTTTATTGTATTATTTATATATAAAATTACACATGTGTAAAAAAATGTGTAAAAACGAGCTTCCCGACCGCGTTTTTGATCGGTTTGATTGTCGTTTTATTTCAATGGATTGGCTGGAACTGGTCGCAAAGCGCCGTCGATGTTCCAATTCTCCACCTATTCGCGCCGTTTTGCAAGCATCAGAGCGCGCGCTGCTCCCAGCATACATGCGCGCATGAAGATGCGCGCCGCTCTGTCGGCGAGACGAAGGTCGGAGCCGAAGCGAACGCCATGCGCAGTTCGCTCAGCGCCTTGGGCGTTGCGGCGAGCGGCTTTGCTGCTCGCCTAAGTATGCGCAC
>JANNFX010000151.1:0-11582 GCA_031380225.1 Hyphomicrobium sp.
ATGGAGCGCTCGTCGCTCGCCACGCTTCCTGAAACCGGATAGCCCTGCGGGTCGCATCCGGATTTGAAAATATACGCTGTGCCGGAGTAGCTGTTGCCGTCGCGCGTGCCTTCGAACACCGTTTCGCCGCGCTTAATGCCAACTGAGCTGAGGCCAGATCGCGGGATTTTATAAACGAAGCGCCGCTTGTTACCGTTGGCAATGAGTTTCATTTCCGAGCCGTTGTGCATCCAGCCTTGCGTGCCGGGAGCCGGTGTGCCCGGTGCGGGCTCATTGCCACCGCCACTGTTGCCTGCTGCGGCGCCGGTCGACGATGTCACGACATTCTTGATGCAAACTTCGGATGCCGGCAGGCCATCGGCGGCCAGTTCGCACACCATGTCGAATTCGTAGGCTTGTCCTTCGTCTTTGAATGCGACCCGCAAGGTGTAGCTCTTGAACTCGAAGTCATAGCGCTTGCCGGTTTTGGTTTTGCAGTAGCCAAGCTCGCGTTTGAGGACGGTTTCCTGGATGGTCTTGTAGGTGATCTCCTGGCCGCTTGAGGCATCGGCATTGCTGCGATAGAGGCTGCCGTCATTCATCTCATAGACGCCATCGGCGGAGCGGCAGGTATGAGAGTAGTCGGAGGCCAGAACCGGCGTGCTCACACAACCCGAGAAAATGGTGGCAGCTGCAAATACTGTGACCATGGTCACGGCCGTTTTGCATAAGGACGTTGTGCGTTGTGTCATAAATTCCCCCGGGATTGTTTGGCTCATTACTCCGCCGTCGCACATCATCGCGGGACCCTGGAAATCTGCAACTTGAATCTTAGCCGCCGTGACCACACCTAGTGTGGGCTTGTGCCGTGCCGCCGCTTTCGCCTAAGACTACTGCTCGCTCCCCCTGGACACCCGAGGCCCGATCAATGTCGACCCGCTTGGATGCTGCGCCGGCCCCGCGCGTGCGCTCCCGGGCGGACCTTGCCGAATGGATCGCGGCCGGGGAAAAGCCGAAGTCTGCCTGGCGCATCGGCACCGAACATGAGAAATTTGTATTCTACACCGACACGCTCGGGCCAGTGCCCTATGACGGCCCACGCGGCATCCGCGCGCTGATGGACGCTATGGTTGAGCGCTACGGCTGGCAGCCAGTCACCGAAGGCGGCCAGACAATTGCGCTCAGACGTCCAGCCGGCGAAGGCCCCGGCATCCTCGGCACCGTCAGCTTGGAGCCGGGCGGACAGTTCGAACTTTCCGGCGCGCCGCTCGATACCCTGCATGAGACGGCGGCCGAAACCCAGAAACACTTGGACGAGGTGCTGTGCGTCGGCGAGCGGCTTGGGATCGGTTTTCTGGGCGTCGGCTTTTCGCCGAAATGGACGCTGGCCGAGACCCCGCATATGCCAAAGGAGCGCTATGCGGTCATGACCCGCTATATGCCGACGGTCGGCAAGCGAGGTCTCGACATGATGTATCGCACCGCTACTATTCAGGTGAATCTCGACTTCGGCAGCGAAGCCGATATGGTCAAGAAGCTGCGCGTCAGCCTAGCATTGCAGCCGATTGCGACGGCGCTTTTCGCTTCGTCGCCTTTTACCGAAGGCAAGCCGAACGGCTATAAATCTCTGCGGAGCGAAGTCTGGCGCGACACCGATCCCAATCGCACCGGCATGCTGCCGTTCGTGTTCGAAGACGGCATGGGCTACGACCGCTATGTCGACTACGCCCTCGATGTACCGATGTATTTCGTCTACCGCGATGGAAAGTACGTCGATGCGGCCGGCGCGTCGTTCCGCGATTTCATGGCTGGCAAGCTGCCTCAAATGCTAGGCGAAACGCCAACCATCGATGACTGGTCCGATCACCTGACGACGCTATTCCCTGAAGTTCGTCTCAAGCGGTTTCTTGAAATGCGTGGCGCTGACGGTGGCCGCTGGCGCCGCATCTGCGCGTTGCCGGCGTTCTGGGCCGGGCTTCTCTATGACGATGCCGCGCTTGAAGCCGCATGGCGCTTGGTCAAAGATTGGAGCGCCGAGGAGCGTCAAGGCCTCAGAAACGCGGTTCCGAAGTTGGCGCTCGATGCACATTTCCGCAAAACGACAGTGCGTGATGTAGCGCGGGACGTGTTGGGGATTTCAGCGAGTGGCCTTAGAAGCCGCCATCGTCTCGATACGCAGAGCAGAGATGAAACGATTTATTTAGAACCTTTGAACGAGCTTGTTTCATCCGGCAAGACCGTCGCCGATGAACTGCTCGAGCGCTATAACGGTGCCTGGAAAGGCAACATCGATCACGTGTTCGCAGAGATTGCGTTCTGATCGCCTAACCGCGGGCGATTTTTGCCGTCCGAGGCATAGCCGGGTCCAGCCGAACCGAAAGCGCAACCCGCATTCGGTTCGTTGATTGCATCGTCACTCATGTGAATGAGCGGCACCGTTCAACTTCATTTGCTCGTAGTCAGGATAGGCTTCTTGACGCCTGCATCCCGACAATGCGACGGCAACCAAACACGTCACCAGAACAAGTGCTTTCATAATCCGTCCTCCCAAAATGTTGACAGGTTGCAAACGCACCGATGTTGGGATGGTTCCACAAGCGCATGTTTTTTTCGTAGATTGCTGATCGACTCGCAGCTTACGCTTTAATCTGTCGATGCGGCATTAACCTTGATGCACGCAATGCGCACCGCCAGCGTATGCGTCTCGCCCGGCTCAATGATCTTCAAATTTCGCGGCCCCACATTGGCGGTTTCAACGCACACCATGCGCCGGTAGCCGTCCTCGTCCATATCGCCGAGGCGCTGGGCCTTGTCGCGCCACGGGTTCCAAACGACCGTGCTGGAACTGCCACGTTTTGAGATTGCGATCTGGCGCCCGAGGCTTCTGTCGTGAATGACGACAGTGTCCGGCGTATCCCAATAGATGCGATCGGTTTCAGTTCGGATCGCAATCGAGCCGCGTTGTTCAATGGTTGCACCACTTAGCTGGTCGAGATAGTGGCGGCCTTCCAGCCCAGTCAACTCAACCGACGCGATATCGCCAATAGTAAAATAGCTGTGCAGCGCTTCTGAAATTGTCAGGGCCGCAGTGCCTGTGTTCGCGGTCGTCAGTGAGATGTCCAAGGTGTCGGTCAAAACAAAATCAAGCGAAAGCCGCGCTTGGCCGCCGAGCGCCGCCTCGTCGTCTGGCGACAATGCATAACTGAGCGTCAATCGCGTCTCTGACGCCGACACGGCGCTTTCAGTCACCCGCCAGTCTGCGGCGCGCACAAACCCATGTGCACCTTTGCCAGTCTGCGCATCTGGGTGCGGCCCGAACCATGGCCAGCATACGGGAATGCCGCCGCGCAATGGCTTGCCTGTTCCAAGCCGGGCCATTGGCGACAGCCACAGCACGCCGGCTGCGTCAGGCGTTGGTTTCCATGACAACACCTGCGCGCCTTGAAGTGCGACGACCGCTGTGCCGCACCTGGTAACAAGCCTCGCGACAACGCCACCGAGTGGGTTCGTCTCAAACGTGATCCGCCCCGACTGGCCAAATGCGGCAGTCAGGGTATCCGTTAAGGTCATGATATGGCCTGGGTCTTGATCAGAACCGGCGGCCGTTGGGGTTCGATTCTAGGCACGTCAAGTAGACCCGGTTATCGCGGCCAACCGTGCGACAGATGTTGCGCTTGGTGTTAGGGTTTTCGCGGATTTCGCTGTCCGAGACCCGGATCCCATAGGCGCGCGCTACTTGAGCCAACTGCTGGTCTTGGCAGTAGGGCGTCGCTAGTAATGAGCCGTTGACATGCTGGTACCCGTCCGAGCAATGGATGCCAGCGGCGGCGGGGTTGATGCTTGCCAAGGCGGAAATCACGAAAACGGCTGCGGCAGCTTTGATGTTCATAACGGCCTCCTGTTCTGGCGCGTAATTCTAATGTGCCGGCCGGTGTTGTCAGTTGGAAATACGGCCAGGGAAGTCTACATCTATCTTGAAACAAACAACGTCGCATACAAGTACCGTCTCGACGGGGAACTCACAACTAAATCCGGCATCGGCCGCACCACGGGGGACTGAGTGCTCAAAGTCTACGATTTTAATGGGTCAGGGCTGGCCTGCCGGACTGATGCCGCCGTCAATGGCGACGCCACTGTCTGGTTCGATCTCCTCAATCCAACGGTGGAGGAAGATGCGGCCGTTGAGAAGTTGCTCGGCATTTCAGTGCCGACACGCGCGGAAATGCGCGAAATTGAGGCGTCGAACCGGTTCTACCACGAAGGTGGCGCCTGCTACATGACGGCGTATCTGGTGCATGACGGCAGCGCGAACGTCCCCCAGGGATCGACTGTGACCTTCATTCTCTCTGGTAACAAACTCGTTTCAGTCCGCTACGACCAATTGCTGGCCTTCCCACATTTCTTAAATCGTGTCGCCAAGGGTGACGCCGCAGCAAATTGCGGTGCTGCAGTTTTGGCTGGGCTGTTGGAGAGCATTGTCGAACGCAAGGCGGACCTCATCGAGCGTCTACAAGATCAAGCCGATACCTTGGCTCAAGGCGTTTTCGACCGCAATCGCCGCCAGGGTGAGAACGCGTTCGATGCAATTCTGCAGGGTGTCGGGCGGCAGGGCGATAGCGTGTCGCGGCTTCATGAAAGTTCTTCGTCGCTGGATCGGCTGCTGTCGTCGTTCGAAGCCGAAGCCAATGACAAGGTCATGGATCAGCGGATCTTGAGCCGCATCCTGTCGGTCCGGCGTGACAACACCTCATTGAGCGATCACCTTAAGTCGCTGTCGGAGCGCGTCAGTTTTCTGCTCAATGCTACGCTTGGCATGATCACGACCGAGCAGAACCAGATCATCAAGTTGTTTTCGGTGATGGCGGTCATGCTGATGCCACCGACGCTGGTGGCGTCGATCTACGGCATGAATTTCCGCCACATGCCCGAGCTTGAGTGGGAGTGGGGATATCCAATGGCGCTGGCGCTGATGTTATTGGCGGCGGTGATCCCGTTTGTCTACTTCAAGCGGAAGGGGTGGCTGTAGCCTAAAACCACCACCCCGTCGCGAGGTGCCACGCGACTGCCAAACCACCGCAAATCGCCAGTGTCGTGATGATCCCGCGATGAAGTGCAAACAACAGCACGAAGGCGAGTACTGACAACACGGCTGCCGGCCAGTTCACGCTGGCTAACTCGGGTAAGTTCAGATTGAACGGGCCAAGTGGCGCATCATTCACCTGGCCGAAAATCGTGTGAAGCGCGAACCACACCGTCAGGTTTAAGATCACACCGACCACAGCCGCGGTGATCGCCGCTAACGCTCCTTTGAGACGCGGCTGCGATTGCAAGCGCTCGATATACGGCGCACCGGCGAAGATCCACAGGAAGCAAGGTGCGAACGTCGCCCATAGGCTCACAGCAGCGCCGAGTATTCCCATGACGAGCGGTGTGCCGCCGCCATGGCGCCACGCGGCCAGTGTCCCGACAAATTGCGTCACCAGAATCAGCGGTCCGGGCGTCGTTTCCGCGAGACCAAGCGCGTCGAGCATTTCGCCTGGATTGAGCCACTGGTAGCTCTGCACCACGTCTTGGGCCATGTAAGCCAGTACAGCATAGGCACCGCCGAACGTCACCACCGCCAGCTTTGAAAAGAACCATGCCAGTTTTGTAAGCACGTGATCCGAGCCGAAGTATAGGGCCACGAGTGCCAACGGTGCAATCCAAATCAAGAGCCAGATCGCAACAGTTTTCAGAGTCTGTGCCATCGGCACTGGCGCCGTTGCTGCGAGCGGAGTGGTTGCTGCACCTGACTGAATTCGCCAATAACCAAACGCCGCTGCCGCCAAGACAATGACGGGGAACGGCACGCGCGCGAAGTAGATGGCAACAAAGGCGAGGGCGGCCAGCCACCAATCAGCCTGGCCTTTCAAAGCGCGGCGCGCAATGCGCAATAGGGCCTCAACCACGATCGCAAGCACGGCTGCCTTGACGCCCGTGAAGAGCGCAGCTGATAGCGGTACTTGCCCGAAGGACGCGTAAAGCAGGGATAGCACCAGCATCAGAGCAGCGCCGGGCAGCACGAATAACAGCCCCGCTGCCAAGCCGCCTCTGAGGCCGTGCATGCGCCAGCCAACGTAAGTGGCAAGCTGCATCGCTTCTGGGCCAGGCAGCAGCATGCAGAAATTGAGGCCGATCAGAAACGTTTGCTCATCGACCCACTTTTTGTCGTCGACGAGTTCCTTGTGCATCATCGCGATTTGACCGGCCGGCCCGCCAAACGACAGCAGGCCGATCTTGAGCCAGGTGTTAAGGGCTTCTGAAAAAGACGGCTGTAATGGAGCCCTATCGGTCGTCGCATCCGACATAGATTTTGCCCCACAATTGTCGCCTGACTGCTCAAAGCACAATCGCACTTTTCCGTCATTCGGACCCAATAGGAAACGACTAGACCACGCTTTGCTGCTTGTGGACAAATTTGAAATTTCTGCAGCGCACCATGAGCGAAATTCTGAATTTCGAACACATTTTTTAGTGTCACATTTCATATTCCTCCGGCCGCATCTTCACCTGATTTTTGCGACCTGCCGTCGCACATCGGGTGCGACGCAATAACAAATATGTCGTGATTTCAGACGTCTAACGATTTTGTTCTGAACGGCGTGCAGTTTCATGGGTTGACGGCCATATTTTGATGGCGCCCGTTGCGCGAGCCAGACGCGGAGACGGTGGATTGTCCTCAGTCTTTGTCGGGTGACGGCGATACGTCTGGCGTCTTTGTTCAGGTTTGCTTCCGGTTCCCGGGGGCGGTCAACCTACTCGGAACGGTATCCCGCATGTGACGGGCCGCATGTCCGAGCCTAAGCGCACCGGTCCCGGTGCGTCGTTCAACTTACGACCCGAACTGCCGTCACCAGTGCACAACGGAGATATCCAATGCGTTATATTCTTTCGGCCGCCCTTGCGGTTTTGACGATGAGCCTGATGCCGGTTGCGGCCAATGCCCGGACCTGGGAATGTCAGGGACCAGCTGCCTCGTGCGTGTCTGGCAAGACAACTGTTTCGAAGGCCAAGTATGTGTCCAAGAAGGCTGGCAAGGTTGCCTTCAAGAAGTCTGGCAAAGTTGCTTACAAGTCGTCGAAGTCGAAGAAGCCGTATTCTGGCGGCGGTGGCCTGTCGGGCATGGCATCATTCTACTGGCAACCGCAGGCGCTTGCTTCTGGCGGCCGGTTCAACCCGAACGCTATGACAGCTGCTCATAAGACGCTAGCATTTGGCACCAAGGTTAGGGTCACCAACCGTAACAATGGCCGCTCGGTTGTTGTCACGATCAATGATCGTGGACCCTACATCGCCGGCCGCATCATTGACCTGTCCAAGGCTGCTGCTCACGCAGTTGGCATGCAGAACTCGGGCGTTGCTCCGGTCAGCGTACAAATCCTCGGCCGCGGCTAATCAAGCCTCGACTGTTGATAAGTCAAGGCGAGCGTGGACGGGCACAAGTGCCCGCCGCCCTCGCCTTTTTCATGCCAGCGAATCGCACTAACTGTGCGCTGAATGTGACCCTCACGGAGCAACCGCGTGCGCTTTGGATTTCAACTTTTCTTAGCGGTTCTGGCTTGTGCCGCCGTTTCAGCCCCTGCCGCCGCCGATCAGCCGCCTGCTACGCTGTGGGATATGTTGTTCGCGCCGCCAGCTGCCGCGTCGTCTGGCTGGGACGCGACAGTAATCCCCGTCACGGCCACTGCCAGCAGTCAATCCTGGGCGACTACTGTCAATCTGTTGCCCGCAGCGCGCCGCATCGAAACGGGATCCGTTGCCACCGGTCACAAGGCGCCGCATGGGCCACTTCTGACCGGCGCCGCGCATGCATTGACCGGCGTCGCGTCGTACTACTCGGAAGATCAAATGACGGCATCCGGCGAGGTCTTCGATAAGTCGGCCATGACCGCGGCCCACAAGACGTTGCCGATCGGCAGCAAGGTCAAAGTGACCAATCTTCAGAATGGCCGCGAAGCAGTGCTGAGGATCAACGACCGCGGCCCCTATGTTCAAGGCCGGGTGATCGACGTTTCGGAAGCTGCAGCTCTAGCTTTAGGCTTCGCCTCGCAAGGCGTAACAAATGTGCACGTCGACCTGATGGGGCCTTAATGAGCGCCGTGTCCGGTTTATAATACGACGTCAGCCAGCAGGCCTGCGAACAAGATCAGCCCCGCTTCACGATTGGAGCGAAACCGCCGAAGACAGTTGCCGGCGCTATGAATATCGAGCGTTGCGACTTGCCAGGCGAAATGCAGTGCAACGGCTGCGAGCGCCAGGGACACAATCCATCCCGAGCCAGCCATGACGGCCGCACCCAGCCACAACGCAATCGCACCGGCATAGAACGCTCCAACCCACCGTTGCGTTGCTTCACCGAATTTCAACGCGGTAGACTTGAGACCGGCCATGAGATCGTCTTCAGCATCTTGGTGCGCATAGATGGTGTCGTAGCCGATGGTCCACAGCACGGCTCCGGAATAAAGCAGCAGCGCGGCCGTTGACAGTTCGCCCGTGACCGCCGTCCAGCCAACGAGCGCACCCCAATTGAAGGTCAATCCCAGTACCAGCTGCGGCCAGTAAGTGTAGCGCTTCATGAAGGGATAAATTGCAACCAACGCGAGCGAGGCTATGCCGAGTTTAATTGTGACCTCGTTGAACGAGACGAGCACCAGAAGCCCGATCAACGATAACGCGACTGCAAACGCCAGTGCTTGTCGCGCTGTCACTTGACCCGATGGAATGGGACGGCCGCGCGTGCGTTCGACCTTGGCATCGATGTCGCGATCGACGACGTCATTGTACGCGCAGCCCGCGCCGCGCATCACAACCGCGCCAATTGCGAACAGCACGAGGTGCCAAATGTTTGGTGTCCGTGCGCCGGTTGCGATCTCAGCCAGCGTGCTCGACCACCAGCACGGCAGCAACAACAGCCAGGTGCCGATCGGCCGGTCAGCCCGCGCTAGGCGCAAATAGGGCCGCGACCATTGAGGCGCCGACGTATCAACCCAATTGCCCAACGCCGCATCCGGCACCGGCGGTGTTCCCAACTGCGTCATCGGCCGAGACTTCCATTTGACTGCAGCTTAACACTAGCCGCCCCGCTTCCTGCGGACAATCTACCATGTCGACATTTCGCGATGGTGATGGGACGGACGGATCGGAGATACAACGCCATGCCGGTTGACGATCCTAATGCCCAACGGCTCTATGTCAGCGATACGTTAACCGCTGGCAACCGCATTGGTTGCACAAGCGATCAGGCCAATTACCTTTGCGCCGTGCTGCGCTTGAAAGATGGGGCGCCGTTGTTGGTTTTCAATGGCCGTGACGGCGAATGGCGTTCCGAACTGACTGATGTCACCAAGCGCGGCTGTGCGTTAAGGATTGTCGAAAAGACCCGCCCGCAAACCCACGCGCCCGATATCGACTATGTCTTCGCTCCTCTGAAGCGCTCGCGTCTCGATTACATGGTTCAGAAAGCGGCAGAGATGGGTGTCGCGCGATTGCGGCCAGTGTTGACGCAGCACACGATCGTCGAACGGGTTAATCTCGGCCGTATGCGCGCCAACGCCATTGAAGCCGCAGAGCAGTGTGGGATCTTGCATGTCCCCGATATTGAAGAGCCGCAGAAATTCGATCGGCTGTTGTCCAGCTGGCCGCCTCAACGCCGCATCATTTTTTGTGACGAAGCGGCCGATGTCTCAAATCCAATTGATGCGTTGCGCGGCGTTGGGCCGGGGCCGCTTGCGGTCATCATTGGCCCTGAAGGCGGATTTTCAACTGCCGAACGCGAAGCGCTCATCTCGAAGCCATTCACGGTTCGCATCTCATTTGGCCCCAGAATCCTGCGGGCCGACACCGCTGCCATCGCCGCGCTGACGCTCGTCAACGCCGTGCTGGGTGATTGGAAATAGTGCCGGTCCGCAGACGCTAACTTTCGTCATCCCGCCTGCGCGGGGATGACGAGCTAGTGGAGTTCGAATGTCAGTGACGCAGACCAGCATCGAGCGCCTGCAAAATAAAACGGCCGCCCGTGGGGGACGGGCGGCCGCGGCCAGCGGTTGCTTGGTGGAAATCCGCCGGTCACTCACGCGTGCAATATACCACCCGTGACGTGAGGAAAGGCTCAATGACCGCCGTAGACGCACGCGTAGTAACGGCCGCGCCATTCGTTATCGCCGGTGTTCTTCCATTTGGTCCAATAGCTGCTGCAGTTGTCGCCTTCAGAGACCGCGGTCCGGCGGCTCGAGTCCTTCTCTTGATTGGCGCTGGTGAATTTGTTCCAGTTGTAGCCTTTGTAATTGTCCTTTGCTGATGCGGGGGCAGCGGCGGTCGCGACGGAGGCGAGCGCAACCAACGCCAGTGTGGCGTTTCGTTTGAGGGTTGAAGTCATATACTGTCTCCCAAAGCACGATGATGATTCGCAGCTCGAAGCCGCTCGTCTGGATGCGCGCCGTCGTTAACGCCGTCCGTCGGGAGACCATGCCCGGCTGCCGGCGGCGGCACAGTTCCCCAGGGAACAGGCCATCAAAAAAGAGCAAATGGGCTGCTATTCTTTTAAGATGACTTTTAGTCCGCCCATGTATGGCTGCAGCGCGTCAGGGATGACAACGCTGCCATCGGCCTGCTGGTAGTTTTCTAAGATTGCAACCATTGTGCGCCCGACCGCCAGCCCCGAGCCATTGAGGGTGTGGACGTGGCGTATTTCTTTCGAGGCCTTGACGCGATAGCGCGCACTCATGCGGCGGGCTTGGAAATCACCGCAGACCGAACACGATGAGATTTCGCGATAAGCATTTTGCCCCGGCAGCCAGACCTCGATGTCGTAGGTTTTCTGCGAACCGAAGCCCATGTCGCCGGTGCAGAGTAACATCGTCCGATAGGCAAGACCAAGGCGCATCAATACAGTTTCGGCCGCATTGGTCATGCGTTCGTGTTCTTCGCTGGACGTGTCCGGCGTAGTGATCGAGACCAACTCGACTTTCGAGAATTGATGCTGGCGGATCATGCCGCGCGTGTCTTTGCCAGCCGCGCCCGCTTCCGACCGGAAGCACGGCGTCCATGCGGTCATCCGCATTGGTAACTTGTCCTCGTCAAGGATTTGCTCACGCACGATGTTGGTCAGCGTGACTTCGGCGGTTGGAATGAGCCAAAAGCCGTTGGTCGTTTGAAACAAGTCTTCAGCAAATTTCGGCAGATTGCCGGTGCCGTAGGCGGCGTGATCTTTGACAAGCAGCGGCGGCGCATGTTCGGTGTAGCCGAACTCGGTCGTATGCAGGTCGAGCATGAAGCTCGCGATCGCACGTTCCATCCGGGCCAATGCGCCGCGCAACACAACGAAGCGCGCGCCCGACATCCGTGCCGCAGCTTCGAAGTCCATCAACCCCAACGCTTCGCCGATTTCGAAATGCTGCTTTGGCGCGAAGCTCAATTTGGGCGGCGTGCCCACTTTGCGCACTTCTGTATTGCCAGTCTCATCGCGGCCATCGGGAACGTCATCTCGCGGATTATTGGGGATGACCGACAGCACCTTCTCAATGTCGGCGTCGATCTGACGTTCTTGCTCCTCACCCTTGGCGATG
>JANNFX010000004.1:0-18426 GCA_031380225.1 Hyphomicrobium sp.
CTACGGTATCGAGAGTTACTTCGTTCCCGAAGGCACGGGGCGCGTTCTTGAGACGCAGATTCGCGACAAGAAAATCCAGGCTGTGCTCGCGGTTGGCCCCGATGGCGATACGGCTATCAAGGCGCTGCTTGTTGACGGCAAGCGTGTGCATCAGGAGCCAACGTTGTGAAATGCATCCCCGGCCTGTAAGCCACTGCTATCCGGTTTTTTTCAGCGGCCGAAGAATGCCGAGGCCCTTAGGCCGGATGGAGAAGAGCGAGATCCGGCACAGAGTCTATTTTGATTGGCTTAGCCGGGTCTCGCTCTGCTTTACCCGGCCTACGTTTGAATTCTACTCTCAGACTGTCACTGCGCCGCTTTCGCCATCGTGGCGCGCAACACGTCGCAAGTCTTAGCGATCTCGGCCGACGTCAACGTCGGATGGACGAGAAACATCAGGCTGGTTTCGCCAAGTTCTTGAGCGACCGGCAAACGCATGGTCGGCCGCCAACCCGTGTTATCGAACGCTTTTTCCAAATAGACCTCGGGGCAACTTCCCGACTGGCACGGCACGCCTGCGGCCGTGATTTCACTCATGATGCGATCACGCGACCAATCGCTTTTCAACGGAGCTGGGTCAACGAACACGTAGCACTTATACGCTGCGTGAGAGGCCCAATTTGGAATCAGCGGCACCCGCAGCCCTGGCATCGATGCCGCCGCATCCCAAATCGCTTGCGCATTCATGCGCCGCTTCAATTTCCATTTCGGCATCTGCTTGAGTTGCAACCGGCCAATCGCGGCCTGGATTTCAATCATGCGCCAATTGGTGCCAAAGCTCTCATGCAGCCACCGAAAGCCGGGCGCATGTTGCCGGTTGTAGAGCGCATCCCAAGACTTACCGTGATCTTTGTAGGACCACATCGCCTGCCACAGTACTTCATCGTTGGTGGTGACCATGCCGCCTTCGCCGCCGGTGGTCATGATCTTGTCCTGGCAGAATGACCAGGCGCCTGCGTGACCAATGCTTCCAACCGACCGGCCTTTGTAACGGGCGCCATGGGCCTGAGCGCAGTCTTCAATGACTTTGAAGTTATGCTGCGCTGCCAGTTCAAGGATTGGGTCCATATCGCACGGCATGCCAGCGAGGTGGACGCAAATCACCGCTTTGGTGCGCGGAGTGGCGACTTTGGCAATCGTCGCAGCGCTTAAATTTTGCGTATCACGATCAACGTCCGCAAACACCGGCGTTGCACCCGCTGTGGCGACGCAGGAGACCGAGGCAATGAAGGTGCGCGGCGTAACGATGACTTCATCTCCGGGCCCGACACCTAACCCCTTTAAGATTAAATCGAGGGCGACGGTGCCATTGGTCAACGCAACCGCGTGCTTGGTGTCTGCGAACGCCGCGAACTCGCGCTCGAATGCGCGGCCCTCTTCGCCAGTCCAATAGTTGACGCGGTTTGATTTCAACACGGCCGCAACTGCGGCGGCCTCTTCGTCCGAGAATGAGGGCCAGGGCGTGAAGTGCGTTCCGAGCATACTGTTTACGCCCCCGGCATTGGTTTCGCGGGATTGCCGGCAACCGTGACACCCGGCGCCACGCTTTTGGTCACGACTGCCCCCATGCCAACAATGGCTCCCTGACCAACCACCAATGGACGGCCGGGTTGACCTTGTTTGATGACGGCCCCGGCGCCGATATAGACGTGATCTTCAATCACCACGTTACCGTTGCATTTAACGGACGGTGCGAACGTCACGTAATCTCCGATCACGCAATCATGCTCGACGTAGCTGTAGAGATTGGCATGAAAGCAGCGCCCGATCTTGATATTGGAGGTCAGGGTCACGAATGGCGATAGCAGCGCGCCGTCGCCAATCCTTACATCATCCATGATGATCGCGTTGGTCGCCACAACAGACAGCGGACCGACACCGCGCTCTGTCAAAACCAGGCTCAGCTTTTCGCGCACCTTGCTGTTGGCGATGGCAAGTGCGGCATGGCGGGTTGAAGCCGGATGTTTGCAGAATTCGTCGAATGTCATCACTGCATGGCCGTTCATTGAACCGGCAGCCGGCGCATCATCGATGAACACCAATCGCTTTGGCGGCACGCCCTGCACCATCAGCATTTCACGGGCGATCGGCAGAATGCCCCGCCCGCAGCCGCCTGCGCCATAAATGCCGTAGAACGGAGTGGTCATGATTGATGTGATCCGCTGGTTTGGCTGCCGGTGAACTTCGGCATTGTCGCTTCACCTTCAGCGCTGATGCCATCGCGGCGGATGACTTTCCAAAGTGTCTTCGCCAGAATTTTCATATCGAGCGCTAAGGACTGGTTGCCGGCATACCAGGTGTCGAGACGGAATTTGTCATCCCATGAAATGGCGTTGCGGCCATTGATCTGCGCCCAACCGGTGATGCCGGGCCGGACATCGTGCCGCCGCGCCTGTTCGGGCGAATAGAGCGGTAAGTACTCCATCAGCAACGGACGTGGGCCGACAAGACTCATGTCACCCCTGACCACATTCCACAGTTCCGGAAGCTCGTCGAGGCTGCTCGAGCGCAGCTTGCGGCCGAAGGCTGTCAAACGCTCCGCGTCGGGCAGCAATGCGCCATTGGCATCACGCGCGTTCGTCATCGAGCGGAATTTGTACATCTGGAATGGCGCACCCTTGAGACCCGGCCGCACTTGGCTGAACAACACCGGCTGGCCAAGCTTGCGGCGAATAACGACGGCCAACACGGCAAGAAGCGGTGCTAACACAATAAGTGCCGCCGTAGCTGCCGCGAAATCGAAGAGCCGTTTGATCATGGATCTGTATCAGGCCTTGGCGATGGCTTCGGCATAGCGCCGGGCGATTTCAAGATAGTCGTACTCTTTCAGCATATACGCCCTGCCGCGTTCGCCCATAGCTTTGCGTTCGCCAACTGGTAAATCGACCAATTCATTCAATGCCGCCCGCATTTCGGACGGCGTATTAACCGGCTTCACTAGCCCGGCGCGCGCTTCGGAGACTGGATCGCCGCACGGGCCTATCGGGAGGAATACCGGCACGCCCTCAAGCAGATAGTCTGCGAGCTTGTTGAGCGAGATTCCGTATTGGTAAAGAGCCTCAATGTTGTTGAGTCCGGCGTAGCCAAAATCTGATGCAGCAACGATGGAACCGACGTCGTCCTTCGGCACGCGACCGGCAATGATGATGGGTGCTGATGCCGCAACCGCGCGCTGTCGCAATTCGGTTTCCAACGGACCCGCACCGACCAGCACGATGGCCAGTTTGCCGGCAAGGTTTGAAGCCTCTGGCCCGGTGACTGCCTCGACGAGGGTCAATAATCCATTCGGCGGCCCCATGGAGCCGGCGTGCAGAAGCACAACCCGGCCCGCCGCTTTTTCACGATTGATTTTCGCGATGAGTGCGGCGGCTTCTGACGACAGCGGCGCTTTGCGTTCGACCGGCACTTCACCAGCACCATTGGGCACCCAGACAAATGGCTTCTTCTGAAATCCAGCCGAGGCCAGATACCTGTCTGCGCGCGGCAGCACTGAAGAGACGAGATCAGCGTGCTTGTAGGCGTAACGTTCCGCCGCCGCGCACAGTTGCACAAATGGATGCAAACGGTTGGCGCCTGTGATTTCCGTAATGCTCAATGGCCAGATGTCGCGAATTTCAAACACGAGTTTAGCGCTAAACTTTTTGGCCAGCTTGCGGGCAGGATAAATCGGAAAGATGTGCGGCGAAGATGCAACAATGGCATCGGGTTTTTGCAAATCACTCGGAACGCCGCTCGCCAATTTCGACAATCCGCGCGTGAATGCGGCCATGTTGGCAAGCCGTGCAACACCATTGCCCTGATATCGCGGGGTTGCGATTGGAACATACCGAACACCATCAACGAACATCTCACGATCAAGCCCCGCTTCACCGTAGAGGTGATGATGAAATGAGGCCACAAATACTGTTGCCGAATGTCCGAGCTTCTGCCACGCGCGCGCCAAATGATACGGCCTGTAAGCAGGCCCAATGCCCGGCCCACCTGCATAGTGATTGATATACCAAACGTGCATAGGTATCCGCGAGTATGAGCTGAAGCGCGCATGTGGAGCAACTCACGCACTTATTGAGAAGCGGCGCGACAATGTCGAGCAGTGCATTGAGGCATGCTTGCCACAGGATACACAAACAATCACTCCGAGAACGTTGTTGCCGTTTTTTCGCCAAAGGTGGGGCAGACAACTTGGCCTTCGAACACGACGGTGAGTGTGCGGTGCCCCGCCAGTGCTAGGGGTTCCGTGGAAAATGAGGGACTGCACATTCGCCCGCTTTATGCGGGTCGGGACTGGCCTCCGTCGTGTTCTTTGTTTTCGTTGCAGCCATACTCTGATGCAGCCGCCCAAGATTTTGGAACCCAGGCCAGCAACCAATTTCAGTAACATGTTTGTCGCAGCGTCCAACTGGTGATGCGGCAATTGTTACCGTTGGCGTCGCATTTGCGATTGGGAAGCTTGACGTAGTCACACCAATAATTGCCTTGGCGGCCCGTGTAGCCGTTCATCGGTTTTTTGAAAGTGTAGTCTTGGACGTAGAACCCTTTGCGTCCGGCGAGGGCAGCCGGAGCCAGCGCAATGATCGCAACTGCCGCTAACGTTATTATTAGTCCCAAATTTCGAACCATGTTCTTTGCTCCTTCACGAAGGAGGGCTGCCGCCAAGTCGTGGGCGCAATGCCGGAGCGCATTCAATTATTTTAGGGCGCTTGCGATCAGTACGTCAGAACCTTTGAGCTGCCTTCCATCACGGCCTCAATCAAATAAGCGCCGCCGACGATGCGGTCACATTCGGGGATCAGATCGGATTTCTGGAAGTCGAACAAATCAAGAGATGGCGAGCAGCAGATGAACTTGACGCCTGCCCCGTGCGCGTCGCGGATGATATCATAGATGGTGCGGCTATCGCTGGCTTTGAGTTTAAGCCCCTGCGCCACGCCTTGTTTCATTAGCCGGCCGGCCGTGCCGGTGCACATCACTTCGACTTGGTAGCCCATGGCCGCGGCGACCGAGGCCTGGAAGATCGGTGCACCCAGTTCCTCACCGTTGCGGGGATCGGAATTCGCCATAACTATCAATAGCTTTTTGGTCATGATCTCAGCGTGTTTAGGGTCAATAAGGACGGCCGGCGGGGTATCGTCTGAACCTTGTTATATCTCGAACACTCGGCCTGCAAGCCGTGGCAGCTTGCTTTGGCAGGCGTTGGATTAACAGTTTTTCTAGTCCCAGACCACGCTGCCTTCGATTTGAGCAGCAGAACCGTTTATGCCGGCACCATGGAATTCGGAGTTGAAGCAATGACCAGATCAGTCCTATCTGCCCGATCTGCCCTCGTGCTGGCGGTGCTGACTGCGGCGGCGGTGGCCTCGTGCGCGGCTCCAGATATCAAGCCGGGCGAAGGCGTCAACGTTGGCGATGCGTCTCAGCTTCGCAAGATCGTTCCGGCTGAAGAGCTTGAGCAATCATCACAGACCCAATATAGCGCGCTTCTCCAGGAAGCGTCGGGTAAGGGATTGGTCGCAAAGCCGGGAGATACGCAATTGATCCGGCTGCAAAAAATCTCCCAAAAAATCATCCCTCAAGCGAGCCGTTTCAACAGCCGCGCAACAGCTTGGACATGGGAAGTGAACCTCATAAAATCAAGTGAGATCAATGCGTTTTGTATGCCTGGCGGTAAGATTGCGTTCTACACCGGCCTCATCGAGGGCTTGAAATTGAGTGATGACGAAATCGCGGTCGTCATGGGCCACGAAATGGCACACGCGCTGCGCGAACACGGCCGCGAACAAATCGCCAAGCAAGGATTGACCAAGTTCGGAACCGAGGCCTTAGCGACCATGGTCGGTGGCACAGCTGGAACGCTGGTCAAATCCAGCGCCGGACTGTTGTCGCTTAAATTCTCGCGTGACGACGAAACCGACGCCGATTTGGTCGGCCTCGAAGTGGCGGCACGGGCTGGCTACAACCCCAACGCGGGCGTCAGCCTGTGGAAAAAGATGGCCGCCGCGTCGAAAGGTGCGCCTTATGAGTGGTTCTCGACTCACCCCTCAAGCGACAGCCGCATTTCGACAATTGAGCAGAACATTCCGGCCGTCCTGCCGCTCTACAAGGCGGCGAAGAGCGGCAAATCTGGTTAAAATCAGCAGTGATGAGAGCACTGCAATTTCCGGAGTTTTCTGGAAAAGACGGCTGCGATTATATCGTCCGGCCACACAATAGTTGTTTGCAATTCTAAGAAAAAACTGTTCTCCGGCAGGCACGTACAATCGACCACCACAAATCATGTAGCTGTCTTTGAGAAAGACTCTATCAAATTGAGAACAGGTGGCGACCCCGATGACCTATTCAGGCGCGGACGTGCTGGCGCATCTGAGCGAACTCGCCCGGCAGCGTGCGCTTACAAGGCGGGTGACCGACGCGATAATTATTGCGCCGCAGTCCCAGGACGGTGAGTTTCTTCAATCAGCGCTGCGTGGTGTGATGGGATACGAGTCCCGCATTTTAATTTCTGCTATGGTCAGCGAAGCGGCCGATCTGACGAGACTAAAGCAGCCTGAAGTTGTGTTTGCCCTTGATCCGACCAAGGTTGAGGCGGTGAGCTCAAAGACCATTCGATCTTTGCGAACGGCGGGGATCAGCTGCCCGGTCGCGGTGATTTCAGATCTCATGACCCAGAAGTCAGCGGCTGAAGTTCTGGCAAGTGGCGCGTTCGACGTCATGCACCGGGACGACGTCTGCGGCATAAGACTACGTGAATGCTTTTTAAAGCTCGCCGCGTTGGAAGAGCAATAGGCCGCCCAGCGGTCTCTGGGCGGCCTATCGAATTGTCAGTGCCAGCTTAGTCTACAGGCTGCGGGCGTTGAACGTATCGCAAGAGCCCATTTCGCCCGACTGGAAACCGGTCTTGAACCAACGCACGCGTTGTGCGGCTGTGCCATGCGTGAACGCATCCGGCACGATGCGGCCCTGAGTTTTCTTCTGAATCATGTCGTCGCCGATTTGACTGGCAGCATTCAAAGCTTCCTCGATATCGCCGGGCTCAAGACGTTGTTTCAACTGATCGTTGAGATTAGCCCAGACGCCAGCCAAACAATCCGCCTGCAACTCCATTCGCACTTGCAATTGATTGCCTTCGACTTCGTCCATACGGCCCTTCATCGACTGCACTTTTTCAGCGATCCCGAGTAGCGTCTGAACGTGATGGCCAACCTCATGCGCGACGACGTACGCCTGCGCGAAATCACCCGGCGAGTTGAACCGCCGCTTCATTTCATCATAGAATTGAAGATCGATGTAGACCTTCTGATCGAGCGGGCAATAGAACGGGCCCATCTGCGTCATGCCGGGACCACATGCGGTTTGCGTGCCGCCCGAGAAGATCACCATTTTCGGTTCTTCGTATTTCTGGCCGAAGGTCGGGAATACGCGGCCCCAAACGTCTTCGGTATCGGCAAACACCTTCTTAATGAAGGTGCCCATTTCGTCTTTTCCGGCCGGCACCTGCGTCGGCGCGTTTGTCTTGTCCGCCTTGCTGCCAGGAAGCCCTGGGATGTCGAACGGGTTGTTCTCCTGCGCCTGCCGGCGGGGAACTTGCTGTTCTTGACGTGGCATCTGCGGGAAGTTCACCCCGCCACCCTGGCCGCCCAAGAGTACGTCGAGCGGATTGATGCCGAACAGCAGCATAATTGCGCCGAGGATCAGCATGGTGGTCAGCGAAAAGCCGCCTTTGCCGCCGATCGGAATTTGAATGCCGCCGGGAAAGCGCATTCCGCCGCCGCCCGGTTCGCCGCGGCGGTCTTCGACGTTGCCACTTTCCCGGTCTTTTTCATCATAGCGCATCGAGCGTATCAATCCTGCAAAGCAAGCCTATCCGGTGGCACGTATTGGCTCCGGACCGGCGCCCATAGTGCATGGCAGCGCGAACGAAACAAGACCCGGAATCCGGGTTTTGAGGCGCAAGCACGCCCATATAGCCGCGCCGGTAAGACGCCGGTGTCTGACAAAATGGATCCGGACTCTTCTCCATTTTCAAATTCAATCGCGTCGCGCTACCATCCCCACCGTTTTACCAATGCCGGACGCCAAATTCCGAGCACGATGTTGGCGATTGAGAGAACCATGATAGCGCCGAGCGTAATCCACTCGGCATGGAGGGCGTTGCCGAGCGCGTTGGCATCGGCCTCGCCAGCGGCGATCTTGGCCGAAATTTTTGCGGCGTGGTTGGCTTTCGACTGTATGATCGCCAATGTCGATTCAAACATGCTGAGCCCAAGCAAAGCCTTCACCCAAGCCCACCGCATTTCCTGAAACGGCTTGTGGACCGCCATCGACAGCAGGCCTGTGATCAGCGCGATCCCGAGCGAGGGCAACAACAAGTAACTGCATAACGCGCTGATGGTTTGGCGCATGTCAGCGTAAGTGCTTGCCGTATCATGGCGGGCGTAAGTCAGAACGATCATGTAGCTCAGCAGCGCGCCGATCAGTCCGCAGGCGGCCAGAGTATGGAAAAATTTGAGCAGTCTTCGCATGCTGTCCGAGGCAGGTCTGTGCCACCCTGAATAATGACGATGCTACTGGTTTAGCATGGCAGCGGCAACCGCTGCCGTCTGCCCGTAATCTGCCGCCGCTAACCCGGGTGTTAACGGCTGATAGGCCGGAATAGACCACTAACCGCGACTGCCCGCCGCTTGCTTATGGCCCGGCCCGTGCTATCCAAACCGCGGGAAATCCAGAACAATTCAGCCGGACTTAAGGGTCAGCCATGAAAGACGTGATCGACGAACTCAATCGCCGCCGTGAGAACGCTCGCCTGGGTGGCGGGTTGGCGCGCATCGAAGCCCAACACAAGCGCGGTAAGCTGACCGCCCGCGAACGCGTCGAATTGCTAATGGACGAGAACTCGTTCGAAGAGTTTGACACCTTCGTCGAGCATCGCTGTACCGAATTCGGTATGGAAAAGTCGAAAATTCCGGGGGATGGCGTCGTCACCGGCTGGGGCACCATCAACGGCCGCGTGGTCTATGTGTTCGCTAAAGACTTCACGGTTATGGGCGGCTCGCTGAGCGAGACCCACGCCCGCAAGATGACCAAAATTCAAGACATGGCGTTGAAGAACCGCGCGCCGATTATCGGTCTGTTTGATGCCGGTGGCGCCCGCATTCAAGAAGGCGTTGATGCGCTGGGAGGGTACGGCGAAGTTTTCACCCGCAACGTCATGGCGTCGGGCGTCGTGCCGCAAATCTCCGTCATCATGGGCCCGTGTGCCGGTGGTGACGTCTATTCGCCGGCGATGACCGACTTCATATTCATGGTCCGCGATACATCTTATATGTTCGTGACCGGCCCCGATGTTGTGAAGACAGTGACCAACGAAACCGTCACGGCGGAAGAACTGGGCGGCGCCAAGGTCCACACCTCGAAGTCATCGGTCGCTGATGGCTCTTATGACAACGACGTCGAAGCGCTTTTGCAAATGCGCCGCCTGATGGATTTCCTGCCATCCAATAACAAGTCCGGTGTTCCGGTGTTGCCGGCCCACGATAAGGCGGATCGCGCCGATAAATCGCTCGATACACTGATCCCCGACAACCCCAATAAGCCCTACGACATGAAGGAGCTGATCGGTAAAGTTGTCGACGAAGCGGACTTCTTCGAAATTCAAGAGAACTTCGCCAAGAACATTCTAACCGGGTTTGCGCGCATGGAAGGCCGGACCGTCGGCATCGTCGCCAACCAACCGATGGTTTTGGCCGGCGTTCTTGACAGCGATGCGTCACGCAAGGCGGCGCGCTTCGTGCGCTTCTGCGACTGCTTCGAAATTCCGATCATCACCTTCGTCGATGTCCCTGGCTTCTTGCCGGGCACCGCACAGGAATACGGCGGCTTGATCAAGCACGGCGCCAAGCTGCTGTTCGCTTATGCCGAAGCGACGGTGCCGAAAGTCACGGTCATCACGCGCAAGGCTTATGGTGGTGCCTATGACGTGATGAGCTCGAAGCACATTCGCGGAGATATCAACTATGCCTGGCCGTCAGCCGAAATCGCCGTCATGGGGGCCAAGGGTGCGGCTGAAATTCTGTATCGCTCAGAATTGAACGACCCTGAGAAAATCGCGATCCGCATCGACGAGTATAAGAAGCGCTTTGCCAACCCATTTGTTGCAGCCGAGCGCGGCTACATCGACGAAGTGATCCTACCGCATGGCACGCGGCTGCGCATTTGCCGTGCGCTCAATATGTTACGCAACAAGACGCTCGAAAATCCGTGGAAGAAGCACGATAATATTCCGCTCTGATGCTTGGCGCATGGCGACTCCACTCCGCGGAGCCGGCCGCCATGCGCAGAAGGTTCGCGAGCGGCGGCCGGCTCGCGGAACGCGTGTCGGCGCGAGCAAGGATAGAGCCTCGCCCGGTCGGGATCTGGCCTTCGGCGGACTTTGCAATCCAAAACGAAAACGCCCGGAACAGCGATGTTCCGGGCGTTTCTTTTTTGGTCCACACGCAGGGGCTGACGTGAGTATCGCGTCAAGAGTGCTGCCACGAATGGCGGCCTGTGAGGTTTGCGAAAGCAATGACACTACAACTTGGATTTATGCATCTGATGCGTTAGCATCTGATGCATGAGAACGACGCTCGACATCGATGATGACATCCTGGCTGCCGTCAAAGAGCTTGCAAAGGCCGACGGCACGACCGCAGGGTAGTCTTGTCTGAATTGGCGCGCATAGCGCTGACCACGCCGAGGTTAGATCGCAAAGGCTTCTCCGAGGAGCAGGCCGAGCTTGTCGTATGGCACACGCTGCCCGACCGCGGCGGTGCGATCGTGACCAACGACCTCATCGCCAAAATTCAGGCGGAGCTCGACCAGGAGGATGCCACGCCCTGGGACTTCGAGACAGAAAAGCCCCGGAAACTTTGAAGCGATGCGCGCGCTTTTCGATGTCGATGTTCTTCTTGCACTTTTCGACAGCTCCCATTTGCAGCATGCAAGGGCGCTCGATTGGTGGTCGAAAAGCATGTCTTTCGGGTGGGCGACGTCGCCGTTGACCGTGAATGGGTATCTTCGGATTGTGTCGCAGAACTCGTATCCAAACCCGGTTCCACTTTCTGATGCGATCGCTGTGCTCAAGCGTCAGATCGCAGAGGGAGGCCACGAGTTTTGGCCGGACAGTATTGCACTTGTCGATACTGAGAAGTTCGATCACAGCCACGTCCTCGGTCCGCGACAACTCACCGATGTCTATCTGCTGGCCATAGCCGTAAAGCACGGTGGGCGGCTTGTTACGTTTGATCGCGGAGTTTCATTGAATGCCGTTCGCGGCGCGTGTGCGAAGCACCTATCCATCTTTGGGTCTTAGGGCCGGTCTAGCGCCGTCCCGCAAGCGAACTTTTATTAGTCACACAGGGGCACGGCTCGCTCCATTACCCCTTCGACCAATCCGCTATTTTCAATCCTTTCACGCGCTTGAACTCTCGCGTGTTGGCCGTAACCAGAGTTGCGCCGTGGCGCAGTGCTTGGCCTGCAATCAGGATGTCGTAGGGACCAATGGGGGTGCCTGCTGCTTCGAGTGTTGCGCGAAGGACGCCTGCACATGCAGCGTCGTCGTCATCGAACGCAAGCACGGAAATGCCGCCTGAAAGAAACTCATTCAGCAAGTTCTCGTTGAGAATCCGGTGGCGGCTTTTAGCACCACCATAGCGAAGCTCGAACAGAACAATTGACGAGATACCAATTGTTTCGCCTGCTGCACTGTTCTTCGCAAAAGCCACTCTGACTGCTGCTGGGGCATTGTTTATGATCGCGATTGCAGCATTTGTGTCGAGTTGGATCATTTGTCGAAGTCGATGTCGCTGCCATCAGGCATGGGCGGCTGCTCGCGGCCTTCCGGCATGAACGGCTCGCCAGAGAGTTCTCGCAAGCGATCCATTTCCGCAAACCACGCCTTTGCATCAAAATTCACCGGCTCGAGTAGCACGCCGTTGCCGACCTTGCTGACGCGCACCTCCGTGCCGGGCATACGGAATTCCTTCGGCAAGCGAACGGCCTGGCTGCGGCCGTGCATGAACAATTTTGCAGTTGGTTTTGACATGGACCTCCTCCGCAGGGCGACGGTATCTACCAATGATAGATACCAAATTGAGCAGTCGTCGTCAATATCGGCTTTGACGAGCCCGATGTTGAGGATAAATTGACTGGTCAGTCGCTACCTTTACCCGGCTGATAATTGATCTTTTGAGCTTCGCGAAGTGGCACTGTTCTAACCGGCGCGCATGAGCCGCTCGCCTACGCTCGCTTCCGAAATAGGAAATACCCGGCGGCGGCCCACGCCAAGCCTGCAACGGTCTGCACCAAAATCATGCCAGCCTCGCCGCCGAGCGCGTGGACGTTGATCAAACCGACGAACGCTGCTATCCAATAAAGTATGAAGCCAGCGAGCGCTGCAGCCAGCGCGGCGATGATCAGCTTTTGTGGCTGGTCAGCACTGCGGCCCATCAGGAAGGCGACCGCAATGGTCGCTGGATTGAGGGCGCCGATCAGCACCAGCGTCATAGGATCGAACGTATTGATGTCGATCATCAATTGGCCTCGCCGCCAGCGCTGACGTCATTGGGTTGGCCGGGCAGCTTGCCTTCGGCGCGCAGCCGCATCTTCTCTTCTTCGTATTGCACGAACCAGCCGATCATGTTGCGCCACTGCGAGCCGACCATTTCGATCATTTCAGGCGGCAGACCGCGCTCGGACGCGCGCTCCTTGACCTTATCTATCACCTGCTGAATGCGCCACTGCACAACGGCGCCTTCGGTTGATTTCAACTTGAGTTGCCAAGCACGGTCGACGTAGCCGAAGCGCTCAGCGATCATATCGACCAGCTGAGCATCGATGCGATCAATCTCAGTGCGGACCTGGTCCATGCTGGCGCAGTCCCACGGGCGTTTTGGATCCATTATTTCTTACCCTTAGATTTCGGCTTAGCGGGCGCTTGATCCGCGGCGGCTGATGCCGCGCCAGCCCACCACTTATCCGGCACCGTAAACCGCCCGGCAGCATCTTCAATGGCAAGGCCTGCGCGGAACAGCGTCTCTTCGTCGAATGGTTTACCGATAAGCTGCAGGCCGAGCGGCGTGCCTTGGCTTGAGAGCCCAGCTGGCACCGACATACCGGGCAGCCCGGCCATGTTAACGGTGACGGTGAAGATGTCTTCGAGATACATGGCGAGCGGATCGCCGGTCTTTTCGCCGAACGCAAAAGCGGGCGATGGCGTCGTCGGTGTCAGCACGACATCGACCTTGTTCCAGGCTTCGTCGAAGTCGCGCTTGATCAATGTGCGCACCTTCTGCGCCTTCAAGTAATACGCATCATAGTAGCCTGCCGACAGCACATAGGTGCCGATCAGAATCCGCTTTCGGACTTCCTTACCGAAGCCAGCGGCACGCGTACCGGCATACATCTCGGTGATGTCGCGGCCCGGCACGCGAAGGCCGTATCGGACGCCGTCGTAGCGTGCGAGGTTGGACGAGCATTCCGCCGGTGCCACGATGTAGTAAGCGGGCAGCGCGTATTTGGTATGCGGAAGTGAAATCTCGTGAATGGTGGCGCCGGCCGCCTTCAACCAATCAATGCCCTGCTGCCACAAGGCTTCGATCTCTTTCGACATGCCGTCGACGCGGTATTCTTTCGGCACGCCGATGCGCAGACCCTTGACACCCTTTGCCAGCGCGGCCTCATAGTTCGGCACCGGTGCGTCGACCGAGGTGGTGTCCTTTGCATCGTGGCTGGCCATGGCGCCGAGCATAATAGCGGCGTCGCGCACGGTGCGCGTGATCGGGCCGGCCTGATCGAGCGAAGAGGCGAACGCCACAATGCCCCATCGCGAACAGCGGCCATAGGTTGGCTTGATACCGACCGTGCCGGTCAGCGCTGCCGGCTGGCGGATTGATCCACCGGTGTCGGTCGCGGTTGCAGCCAGGCAAAGCTGGGCTGAAACAGCAGCTGAAGATCCGCCCGACGATCCGCCAGGCACCAATTTGGTGTCGATGCGATTGCCATCTTTACCCACGCGCCGCCAAGGCGAGACGACCGGACCGAAGGCGCTCGTCTCGTTCGATGAGCCCATGGCGAACTCATCATTGTTGAGCTTGCCCAACATGACGGCGCCGGCGTTCCAAAGGTTTTGGCCGACAGTCGATTCATAGTCCGGCTTGAAGTCGCCGAGGATCTTTGAGCACGCCGTGGTACGGATGCCCTTCGTGCAAAACAGATCCTTATGCCCGAGCGGTAAGCCTTCAAGTGGCCGCGCGGCGCCATTGTTTAGTCTCGCATCGCTG
The DNA here is from genome assembly GCA_031380225.1 of Hyphomicrobium sp. GTDB lineage: Bacteria > Pseudomonadota > Alphaproteobacteria > Rhizobiales > Hyphomicrobiaceae > JANNFX01. Next base: position 14,355 of record JANNFX010000004.1, read on the forward strand.
TCTTTGGCTTGAGCGAGCGCGTGCTCGGGCGTGACCAGAACAAAAGCATTGAGCGCCGGGTTGGCGGCCTCGATGCTGTTCAAATACGCTTGCGTTAGTTCGGTTGCTGAAAACGTTTTTTTCTTGAGCCCGTCGCGCGCTTCAGAAAGCGTCAAGGCCGTCAAATCCGTCACTCTTTGTTTTCCTTCGCTTTGGTATCGCAGCGCACGAATTCAGTCGTCTTGTCATCGACCATCACTTTTATGGTGGCACCTTCAAGCGCGAAGGTATCTGTCTCTTGCCATTCGTCGAGGCCGTCGCTGCATGCAAGCTGTGCTTCATAAAGTTTGCCGGGCTTTTTCTCGGTCACCGAAGTGAACGCGCAGCCGCCTTCCCAACTGTTGAAGCCCTGATCTGACAGCAATTCTGGAACGGTTCCGACATTTCGGTCGCCCCCTGCGTCGATTGCCTTCTGCTGCTCGCAGCCGTTTCGAGTTGCCCACGTGCCCTTGATAAATTCGGCCTTCGTTTCAGCTGACGCTGCGATTGGGGCGATGACTGCAACAGCGGCGCACACGGCAGCAACAAATCTCAACGTCGTCATGCCCAGAATCCCCATCCAACTTGAAGCGAGCCAAAACTCAACTGGACCGGCTGTGCCTGGCTGCGTCGGCACGTTCCTTATTCACTTGGTAGGAGCGGCGTGAATAGAACAAGCTGACGAGGCCGAACACAATCGATAGCGGCGCATTGACCTGCTCGGCGATATCGCGGGCTTGATTGATCATGCTGATAGTGCCAATCGCGTCCGGTGCGGCCGAGCGGGTTGCTGGGTCAGCCATTTCGGAACGTGGCACGGCGACCAGCAAAATCCCTGAGAGTATGAGTGCGATTGCGAGGAGTGCAAAAAGTTTCCACATGGCAGGTGCCCTCGATGAAAAGGTTGCGACAGTAGGGGTTAAGGCCAGACCAGCTATTCTACCACTTTTGGAACCACGAAAAAGTTATCTTCTGACATCGGTGCGTTGCGGGTGACGACGGCAGCGATCTCGCCATCGGTGACAACGTCTTTGCGCTTTTTCATACCCTGCGCCACAACACGCGTCATAGGCTCGACGTTGGCGGTATCAACCTCATCCAACTGCTTGACCCAATCGAGAATACCCGACAGTTCCGCTTCAAGCCCTTTGGCTTCAGCGCCGGTGATTTTTATCCGTGCCAGACGTGCAATGCGCCGCACGGTCGCTTCGTCGACCTGCATGATGGTTCCAGTGAGAAAGAATGTAACAGAGGTTACATTAGGACCGTCATAGCCGCAGCACGTGGCGAAACGCAACATCGCCGCCAGGGGCGGCAACATGGGGCGGCAATTTGCGCTGAAATTCGGGGGTTCAGGTCATAAAAACGAAGACGGCGGCGCACCGAGTGCTGCCGCCGTCCGTCACGCCCCACACCGGCACCAATGCCATTCGGTTGGGCGATTGTATAGGCCGTCCGGAGGCGGAGCGCTCTGGTCCGGATTGACCGTTGGTTTGAACTTGGAAGCAGGATACTCTCAAATGCTTGCCAGCACGTGAACCCGGCGAATGGATGAGCGTCATGCTTTCAAATTAGTTACGTTCGGTCGCGCAGAGACGCCGGCACACTCTTTGATCGAGTGCTGACGCATCTTGCCAGTGGATTGGGACAACGGATGACAGCAGGCCAAGAGCCCGGTTTGACGCGTGGCACGACCTACTTCGACGCGCTGGCGTTTGCCGCTAATTTCACGGGCGAAGGCCGGCTGATCGGTATCGATGCCGGGACCAAGACCTATGGCTTGGCCTTGTCGGATGTTTTACGGACCGTCGCATCGCCATTTGAAACGATCCGGCGCGGCAAATTTTCCGCCGACGTCGCGCATCTGTTGGCGCTTGCCGTTGAGCATCGTGTGATTGGATTTGTGCTTGGGTTTCCAGTCAACCTCGACGCCACTGAGGGGCCACGCGCGCAGGCGACGCGCGCTTTTGCTCGCAATCTAAATATGATGACACCACTGCCGGTCTTGCTGTGGGATGAGCGGCTGACCACGCAGCAAGCCGAACGCATGTTGATTGACGCCGACACGTCACGGCAGCGCAGGTCTGAAGTGATCGACAAACTCGCAGCGACTTTGATCCTTCAGAATTTACTCGACCGCACACGGTGGTGAGTGATCAGCATCTGAATTAGAAAAAATTATGTGAGTCATAATCGCCATTGATGTTCGACAGTCGCCAAAACCGAAATCGATCTGCAATTTCGTGTTGCCGGCATTTGCCGGGCTTTCGATTGCGCCTGTCTCAGCAGGTGTTGCGATATGGGTCACACAAATTTTGATGCAGCTACCGAAAGAAAGTGCCTAAGAAATTTGGAGCCGATGAGGCTACATTGAAGTCTTTGACATTGATTCGCATGGCTCTGGAATGCCGTTACTGTCACGATCCAGTGCCCAAAAATTTAACAAAGCAACAAAATACATACTGTATTTTTACATTGGAAACGACAGTTACTGGCGCTGCCACAATGGCAATAAAATTCAATTCGCAGAAGTCTCATTGAAGGGTAGCAAGTTACCTGAACGTCTGTTTCATGATTATCTCCCGGCACACCATCGTGCCATTGACAAAGGCTTATAAGTATTGGTGATCTGCTACTCCATGCTGCGCGTATGGCAACAATAAAACAGGGTATCAATCCATGAAGCTTGAGGCAACGGACTTGAAAACCACGTCCGCCATTCATCTTTTACATCGAGCCGGTCAATGTGCCGATGAGTTGTTTGCAACTAATATAGGCACAAGCGATTTAACGCCCCGGCAATTCGCTGTATTGCGTGCCCTCGAAGAAACCGACGAACCAAGTCAGGCCGTTCTGGTCGAAAAAACTGGCATTGATCGATCGACGATGGCTGACATTATTCGCCGGTTGGTTTCGAGGTCCTTAGTCAGCCGTCGCCGTACCCGCCGCGATGCTCGCATGTATGCCGTTCGATTGACTGATAAAGGCAAGTTGGTGTTGCGGTCGTCGGAGCCTGCAGTGCTCGCAACCGACGACCGGATTTTATCGGCATTAGCGCCCGCGCAACGCGACCAGTTTTTGAAATCTCTGGGGCGCATTATCGACCTGCTTGGCCAACAGCAAAAGCCTTAACGTCAAAAGTGCTTAGGCAAAGCCAATGGCAATTCGATGACGCGCTATGCGCCCGCCGCCAAAGCTCTGACAACAATCGCCTCATTGTCAGACCAATCCAAGCCTTGTCCGTAGGACCGTCGTGGCGCGCCCGCAAACCGGCTGACAATATAGGCTTCAGAAACGGCTGGCGGCGCATGGGCTTTCAGCAGTGCCCCAGCCGCGGTTGTTGCGAGCGCTTCAACAAGCAAACGTCCACGTCCGTCCAAATAACGCGGCTCCTGTAATAGCGCCTCTATACCGGCATGTTGAGCCATTAGCCGTGGATCGCAGGCGCAGGCGTCGCCAAGATCCGTCATAACGATATCCATGATCTCAGGCTCGCGTTGCAGCACATGCAACACATCAAGAGTCAATTCTGTTCCGTTATGATCGAACCAATGAGCGGGTAGCGCGTCGCGATAGAGCCGCGACATAGGCCAAGCATCGGAAGCGGCAGCGGTGCCGAACGCTTCGCCAGTCTCCGCAATCAATGGCGGCGCGAGTTTCGAAATAAAACAGGCGGTGACCGGTGACATCAATCGGCGCCACGCGGCGGCGCGGGCATCGCTCGCCCGATCAAATGCGCGTGCCAACCGGAACACCAAAACAATCGCCGCTTCGCAATCGAGCGCCATATCCGCGAGCGTCTGTTGAACAAGCGTTCGTTGGCCAAGGCCCATGCCGTTTGCGAAGCCGAACCGGCTGGCAAAAATCGCTTCGGCGAGGGCGCGATGCATCAGGCCCGTAAGTGCCGCCGCACCATCGAGCCGCTGATGCATCAGCGCCTTGGTAACAGAAGTATTGGCCGTCAAAGTGTAGGCTTCAGCGCCATCACAGGCGACGTCCGCATTTGCCAGCGACACCAATCCAAGCGTTGAATTCATCGCGCGGATCGTGATTG
>JANNFX010000020.1:0-3242 GCA_031380225.1 Hyphomicrobium sp.
ATTGATGGGCGATACATGGGTCAGAATTCAAACGTTGGTCGCTGTCGGCGAAAGCATGTTTTCAGATCATGCCTATGATCGCATGACAGACGGTGGTATCAGTGCTACCGAAGTCGAAGCCGGTGCCGCCGTCGGCGTCGAACTTGAAGACTATCCAGACTTCCACAAGGGTCCAAGCGTCCTTGTCTTGCAAACAGATAGTTCCGGCAAACCAGTGCACGTAGTTTGGGGACTGCGAAAGGGGACAACGACCCCAGCTGTGATTGTCACAGCTTATCGTCCGGACCCTGAATTATGGTCCACGGATTTCAGGAGGCGGTTATGAAAAAGCGAGCATCGACAAAGTTTGTCCATGAAGGCGGTTATGCCGCCGAAGTTGCTATCGAACTGATCGAAGAAGATCACGAGTGGGCGCCGTATATTTCTATGTCCGATGCAAAGAAGCTCGACGCTGTCCGCGCCGCACTCAAGAGCGGCGACTTGAAGAGCGCCTCCAAGCTTGCCCGCGTCTACGAATTGAAACTCGTCGCGGCGGAGTAGGGTCCTGCCAACTCGCCATCGAACACATTCTCGCAGTCATCAAAACCGCGGACTGGATTTTGGACCTCGCCCCCGAAGGCGGCGACGGCGGCGGCTTGATCGTGGCCGAGGGCACGCCGGAAGATGTGGCCGGTGTAAAGGCGAGTTATACGGGCAAATATTTGAAGGATTTGCTGGTCCGGCGGCCGGTTGCGGGGGCGAACAAGTAGCGGGCGGCGGAGTAAGTGGGATCATTCCTCAGGTTGTCGGACCACGACCGATTGACTTATTCCTTAAGATGTTCTATTTTTGTTCCCGTCGAATCGTCATGGAACTTTGCGATGGCCCAGGACGCATTTGGCGGCCCTCATACTACTGAGAAACTCAATAATCTTGAGAAATATCTCAAGGGGTACCTAAATGTTTTCAAAAACAAGCCGTGGGCCGAAACTGTTTATTTTGATGCGTTCGCAGGTACGGGTGAGGTGCTGAAATCAGGCACAATACCCACGCTTCCGTTGGGAGAAGATGACCAAGCATTTATTGTTGGATCAGCGCAGCGGGCGCTGCGGCTAGATTAAGACTTCGTTTCATATGTTTTTGTTGAGAGAAGTCGAAGAAAGGCTCAAGAGCTTGAACAGCGGTTGAAGGACCAGCATCCAAACAAGGCACATTTGATAAGCGTTCGTAATGCTGATGCGAACCAAGCAGTTCGTGATTTCTGTATGCAACCTGGATGGTCGAAGCGGCGCGCCGTAGTGTTTCTCGATCCGTGTGGAAGTCAAGTTAGCTGGGAAACTCTTGAGCTATTGGCAAAAACTGAAAAAGTGGATCTTTGGTATCTCTTCCCGGCCGGGTTAGGTGTGACGCGCCAAATCGGAAAATCTGGAACGGTACATGAGACACACGAGGCGTCTGTTGATCGCCTACTCGGAACAGAAGAATGGCGACGAGTATTGATCAAGACTGAAGAATCATCGCCTGATTTGTTTGGAGTAGCGCCGCCCCGGAAGTTTCGTGATGCCAACGCAGATTCGGTAACTAAGTACATGATTGAAAGAATGGCCTTGATCTTTAAGGGCGGCGTTTCAGACGTGTGGTTGCCGTTAGGATCGGACAACATTCACAAGTTCTCGTTGCTGTTTGCTTGCGCTAATCCAAGTCCAGCTGCGAGCAAACTAGCATTGAAGTTGGCGCGCGCGGTTATGAGGAGCGGAAGCCGTGGCAGGCCAAAGTGACATCGAATGGACCGACGCGACGTGGAACCCGGTGTCTGGGTGCCTGATGATCTCGCCGGGCTGCACGAATTGTTACGCGATGCGGATGGCGTCGCGGCTTCAGGCGATGGAGCATCCGAACTACAAAGGTGTGATCCGCAAGAGTGGTAAGCGTCCGGTGTGGACCGGCAAGCTACATTTCAATGACGCAGCACTTGACGTGCCGCTGCGCTGGCGGCAGCCGCGGCGCGTGTTCGTGAATTCAATGTCCGACTTGTTTCAAGATGGCGTGCCGCAAGACTTCATCGCCAAAGTCTGGGCCGTCATGGAGCGCGCAAATTGGCATTCGTTCCAAATCCTGACCAAACGTCCTGACAACATGCGTGACGTGATCAAGCAGGCGCAATTGCCGATGCTGCCCAATGTCTGGCTCGGCACCTCGGTCGAAAGCGCTGTCTATGCTGACCGCATCAAAGTGCTGCGCACCATTCCGGCCGCAGTCCGCTTCATCTCGTTCGAGCCGCTGCTTGGTGCAGTCGGCCGTCCAAGCCTGAAAGACATTCATTGGGCTATTGTCGGCGGCGAGTCGGGTCCCGGTGCACGGCCCATGAACCCCGAGTGGGTCTCATCCATTTTACAGACGTGCGAAAAAACTGGCACTGCCTTCTTCTTCAAACAGTGGGGCGGTGTGAACAAGAAGAAGACCGGCCGCATCTTGAACGGGCGCACCTGGGACGAGTACCCGCGTACGATGTTGCAAGCGGCCCAGTAGTAAGTCCCCACGCATCACACCGCCAACACCGACCGGATCTGATCTTCGTACTGTTGCACGGCTTCAAGCGCGCGTTTTTTCATGACGGGATCGGCGTGGGTTTGAGCCGTGAAACCTTCAACGGCGTCGCGTGCGTTCGACATGATCCGCCCAGCAGAGGCTTGCGGGTTGAGTTCCCGTTTGCAGATCGTCTGCAACAATTGTGTGAGTAGGACGCCCGTTGCCAAAGCGAGACCGGACAGCTCGGCGTTCTCACGCTTCAATTCGGCAATGGCTTCGTTCACCGGCTTCAAGTCCGTCATCGTTTCAATCTCCTGCAAGTGCTATACCCAAGCGGTTGCTAATATTATACGGGCTGAGATGCAAGTCTTGGCCAGCGCGCCGATTTTTGACGTGCAATGCAACCGCGCCACCGCAGCACAGTCCTTGGCTTGCAATCCAAAACTTGTAGGGCGGGTTAAAGGGTTTCAGGCGCAGTTTAGAGACCGTAACCCGCCGGCCGCCGTACGGTTTACACCGGCGATCTACGAGAGCTGCGAATTCGCCGGCGGGTTACGCCGCAACATGCTGCGCATGATGTGGCTTTAATCCGCCCTACAGACCGGCACTCGCGCTCGCCATGCATGGAGATGGGATTGGACGCGCAACAAACCTCCGGAGCGATAAGCTCGCGGGGATTTTGGTGGTGAGGGTTCAAACTGTGAGCGCATCAAAATCCCGGCAGCTTAGGCAGG
>JANNFX010000058.1:0-14371 GCA_031380225.1 Hyphomicrobium sp.
ACCATGATCGCGAATTCGCAAGGTGCGCCGCTCAATGCATCAAGGTTGGCTTCTGGACTTAGTTTGAGTTCGCCGACCGTTTCCCGCTACATCGATTTCCTTGTCGATGTGCTGATGGTGCGGCGGCTCGTCCCCTTTCACGCCAACCTCGGCAAACGGCTCGTCAAGGCACCAAAGATCTACGTGCGTGACAGTGGCCTCCTACATGCACTTTTGGCGATCCCATCGCAGGCAGCGCTCTACGATCATCCTGTTATTGGTCTAAGTTGGGAAGGCTTTGTTGTTGAGACGCTGATCAATTGCGCTCCTGCCTGGACAGCGCCGTTTTATTTCAGGACGTCGGCCGGCGCCGAAATCGATCTGCTGCTGGAACTGCCCGATGGTGAACTGTGGGCCATCGAAATCAAGCGCAGTTTGTCACCCAGGGTGGAGCGCGGTTTCCATATTGCATGTGATGACCTAAAGCCTGCACGCCGATTAGTCGTCTACGCGGGCGATGAGCGCGTTCCTATGCCCCATGGTGTTGTGGCCATTGGACTGGGCGAACTCGCGCAGGAATTGGTCCAGTTAGCACGCTGAAGTTAGATTGCAGCCCCCTAATGGAGCCGCCACATCGCATCGCAACGCATCGCTGCAACATGTCACCAGCGACGAGCAATACTCTTCCTTGGTCGCGCCACTTAGCCTAAGAGCGCCAGAACTCTTCAAAGGCGCAGCCGGTTATGATTCGTCTCGACAATATCAGCAAGCAAAATGGCCATCAGATCGTCTTCATCGAGGCCTCTGCAGCGCTGCAGAAAGGCGAAAAGGTCGGTCTCGTCGGCCCAAACGGAGCTGGAAAGACCACTCTGTTCCGGCTGATGACGGGAAGTGAAGAGCCCGACGAAGGCCAGGTTTCGACCGATCGCGGCATCACCATCGGCTACTTCAGCCAGGACGTTGGCGAAATGAGCGGCCGCAGTGCTGTGGCTGAAGTCATGGACGGCGCCGGTCCTGTCAGCACAGTCGCTGCAGAGCTTGCCGAACTGGAAGCCGCCATGGCCGACCCCGAACGCGCGGACGAGATGGACGATATTATCGCGCGCTACGGCGAAGTGCAGGCCCGCTTTGAAGAACTTGGCGGTTATGCGCTTGAGGGCCAAGCGCGCGAAGTGCTCGCTGGCTTGAGCTTTAGCGAAGAGATGATGGACGGCGACGTTGGCGCGCTGTCGGGCGGTTGGAAAATGCGCGTCGCGTTGGCCCGTATTCTCCTCATGCGGCCCGACGCGATGCTGCTCGATGAGCCGAGCAATCATTTGGACCTAGAAAGTCTGATCTGGCTTGAGCAATTCCTCAAGGACTATGAAGGCGCATTGATGATGACCTCGCACGACCGCGAGTTCATGGACCGCATTGTGACAAAGATCGTTGAGATCGACGGTGGCACGTTGACGACGTACTCGGGCGGCTACGAGTTCTATGTCGAACAACGCGCATTGAGCGAAAAGCAACAGCAGGCGCAGTTTGATCGTCAGCAAGCAATGCTGGCCAAGGAATTGAAGTTCATCGAGCGCTTTAAAGCGCGCGCCTCGCACGCAGCCCAAGTGCAAAGCCGTGTTAAAAGTTTGGAAAAGATTGACCGCGTCGAGCCGCCGAAGCGCCGCCAGTCGATTGCGTTCGAGTTCGCACCCGCCCCGCGGTCCGGAGAAGACGTGGCAAGTCTCAAGAACGTGCACAAGAGTTATGGCAGCCGCAGCATTTACGAGGGCCTAAATTTTCAGGTGCGCCGCAAGGAACGTTGGTGCGTTATGGGTGTCAATGGTGCTGGAAAATCAACTCTGCTGAAGTTGGTGGCGGGCTCAACCAAGCCCGATGATGGCTCAGTCGCAGTTGGCGCCAGCGTTAAGATGGGCTATTTCGCGCAACACGCCATGGATTTGCTGGACGGCGAAGAAACCGTGTTCCAGTCGCTCGAAGACCAGTTCCCTCTGGCGGGGCAAGGCCCATTACGCACGCTGGCAGGGTGCTTCGGTTTTTCGGGCGACGACGTCGAAAAGAAATGCCGGGTGCTGTCGGGCGGTGAGAAGGCGCGGCTGGTGATGGCCAAGATGCTCTACGATCCGCCGAACTTCCTGGTGCTCGACGAGCCCACGAACCACCTCGACTTGATGACCAAGGAAATGCTGATCACCGCGCTTGCCGAATATGAAGGCGCCATGTTGTTCGTTTCGCATGACCGGCATTTCTTAGCAGCCCTTTCCAATCGCGTGCTGGAACTGACCCCCGACGGCATTCACCAATACGGCGGCGGCTACTCCGAATATGTCGAGCGCACTGGGCACGAGGCACCTGGCTTGCGCGGGTAATGCGGGTAGCATGACCGCAGGCGGCGTCTTGCTCTGGCAGCGTTTCTAGGGCTTGAGTGACAGCAAGGCCGTGCGCTGGATCGAGGAGACATCAAAGTGGGCGTGAGACAGTCAGGACTACGACCCGCATCGGCAGTGTTGGGATTATTACTCGCGTTGTGCTTCAACACACCGCTGCAGGCCGAGACGGACTTCAAACCGATCCCAACTCAGTTTATCGCAGCGTTGGGCGATCCTGGCGCGACGTCTGGGACCGGAGCGCAATCCTGGGGACTATGGCCGGTAGATCCAGGCCCGCGCGGCGTAAGGCTCAATGACTACGAGCGATTAAAAACTGCCAACGGCGTCGCACCGGCAGAGTGGACATTCGACAACCAAGACTGGTGGCTCGAAGAACACGGTTTGATCATGGAGAAGCCCGAGTTCCCACTTTCTCCCGGAAAATACATGGTCACAGGCGGGCGCGAAGTGACAACGACCCTGACGATCCATCCGATTGACAAAGACGGGGCACAGCGTTGGGAACTGGATCGCGGCGCGAAGCTTTTTGATGTAACACATTTGCCATGCCGGTCAGCGCGCTACACGCCGGCGGCGGGTAAGAACTCGTGTACGCCTCCGAGCGCAAAACAATCTGCTTTCCCCGTAATTCCTGGGGCGCCGATGCCGCCCGTTGAAGGGTGCAATAAGCAAGACTATGCGGTTCTATTTGTGATTGCTGTGGCTGAAGAAAATTGACTGACACTCAGAAAGTAATAACGTTCGCATCACCAACGCCGCCATAACGCCAGTCCAACAGCATAAATAGCAGCGCCTAGCAGCCCTGCTTTGACGGCCATAGTGGCCGTTGTCAGTCCTTGCCAAACGGCCAGAGCGGCCGCGATCGACCAAATCAATGTCACAGCTAGCGTCACCGGCCGCATGCGCACGACACGCAATGGATGGACCCAGCGCCAAGGTACAAAAGTCAGAACCGTACAGGTGGCGATGATCGCGGCGGTTACCTCCCGACTGGGCGCGAATACGAAGATGTAAAAGGCGACGACGTTCCAAATAGCTGGAAAGCCAACGAAGCTTTTCTCTTCATCTTTGCTGCCGTTGTCTGAAAAATGATACAGCGACGACAGCAGAATTCCGGCTGCAAGTCCCTCCCCCAAGATACCCTGCAGGTGCCCAGCCGCGAGCAGCGCCAGAACCGGAACGAAGACGTAGGTGACGTAGTCGATGACAAGGTCGAGCGTTTCGCCGGAAAAGCGCGGCAATCGCGTATCAACCTCAGCCATGCGGGCAAATGTTCCGTCGATGCCATCGATGAAAAGGGCGACACCAAGCCAGAAAAACAGCCCGACCCAGTCGCCGTTCGGAATGGCGAGGGCTGCAAACAAAGCACAGACCGCGCCGAGGGCCGTGAACACGTGGACGAGGACGGGAGCCAAAGGCATTGATTGCGAATCCGCGATGAGCAGAAGGACGGGGTGGCCATAGAGCAACTAAGGTCTTCTCCCGTAGACCAAATTGAACTGTTAAAAAAGCCGAATAACTAGGACTTCTGGTGGACCGCAACCCGCTCCCGAATTCCTGGAAATTTTAAGCGGCCTGGACACGATTTCTCGCTCTACACGGGCGCGCCATTCAGGACCGCAGTAAAACGGAGCAATTTGTGTGCGGCGAAGTGGCACCAGGCCAAACATCCCCAATCGCGTTGCTTAGCCCGCCTTACACGGTCCGTCCTTGATCTTGCCGACGCCAGCAGCGCGGCGTTCGCAGTCATTGCCGTAGGTTTTATCATCGCAGCCACATACCGGCTGATAGATTTTGGCGCAAATTTGGGGACGCCGTGCGCAGGTGCCGGATTGATCGGCAGCGCCACATTGGGCCTCTGGGGCGAAGTCACAAAATAAATTGCCCCGGCACTGGAAGCCGGCAAAGCCAGCACAAATTCCGCCCACCCCAGAGCGCTTCAGGGCGTGAGCCGGGCTTGTGGCCGCCACGATTGCTGCCGCCAGAACCGCGATCGCCGACAAAACCAAATAGGACGCTGCTCGCATGGCATAATTCCTCGAATGTTTCATCATTCGAGATACTGGAAGGCACCTGAACGGAAGCTGAAGCGCTTAAAATCGAGGTCCTGCGCCGGCTCTCGCATCGCTCTACTCAGCTGCTGCGAGCATGCGCCCTACTCAGCTGCGAGCATGCGCTCGACGGCTTCGGCACTGGGACCGCCTTCAAGCATGCCGAGTGCATGCATATAAACTTCGAGGATGCTTTCCGCTTCTTGGCGCTCGGACTGGCTCTGTTTGCGCAGGCGCACAACTTGGCGCAAAATTTTCACGTCAAAGCCTAGGCCCTTGGCTTCGAGATACTTATCGCGGACATCGCCAGCCAAGGCCTTCTTTTCCTCTTCAAGGCGCTCGATCTGTTCGACAAGCTGGCGCAGTTGATTTTGTGCAGCCCCGGCTAAAGTAGTCATGATATGATCCCCGCGTTGCGTTGGTGTCGCGCTGTTGCCTCGGATTGTGAAGCAAAGTCATGGCGGAAAACTAATGACCACGCGCCGGGCCAGCAAGGTTTTGGCGCCTATCATCCCAAGGTAATTAAGCCACTGTGGATCACGGGGGCCTTAATGCTGATGCGGCTTGTTTTTCTCAAAAGCTGCAAGTGATTCGGGCGAGGCGTCCGTCTGATGCAGCGCCTGCCAGTCTTTATAAGGCATGCCGTAGATCATCTCGCGTGCTGCATCCTTCGTGAGCGTCAGGCCGCGCTCGGCGGCGGCGTCCGCCATCCAATTCGACAAACAGTTGCGGCAGAAACCGGCGAGGTTCATCATGTCGATGTTCTGCACATCCGAGCGGCCGTTGAGATGCGCCAGCAAGCGGCGGAATGCGGCAGCTTCGAGTTCGGTCTTGAGTTTTTCATCCATGGCTAACTTCCTTTGGTCGAACCTGGGCTCGTATGCGAGCCGTAATATTGTATGGATGTCAGATCGGCCTTCAAGGCCGGATCGTCAAGCAATGATGTCATAATTCGCGCCAGCCGATTAGCCCACTCTGTCTGACCTGATGCGTCTTCAATCAGATCTTGGCGGATTTCGATAATGGCGTGTGCAAGTCCCCGGCTGGTGCCATGCTGATACATGCAGTCTCCGTAAAGCCGCCCGCTGTAGGGTTCGTTGGCGCCGGTCACTATGGTTGGGTCCGCCCTCAATTCCGTCAACAATTGCGTCGCCAATCGCGGGTCTTTGTCCCATAGAATGCCGGTATGCCAAGGCCGTGGCTGTCCGCGCCAGACCGGAGTGTAACTATGAATCGAAATCAGTACCGGCGGATGCCCGATATCGATGGCACCATCGATATGGCATGAAATTGCACCATGATACGGCTCATAAAACGTAGTGATGCGGTGCTGGCGTTCAGCATCATCAAGCCTGCGATTGCCCGGCACGATGGCACCGTCTGACAGACGCATGATCAGCGTTGGATCATCGGCTCCACGGTTGCAGTCAATCAACAGCCGCGAAAAGGAAGTGAGAATGGCCGGCGCATTGAGGCGTTTCGAAAGCCCTGCCACCACACCAGCAGCACCAATATCATAAGCGATATGCCGGTTAAGCTCTTCCCGTGGCAGACCCAGTGTCCCATAGCCATCGGGAAGGGCATTTGACGCGTGATCACAAAGTATCAGCACGCCGCCTGCGAGGTTTCCGGCAAGTGTTTCGACCGCTTCGCTCGGATTGTTACCGTGCGTCATTGGCAGCGCTCGCCCCGTTTCTTGCGGATTTGTCATGATGGCCCAGCCTTTAGATGGCGCTACACTTGTGCAGGGATAATCTATCAGTGGCGCTGGCCCGTATACGCACGGAATGATTTAAACCGGAGGACGACGAATATGGCGGGCCGCGCGCGAGAAGTTATCGGCGTTTTGGCGTTTGCGATACTGACCTCAGTCCCCACGATAGCAGGCGCTGATCCGGCTCAACCCCATGCCACCGCGGCGACCGTCAACAATCCAACTGTTTCGTTTCCAACCAACCCCCGAGAAGCTGGCGCGCGCTATGGCCAGGCAGCTGGAGTGGCTCTGGTTTGTTATGGCATGATTACCAAGCCCACCGTCGATGACCTCAAAGCCCACTACACCGGCGATGATTTGGCGGCATTCGACGATCAAGCCAAATTGATCCTAGACAGCTGGAAACAGCTGCTGTCGTGCAAACACGCCACCGGCCCGAATGAGTGCAAAATCTCTCAGGGCAAAAGCTGTTATGAAGCCAACCTCGAAATCGGCATGACCGGCACCAAGTTGCCAGGCCTCATCGACGCCAAACCCGAGAAAGCTGCTGCCGCTCCAGCTGCAGCGCCGTAGCGGTCGATTTTGGTGCCGCCTTTGATCCGTTAAGCAATCTGCGCCAATTGACTGAGCGTAGGGTTCACTGGACCGGGGCGGATCCGGCGCCCTAATCCCGTTAACCAATCCGAAATCTGCAACCAAAAAGAATGAATGTTCGCCTTGACAAAGCCAGGATTCAGCGAGACAAATAAAACGATCATTCGTTTTGCGTTGTTGTTGATCCTTCTGTAGTCCAACCGTCAGGCACCTCATGCCCCGTCTAAAACCCGACACTCAGCGGCAGCGCCGTGAGCATATCCTCGACGCCGCCGAGCAGTGCTTCGCGCGCGCCGGTTTTCACGCCACCACAATGCAGGATATTTGCAGAGAAGCGCTGGTCAGCCCCGGCGCGCTCTATATCTACTTCACCTCAAAAGAGGCGCTGATCGCCGGGTTATGTGAACGCGACAGGGCTGAATTCCAGTCTCGTTTTGCCGATTTAACGATGGCGCCCGATTTCTTCCAAGCCTTGCGAGGCATCGGCGAACAGTACTTTGCCGAAGAACCGCCACACAAACGTTTGATGTGCGTCGAAATCGGGCTCGAATCGACCAGGAACTCTCAAGTTGGCGAGATGTTTCGCTCGGTCGACGACTTCGTCTTTCAGAGCTTCAAGGACTTGTTTCAACGTATGAAAGATGCCGGGCGGATCGCACCTGTAGTGGATATTGCCACAGTCGCGAATGCGTTCATTATCATCGGAGATGGCATGTTTTGGCGCCGGGCCATCGATCCTAAATACGATCCCGCCGTCATGATCCCTGCCATGGTCGAACTTGTCCGGCTGTTGCTGAACCCCGTTGGCGCGGGTGCGGCAGCTCCAGTTGTGGAGGCCGCCCGATGAGTCCCAAAAAACTTGGCGTCATCCTTGCTACGCTCGCGGCCATTGGTGCCGGCGGTTACGCAGCATTAATAAAACCGGAATGGTTTCAGGCAAACGTTGCAGAGACGACTGCCGCGCAGGCCGACGCCGCGCTGAAAAAATCCGAAGGAGAAAGTGTCAAGCCGCCAGCCATTGGCGCGGTTCGCGTCGCTAAGGCTGACTTTGCCGAGACAGTGCTGGTTACTGGATCGCTGATCGCGCGCGAAGAAATCCTGGTAGCCCCCGAAGTCGAAGGCCTCAAAGTCCTAAAAATCAATGTAGATCAGGGCGATCGCGTCAAGAAAGGCGACGTGCTGGCGACGCTGGTCACGGACACGCTCGATTCCCAATTGGCCGCCAATACCGCAAGTGCTGCACGCGCAACAGCGACCGTTGCTCAGGCCAAGAGCCAGATTGCAGAAGCCGACGCCCGCACCAAACAGGCCAAGGCCGATTTGGAACGCGCGCGCCCTCTGACAAAATCCGGTTATGTTTCCGAGAGCGTTTTCGATCAGCGCGAAGCCACCGCAAAAACTACTGCGGCACAAGCTGAAGCAGCTCGCGACGCTTTGAAAGCTGCTGAGGCATCAAAGGCCGAAGTTGACGCACAACGCAAAGAACTGGATTGGCGCCGCCAGAACACTGATGTCCGCGCACCAGCGGACGGCATCATTTCGCGACGCGGCGCGCGTCTGGGCGGCATTGCGACTGCGTCCGGCGCTGGCGAGCCCATGTTCCGTATCATCCAAAACGGTGAGATCGAACTTGATGCAGAGGTCGCGGAAGCTCAGATCGCCAAACTGAAGCCAGGCCAACAGGCGACAATCGCCGTAGCCGGCGGCGGTCTAGTGCGAGGGACACTGCGGCTCATATCTCCTGAAATCGATCCGCTGACACGGCTAGGCCGGGTCAAGATATTTTTTGGTGACAACCCAGCGCTGCGCATCGGCGCGTTCGGCAGTGGCGTCATTGAAACGGCGAAAAGCCGCGGTTTGTCGCTGCCGGTGACCGCTGTGAGCACGGCGGCAGGCAAGAGCACGGTGCTGGCCATCTTGGACGGAAAAGCCGCCGAGCGTTCGGTAACGACCGGGCTTGCGGCAGGCGGATCGATCGAGATCACGACCGGGCTCGTTGAGGGTGATGTGGTCGTCGCTCGTGCCGGATCATTCCTGCGCGATGGCGATGAAGTGAGACCAATCTTCGATAGCAACGCTGATGCGACGGCTGCAGCCCAGAGACAAATCCAATGAGCTTGAAGATAAATTTTTCGGCTTGGTCGATCCGTACGCCAGTGCCATCCATCCTGCTGTTTGCGGTGTTGTGCCTGCTTGGCATCATGAGCTTCCGGCAGCTGCCGGTCACTCGGTTTCCGAATATCGACATACCGCTGATCTCTGTCACCGTACCGCAGTCGGGCGCAGCACCAGCCGAACTCGAAACCCAAGTTACAAAGATTGTCGAAGATTCTGTCGCCAACATCACTGGCGTCAAGCACTTGATATCGACGCTGACCGATGGCGTTTCAACCACCGTTATCGAATTCCGGCTTGAAGTCGATACCGACCGGGCGCTGATTGATGTCAAAGACGCCATTGAAAAGGCGCGCCCCGATTTGCCGCGCACCATCGATGAACCAATTGTTTCGCGCATCGACGTCGAAGGCCAAGCCATTTTGGCTTACGCAACAACTTCACCTGGAAAGACGCTCGAGGGTTTGTCGTGGCATGTTGATGATGTCATAAAACGCGCATTGCAAGGGCTCAAAGGCGTTGGTCGCGTCGAACGTTATGGCGGCGTTCAGCGCGAAATCCGCATTCTGCTCGATCCCGACCGGCTATTGGCGATGGGCATCACGGCGGCCGAAGTCAACCGCCAGGTGCGCGCCACCAATGTCGACGTCGGCTCAGGCCGCAGCGAAGTCGGTGGCCAAGAACAAGCGATCCGCATCCTGGCCGGTGCGCGCACGGTTGAAGCGCTCGCCGGCACCAAGATAATCCTGCCTGGCGGCCGCGATGTGCGGCTCAGTGATATCGGACGCATTATTGACGACGCGACGGAACCGCGTTCATTCGCCACCAACAATGGTCAACCGGTGGTGTCATTCTCGATTTTCCGCTCCAAGGGCTCAAGTGAAACGTCAGTCAAGGCCGTCGTTGAAAAGAAACTTGAGGAATTGAAGGCCGAGTACCCTGACGTCGAGATGACCAAAATTGACGACGCGGTCGCCTATACGGCAGGTAACTACAAAGCCGCAATGGAGGGCTTAATCGAAGGCGCGCTCCTCGCCATTTTGACGGTGTTCGTGTTTCTCCGAAACATCCGCGCAACTTTGATCACTGCGATTGCCCTGCCGTTGTCGATCATTCCGACATTCTGGGCCATCAGCATGTTTGGGTTCTCCCTGAACCTCGTCAGCTTGCTCGCCATTACACTCGTGACCGGGATTCTAGTCGACGACGCAATTGTTGAAATTGAGAACATCGTGCGCCACATGCGCATGGGTAAATCGCCCTACCGCGCTTCGATGGAAGCGGCCGATGAAATCGGGCTTGCGGTGATCGCCATCACATTCACAATTGTTGCGATCTTCGCGCCGGTTTCGTTCATGGCCGGAGTTGCAGGCCAATACTTCAAACAATTCGGACTTGTCGTGGCTTCCGCGGTGCTGTTCTCACTGCTCGTTGCGCGCCTGATTACGCCAATGATGGCGGCTTACTTGATGAAGCCTTTACAGCCCGAAGATCATACACATGGTTTCATCATGCGCACTTATTTGAGTTTCCTGCGCGCAACGCTCAATTGGAAATACATCACGCTTATTATTGGCGGCTTGGTGTTCTATGCGTCCATCAAAGCCACTGCCATGCTACCGACGAGCTTCATTCCCGATGAAGACAACAGCCGCACGGTGATCTCGCTTGAACTGCCGACCGGATCAAAACTTGAAACGACCCGAAAGGTGACAGATCAGATCGTAGCGGCGGTCAAGCAGCAGCCGGAGGTCAAAAGCGTGTTTGTGCTCGGCGGAACGTCACCGACCGGTCAGCTTGAAGTGCGGCGCGCCGCCATGACAGTACTGCTGGTGCCAAAAACCGAGCGCAAGCTATCGCAGAAGAAGTTGAAACCGCTGATCGCGGCGCGGATTGCCGACATGCCGGACGTCAGAGCCTGGTTCGTCAACGAACGTGGCGAACGCGAACTGGCGTTCTCTATCTTATCTAAAAATGGCGATGCGCTGTCGGCGGCGGTGTCCAAGATCGAAGCCGCCGTGCGGCAATTGCCGGGCTTCTATAACGTGGCATCGAAGGCTGCACTTGACCGGCCCGAAATTCGCGTGGTGCCGCGCTCAGATATTGCCTCCAACCTCGGCGTGTCGCCTGATCAAATCGCCGAAACGGTGCGTGTCGCAACGCTCGGAGATGTCGGTGCCAACCTGGCGAAGTTTACGGTGGGCGACCGCCTGATCCCGATCCGGGTCCAGCTTGAAGAATCGGCGCGCGAAAATCTTCAGCGCCTTGAAACCATGCGCGTCACCAGCGCAACCGGCCGGTCGATCCCGCTATCTGCCGTCGCCAGCATTTCGTACGGACGCGGGCCGAGTGCAATCGACCGCTACGACCGCGAACGGCGAGCGGAAGTCGGCGCTGATCTCGTCGGCGGCTTCGCACTTGGTAGGGCACGCGAGAAATTTGACGAAACCGTCAAGGGTTTGAATTTGCCGGCAGGGGTCCGGCTGCAGGTGGCCGGCGACGCCGAAGTTCAGGACGAGGTCGCAACAGGGTTCATCAACGCCATGGGCACCGGGCTCATGATCGTTCTTGGCCTGCTGATCCTGTTGTTCGGCAGCGTCTTCCAGCCGATCACCATTCTGTTGTCACTGCCGCTGTCGTTTGGCGGCGTGGTGGCAGCGCTCTTGATCACCAACAACTCGGTGTCGATGCCAGTCTACATCGGGTTGCTGATGCTGATGGGGATTGTCACAAAAAACGCCATCATGTTAGTCGACTTTGCCGTCGAAGAGATTGCGCGTGGCACGGACCGCTTCAACGCCATGATCGAAGCTGGCTCAAAGCGCGCACGCCCAATTGTGATGACGACAATCGCCATGGCGGCCGGCATGTTACCAAGTGCGTTGGCCGTCGGCGACGGCGGCGAGTTCCGTGCACCTATGGCGATTGCCGTTATTGGCGGATTGATCGTTTCGACCATGCTGTCACTGGTATTTGTGCCGTCGTTCTTCCTCGTGATGGACGACTTATCTTGGCTGGTTGGGAAGATCTTCGGCCGTTTTTTCGGCAAAGCCGATGACGTCATCGACGAATACGAGGACGCACCGCGCCCTGCACAAGGCCCCATTCGCATCGCCACCGCCACGCCATCCTCCCCAGCGCCAGCCGCAAAGCAAGCGCCGCCACTTGCTGCCGAGTAAAGGCTTCAAAGGCCTATAGCGCGCTCTGCAAATCGCGGACGAATGCGGACAGGCCGAGCAGGCGGTCACGCTTCAGGCGTTCGGCCATCAAGATCGATTTGAGGCTGGCGATACTGGCCTCAAGATCCGAATTGACGATCACGTAGTCGTACTCGGCCCAGTGGCTGATTTCAGCACTCGCTTCCGCCATCCGCTTGGCGACAATCTCGGGCGGGTCCTGCGCCCGGCCTTTCAGGCGAGTCTCCAAGACTTGACCAGACGGAGGCAGGATGAATACCCGAACGAGGTCGCCCGACATTTTTTCGGTAAGCTGTTGACAGCCCTGCCAATCAATATCGAACAGGACGTCACGGCCAGCCGCAACGGTGTCCATCACTGGTTTCTTGGGCGTGCCATAGTAATTGCCGAACACGCGCGCCCATTCGAGCAAGTCGCCCTGCACCGTCATATTCTTGAAGTGAGCTTCATCAGTGAAAATATAGTCTTTGCCATCGATCTCACCAGGGCGGGCCTTGCGAGTTGTAACCGATACCGAAAGCCTGATGTTCGAATCGGCTTCAAGCAATCCCTTCGCCAGCGTCGTCTTGCCAGCGCCCGACGGCGACGACAGCACGAGCAGTAGGCCGCGACGGGCGATGTCAGGGGATAATGGTGTGGCGTCACTCAATGTTCTGCACCTGTTCGCGCAATTGATCGATCGTCGACTTCATCGCCAAACCTTCAGCGGCAATGGTGTTGTCATTGGCCTTCGAAGTTAGCGTATTGGCTTCCCGATTGAACTCTTGAGCCAAAAAGTCAAGTTTGCGGCCAGCGCCAAGCGGCTTGGCTAGAAGGTCACGCGCCGCTTCAACATGAGCTTTGAGGCGCTTCAATTCCTCGTCGACATCGGCACGCGTCGCCAGCATCACAGCTTCTTGATGCAAGCGCGCTGGATCAAGCCCGTTGCCGGTATCGATCAGCTTTTGCACCAGGCCTGCGAGCCGGATGCGGATGGCATCGACTGTGCGGGCGGGCGATATGTCAACCGCGTGGGTCCGGGCGGCAATATCATCAATTTGGGCGGAGACGACCGCATGCAGGCGCTGACCTTCGGCAGCGCGGGCCTCGGCAAGTGCGTCAAGCGCCAACTTCAAGGTCGCCAGCATTTCTGCCTGGCAAAGTGCGCTCTCTGCGTCACTCACCTCGACATCGACGACCTCCAATACGCCTCTGATGCCAAGCAGTCCGTCGATACGGGCTGGCTCGGCGCCGGTCAACGCTCTGACACGCTCGGCGGCGGCAATGACGTTGGCCAGCACGCTCTCGTTGAGACGCACTTCAGTCGTGGCCCGCTGCTGTTGGTCGAGATTGAGGGTCACGGAAATGCTGCCACGCAAAAACCGCTTGGCAATTTCGTCACGGATTGCCGGTTCAAGCGCGTCGTAACCCGGCGCGAGCCGGATCCGCACGTCGAGACCGCGATTGTTGACGCTTTTCGCCTCCCAGTGCCACGACACGGCGCCGTGCGATCCGGCGTGGCGCGCGAACCCAGTCATACTTTTGAGCGTCATGAAATAAGAACCCGGCGAGTTAGTCTCGCCGGTGTTCTAAAGCGGTTCGGCCCCGGGGCCAACAGGAAGTGTCACCTGTGCAGGCCGCCAGGTGTCCGGATTTGGCCCCCAAGCTTAATAGTCTCAGGCCGCCTTCTTGGTCGCGACTGGCGCTTCGACAGCCTTTGCTTCCGGCAGACGGGCTGGCAACAGGCTTGCAAGCTTGGCTTCGATGCCGCGCCAGTAGACGAAGTCATTGAGGTTTGATCCTTCAAACCAGGCAATGCCGGCCGCCGCCAGGAACGGCAAGCTTTGCAGGACCAGGACAGCCGCAAAGACATTGATTTCCCTAACTTGCGACGCGTTGCAGAGGATCAATGTCAGCGCGCCGATCAACAAAGCGGCACCAAGGATAAGCTCCGGCATGGCCTGGAACGCGAGGGCACGCTTCTGAGCTCCGCCACCTTTTGCGGTCACGTTGAATGGCAGGTTGTCTTTGATGAGCCCAGTCGCAACCGCACTTGCAATCGTCCACTGTACCGACATCGCAATAACCACGGCGCCGGCCATGACGCGTGCCGGCATCGGGCAACGCAACCGGTAAAGCGCCACGAAGTGCAATAGCGAGACCGCGAAACTCGCCAGGATCGGGCCTGTCAAAACCTTATCGGGCACCGCGACGCTGAACAGCAGGATCAACGGCACGCACACGAGGTTCATGATCGCCATGGCGACGCCAAGTGTTTCGGCACCAAGCCAACTGAGCCAGCCCGTCGTGAATTCGCGCTTCTGATTGGCATTGAGGCGGCTGTGGCCCGGCAGC
>JANNFX010000156.1:0-44703 GCA_031380225.1 Hyphomicrobium sp.
TATGCGCGCGCAAACTTGCGCGATCCGTAGGGTGGGTAAAAGCCGGATCGCGCGAAGCGCGGTGGCGTTACCCACCATGGGCCGCGAGGCTTGGGCCGCCAGTTGAGATGGTGGGTTACGCCACGTCATGCCTTCAGCATGCCGCGCCTTTAACCCACCCTACGGCGCTTACGACTTCTCCACAATCGCGCGCAAATTCGCGAGCCCGGCTTCGAAATCCTTGCCGATCATTTTGTCCATGTCGAATAGAGAGTGCATGATCTTCGCCGGGAACGACACCGGGCCCGACATGACCCATTTAACTCGTGTGTCACTGCCCTCGGGCGTCAAAGTAAATTCGGCCTGGTTGTTGGCGCGCATCGGCTTCTCAAAATTGAGATTGTAGGAGATCTTTGATGGCGGTGTGCTGCTGGAAATTTCCATCCGGCCTTTGCCGACGTTCTTGTTGCCATCCCACGCTTGCGCTGCGCCAACGCCAGACCTTGGCCCGCTATACTCAAGCTTCATCGCCGGGTCCTTCTTGGCCCACGGCGACCAGACGTTCCACAAATGCAAATCGTTGAGCTGCGCAAATATCTTGTCGGGCGGCACCTTCATAACTGCGGAGCGTTGGACGCTAAACGTGTCAGGCTTTCGCGATGCGATGAATAAGAACGCGGCGACGGCGAGCAAAAGCAGAAATAAAAAGGTTTCCATGTTCTGGTCCTCCGGCAGTTAGAACGGGCGTGCCGCCATTTATACAACGTTGCTTTACATGATCAACAAAAAGCCCCGGCCAATTGGCCAGGGCTTCAATTGATCGAGCTATACAACCGCTTAAAACTAAGCAGCTTTCTCGAGCTTCGCGTCCCATTTGCCGAGTGCGGCCAAGCCGTTCATGCGGGCGCGGTGCGTGAAGGCGGCTTGAGCGGCTGCAACATTCTCTGGCTTTCCGCCCCAGGCCGACAAGGCGGCAGCTTGCAGCGCGCGGCCGTAGGAGAAGGTCAGCGCCCACGGCAATCCGCCCATCGCATTCATGAGTGACAAATGCTGCGTCGCGGCTTCGTCGGATTGGCCGCCCGACAAGAATGCGATGCCTGGAACAGTGGACGGGACGGTTGCCTTCAAGCAGCGCACGGTCTTCTCGGCTACTTCTTGAGCCGAAGGTTGCTTGGCACATTTCTGGCCAGCGATGATCATATTCGGTTTTAAGATCATGCCTTCGAGCGACACGCGGGCGTCATACAACTCGCGGAACACAGTGCGCAGCGTCCACTCGGTCACGCGATAGCATTCGTCGATGTCATGTTTCGAATGCTCGCCATCCATCAGCACTTCTGGCTCGACGATCGGCACAATTCCGGCTTCCTGACAGAGCGCGGCGTAGCGGGCGAGGGCATGGGCGTTGGCCTTGACGCAGTTCCAAGTCGGCAGGCCATCAGCGATGGTGATGACCGCGCGCCACTTGGCAAAGCGGGCACCCAGCGCGTGGTATTCGGCGAGACGTTCGCGCAGGCCGTCGAGGCCTTCTGTGATGGTTTCAATCTTCGAAGCCGGGCCGGGGAGCGCCTTAGCACCAGTATCAACTTTGATGCCGGGGATGCAGCCGGCGGCCTGCATCACCGAGACCAATGTTGTGCCATCTTTGGCTTTTTGACGGATGGTCTCGTCGTAAAGGATCACGCCCGAGATATGCTTGGTCATCGCCTCGCCAGCTCGGAACATCATTTCGCGATAGTCGCGGCGGCTGTCTTCGGTTGAAGCCGTGCCGATCTTGTCGAAGCGCTTTTTGATCGTGCCCGAGCTTTCGTCGGCGGCCAGAATGCCTTTGCCGGGCGCCACCAAGGCGCGCGCGATGTCTTCTAAGCGTTCAGTCATGGTCAAGCCCTCGATTGTTTGGCCGGCGGCAAATTAATGGGACAGCATGGGCGGTGGATTAGCGCGCCGGCGGCAGCCTGACCAGCACCGCGGCGAGGCGCCGCACAGATGATTTATGGCAATTGATTGGGGGCGGTAGCCTGCAACTTTAGGTCAATATGTCCAGTGTTGCCGGTGACCCACTGGCGCTACGCCCGAGCACAGGCCGGGGCTTATCTCAAGGGGATCGCGATGACGACTGGAACGACGCCGGCAGCGGCTCAAAGTTCGGCCCTCGGCAAAGATCTGCTGGCTTCTGTGGTTGTGTTCCTGGTCGCTCTGCCTCTCTGTATGGGGATTTCCATTGCATCGGGGATGCCGCCGACAGCTGGAATTATCACCGGCATAGTAGGCGGAATTGTTGTCGGATTGATTGCCGGCTCGCCACTTCAGGTTAGCGGCCCTGCGGCAGGCCTAGCTGTTCTGGTTTTGCAACTCGTACAGCAGTTCGGCATCGAAAAAATCGGCGTCATCGTCTTGTTTGCGGGTCTCCTGCAATTTGTGGCCGGCATCTTCAAACTTGGCCAATGGTTCCGTGCCGTGTCGCCTGCCGTGATCCACGGCATGCTGGCCGGGATTGGAATCCTCATCTTGGCCGCTCAGTTTCACGTCATGCTCGACGGTAAACCGGTAGGTACCGGCATCCAGAATTTGCTCGGCATTCCCAAAGCGATAATGGATGCGGTCAGCGCTGGCGACTTCCGCTTGCAGGCCGGTGAAATCGGCCTTCTGACCATCGCGTCAATTTTTGCCTGGACTTTGTTTGCGCCGAAGAGCCTCAAGGTCCTTCCAGCCCCGCTCGTCGGCGTGCTTGTCGGCATGGCAGCAGCTGGGTTTTTCCATCTCGATCAGATCAAGCATGTCGAAGTTCCTGACAACATCTGGGCGACGGCGATTTTCCCGACGACCGACAAGATTTTTGAGTTCTTCACAAGCACCAATATGATGATAGGCGCTCTCGCCATCGCATTCATTGCTAGTGCTGAAACGCTGCTGTGTGCCACCGCTGTTGATCAGATGCACAGCGGTCCACGTACAAAATATGATCAGGAACTCACCGCCCAAGGCGTTGGCAACATGATCTGCGGTTCGCTCGGCGTGCTGCC
Organism: Hyphomicrobium sp.; assembly: GCA_031380225.1. GTDB lineage: Bacteria > Pseudomonadota > Alphaproteobacteria > Rhizobiales > Hyphomicrobiaceae > JANNFX01. Next base: position 3,003 of record JANNFX010000156.1, read on the forward strand.
CATGACTGGCGTTATCGTGCGCTCGGGCGCCAACGTTGAAGCAGGGGCCGTGTCGCGATGGTCTGCGGTCATGCACGGCGTATGGCTTTGTCTGTTCGCCAGCTTGCTACCGTGGACGTTGACCTACATTCCGCTCTCCGCTCTGGCGGCCGTCCTAGTGTTCACTGGCTATAAGCTGGCCTATCCAAAAGTCGTACCAACGCTCTTAAAGTTCGGCAAAGGCGAGGTGCTGATTTATATAGCCACCATCGTCACCATCGTTTCGACTGATCTGCTCAAAGGCGTGCTGCTCGGTCTCGGATTATCGCTGGCCAAACTGCTTTATGCTTTCTCTCACCTCGACATCCGCAAAGTAGAGACAGATGGCGGCAAGTCCGTTGTTCTCCATCTCACCGGCTCTGCAACTTTGATCAAGCTGCCAGCGCTGGCGGCTGAACTTGAAACACTGCAACCAGACGCTCACGTCCGCGTTCACATCGCCGATCTCGATTATATCGACCACGCTTGCATTGACCTGCTCACCAATTGGGATAAGCAGCGCAAATCCATGGGTGGCTCACTCGAAATCGAGTGGGAAGGACTGGCTCAAAAGTATCAGTCTCGCGCTGGTTCAAAAGAGGCAAAAGCCGCGCGGGGGCAGGGGGCGTAAAGTCTATAGTCCATTCCAGCTCAAATAGAAATATTCGCTGTCACGGTCGACGCCGTTATTAACGGCGGACGTGTCTGGCGACCCCAAATGCGACAGACTAATTGGTAGAGGTGAGCGTCTCTCCCGACCGAGACTCGGGCGACGGTATTACACGGTTGTAAGGCTCCCGCCTCAGGAATGGCCCCATTGGGGTTGAGAGATGATCAGGCAATAACTGATCGTTGTTTTCGAACTCTCAATGATGATGAGTATATCTTATCTTGAGCCGAAGATTTTCGGCACGTTTCCGCCGAGCCGGTTGCAATCCGCTTTGATGGGTGTTGGGCGGCGCCTTCACCCGACCGCGGCAGGCCACCGCATCGCATCTCTCATCCGATCAACCCTAAAGCGGACCAGCCAAGGTCCGGTCGATGCCGAAGTTTTCGGGCAAAAAATGCGGTTGCATCCGTTTGACAATGCCAGCGAGAAACGACTGCTTGCCACTCCGCAATTCTTTGATCCGGTTGAACTAGAAATTCTGTCGAACGCCGTCACTCCGGGTTTTATGTTTGTCGATATCGGCGCCAATGCGGGTATTTACACACTTTTTGTCGCCCGCCGGTCAGGCGCAAAAGGCCACGTGCTTGCTGTCGAACCTCATCCTGTGGTGCGCGCCAGGCTCCAAACCAACCTAGCGCTGAACGGGCTAAAGAACGTAGTCATCGCACCAGTCGCGCTGTCTGATCACAACGGCGAGATCTTGCTGCATACGGATGGGCAAAACCTGGGCGCAACTTCGGTTCACGCAGATTGGATATCGGGAGCGAAGCAGAGCGGCATCCGTGTCCCGGCCTCAACGCTGGCCATGTTGCTCGCGCAAAATCAAGTGACGCGCGTCGACGCCATCAAGATCGATGTCGAAGGCGCCGAAGATCAAGTGCTGGCCCCGTTCTTTAACAGCGCGCCAAGTCAGCTTTTTCCCCGTCTTTTAATCGTGGAAGATAGTAGGCTAAGATGGCGCGTCGATTTGGCGGCGCTAATGCAGTCGAAGGGCTATCAGGTTCGCGCAACAAACAGTGGCAATCTGATCTTTATGCGCTGTGTTTAAGCGAGAGCTGCACGCTAAGCCCGATCTGCGAATATACGGGCCAGCCTCGCAAATTCCGTAACCGTCAGCTCTTCGGCGCGCCGCGTTGGCTCGATATTGGCTGACTTCAAAAGCAGTTCCGGCATTGGCAGCAGTTGTTTCAGGCTCGAACGCAGCATCTTGCGGCGCTGGCCAAAGGCCGCCGCCGTCACTTGACCCAATACAGCGATCGAACACTCAGGCTCAGGCGCGGGCTTCGGATCAAACACAACGACCGCCGATGACACCTTGGGCGGCGGCGTAAAGGCGGCCGGTGGCAATGTCATCGCGATACGTGGCGTGGTCCGGTATTGCGAGATCACTGACAACCGGCCGTACGCCTTTGAACCAGGTGCTGCCACGATGCGCTCAGCGACTTCTTTCTGAAACATAAGCGCCATCCGGCTCCACCATGGCGGCCACGGCTCGACTTCGAGCCAGCCAACAAGCAGCGCCGTTGCAATGCCGTAGGGCAGATTGGCGATGATGACGGATTTGAGCGCTGGCTCATGGGCACCGATGAGCGCTGGCCAATCCGCCTTCAGGGCATCATCGCCATGAACGAACAACCGGCCGGTATAGTGCGCGCTGATCTCGGCGAGTGCCGCGAGGCACCGGTCATCGCGCTCAACGGCAATGACGCGGCTCGCGCCCTCAAGCAGCAAGGCGCGCGTCAACCCGCCAGGGCCAGGACCAACCTCGATCACGGACACGCCGTCGAGAGAACCAGCGAGCCGAGCGATTGCGCGCGTTAAATTGAGATCGAGAATGAAATTCTGGCCGAGGCTCTTTTTCGCGTCCAGTCCATGGTTGCGGATCACCTCGCGCAACGGCGGCAAGCCGTCGGGCGTTGGTCCCGCGTGATGGGCGGGAAGCGGCTCGTAATCGTCGGTCATGACACGCCTTGCGCCAGCGCTTGCTCAGCGCGCCGCTTCGCCATTGACGCCGCCAACAGCAAAGCGTGGATCAAGCTCTCAGGGTCCGCGATGCCGAGGCCTGCAATGTCAAACGCGGTGCCGTGATCGGGTGATGTTCTGACAAACGGCAATCCGAGCGTCACGTTGACACCCGTGTCAAATGCCAGTGTCTTGATCGGGATCAGTGCTTGATCATGATACATGGCAATCACGACGTCGTAAGTCTTGCGGGCCGCGGCATGAAACAGCGTATCGGCGGGATGTGGACCGGTGACGTTGAGCCCTTCCCGAATAAGTCCGGCGATGGCTGGCTGAATGATGAGCGAATCTTCCTGGCCAATCGATCCGTTTTCTCCGGCATGCGGGTTCAAGCCCGCAATGGCCAGCCGCGGCGCCGCAATCCCGAAATCCTCGGTCATTGCGCGAGCAACAATGCGCGCGGTCTTGACGATAAGCGCGGTCGAGATGCTGCCGGCCACATCTTTGAGTGGAATATGGATCGTGAGCGGGACAACTTTTAACGCATCCGAGGCCAGTAGCATCACCGGATGAATAGGCTGTCCGGGCACGGCCGCTTCGGCCAAAGCTGCCAGAAACTCGGTATGTCCCGGATGCTTGAACCCAGCGCCATGCAACACATGCTTGGCGATTGGATTGGTAACAATTCCTGATGCGTCGCCCAGCATGGTCGCGGCAACGGACCGTTCAATTGAGCGAAGGACCGTCGCGGCATTGTCACTGTCAGGCTTGCCGGGCACGGCTTCCGTTGCCAGCGGAACGTCAAGGACCGGCAGCGCTGTTTGAAAAGCTGTGGCTCCATCGGCAAAATTCGACACAACTTGAATGGGTACATTGAGCGATAGCGCGCGCCCGCACGCCTCTATGGCCTCAACGGGCCCAACAACGACAAACGGTGGCAACGCGCGCGCGTGCCTCGCCATCCATGCCTTGAGTGAGATCTCTAGCCCAATTCCGGCTGGGTCACCGCACGTCAGCGCGAGGGGAGGCGCCGCCGGCCCCGTGCCGCCCGGCATCAGCGGTACTCGATGGCCGCGTCTTGACGCAGGTCCTTCAGGTGCTTCTTGGCCAGCAATTCAAATTCTTTCTGGCGCAGTTCGTTTTCCGCAGTCTCACGCTTCTGGTCGTTGGCGGTCACAACTTTGCGTCCACACACCGCCCAAAGTTCGACCGCTTGGTCACTGACGACAGGCGGCAGTATCGAGCCATCTTGAGCATTGAGCAACATGGTCCGCGTCGGCTCGGGAATATCAGCAGGTTTTCTGAAGCCGAGGTCCTCAAAGCGCGTGCCGCCAGTCTTGGTTGATAGCGCCTTCAAGGATGCGCAATCCGTAAATTGCCCTGCCAGCGTCTGCGCCTCGCCGAGGCGCTTGCCGATCGCGGCTTGGTCAGCCTTGGCCGTGATAAACAGCGCAATACGCTGCAGGCTAAGTTCGACATCATCGGCACCGCCGATCGAATTGGCGACAATCTTATCGACATCCCGGCCGGTGACGGAAATCTGACTGCCGAAGCGGCGCCGGATCACTTCACGCCACGAAATTTCCGCCTGGAAGCGCGAGCGCATGGTCGCGATATCCACGCCCATACCCTTCATATGTTTGGCGAACTGATCCTCGTTCATTTTATTGCGTTCGGCGATTGAGCGAATGAACGTGCTGACGTCCTCTTTCGAGGCGACGACGTTGAGCTTCTTGGCCGCTTGCAGCTTCAGTTTTTCGTCGATTAATTCATCTTGAGCTTTGGTCTTGTTGCCGGCAACCGCGCCAGAACGGGCTTCGCGCTTCAATTGCTCAACCATATTGCCTTGCAATTGCTTGACGTACTGAGTCTGAAGATCGCGCGCTTGCTCCTTGGTTTGCACGTTCTTTTCGCGCAGCATCTGCTGGAAGCGCTCGTTGGTCTTTGGGTCCTTGACAATGGCTTTCCAGCGCGCCTCGGCTTTGGCTTTCATGTCGGCGCCGCCACCTCCCGAACTCAGAGATATAAATGCCGCGCGCTGTTCAACTTCGTACGCTGTTAGCGGCTCGTCATTGACCAGCGCGATGATCGCTTGATTGCCAGATTTCGGCTTGGACTTAGCTGCAGTAGCAGCTGCTGCGGGAGCTGTTACTGCCGCGCTCTTTTTTGCAGGCGCTGGCTTTGCCGCTGGAGCTGCTGCGGGCGCTGGCGCTGCGGCTGGCGGTGTCGCGACAGCTTGTGCGGCTGGCTGAACTGCGACAGCAGCAGCTGCTGATGTTGGATCGGTAGCAGCGACGGTCTCTGATTGCGCACGCGCTGGACTAGCCAGCAGGATCGCTGCGAGCAAAGTCATCAATTGGAAAGGTCGAAGCAGGCCGGGCATCGCATGTTGTCCAGGGGTTGATTCGTCTGCCCAAACAGTACCGTTTCCAGGCAGCGGAAGAATAACTTATCCACACAACCTTGGCGGAGACGTGACCGGATTTAAACGGTTTAGCCAGTCAACTATCGGCCTGTCTGGCAAATCATGCGGCTCGTGACCCTGTGTGACCAGCTGATTGACTACTGTCCGACAGATTGGCCGGGCGGTTGATCGGCACCATAAACGTGGTCAAGCACGTCGGTCTTATACTTGAAGCCACCGAGGTTCTTAAACTCGAAGCGCAGCATAACGGTGCGGTCCGGTGCAATATCGCGGATCGGATCGTTGATGAACGTTTCCTGATAGGTAGCGCTCAACATGAAGCACTCGTCGAGGTAGCGGACCTGAATCGCATCCAATAGGCGCGCTTCGGCGTCAATGTCGTAGCGCATCGAGCCTGACACGCTCCAGCGGTCGGTCAGCTGCAGACCGACGACACCGATGATGTCCTGCTGCGATTTTTCAACGCCGCGGATTGGATCGGCGGCGGTGTAGGTGTAGGTCGCCTGCGTCATCAGCGGGCCATAGTCAAACCTGACCGACATATCTTCGCGCCGCAAAGAACCGTCGTCCTGGTCAAATCGTGACTGAGATAGAATCCGGAAGGTGTCGATGGGCGCTGCATAGAGACCCAAAACATAATCGGAGTTCTTGGTTTCTAAGCCGCTGGTCGGCGAATGCACGAACGAGCCATCGGGATCGCGGCCAGGATCAGCAAAGGCGTTCTCGCCGCTGACATGGAAGCTTTGGCCGGCCAACACGCGCACAAAGCCGCCATCGTTTGACTGGAAAGTATACTGCACGCCGGCGTTGACCCGGGTCCCGGTTTCGAGACGGTCAAAGCCTGAGAACTTGTCGCTCTCAAACAGGTTGGTATCATCGAACACTAGGCTCTTGGCATCTTCGTCGGGAAGGTTGCGCTGATTGATAGAATTCTGACGCGCCACGACTTGGCCGATCGGTTCGATGACATGCGACCCGGCATTAGAACTCGCAACCCACGGATAAGCGACTGTGACGCCGCCGGTTGTGCGGCCACGGGTAACGGTTTCGTCGGCAATGTTCAGGCCGGTCAGCGGCTCGGTGTAGTTGTTCAACTGATAAACGTCGCCGCGCAATTCGCCGAACGGCGTGTAGGTGATGCCGACTGTGTCGGTGAACCGGCGGCGCCACTTCAATTCGGACGTTACCTTGTTGATGTCTTGGGTCCGTTGCAGCAGATCGCCATCGTTACGCGTGAATGAAATTGCGTTGGTGTTCCACCGCAGTTCGCCACCCAGCACCGGATTTTGGAACACGTAATTATAGTCGATGATCGGATGGACATACGATTCCGATTGCGCCGTGTCGTTAAACAGCAGGCCGCCGAAGTGATACAGGCTGGCGCCCAGATAGCTGCGCTCAGACTGGCCGACCAAGTACGCGGTATTGATGCGATCGGTGAGCAGAATGTTGTCGAGTTTGTAGAAGCGCCGGTAGGTGTCGTCGCTCTCAAGCGTGCCATCCCAGCCGAATTTCCACCAGCTCGAGACTGAAAATTCGCCCTTGCTTTCGACGCTGCCGCGGAAGCCATCGAGGTCGTCACGATTTTTCGCGGTATCTGGAAGATTGCTGGCGTCTTGATCGATGCCAGACATCTTGATCGAGTATTGACCGGTTTCAAGTTTATGCCGCCACACGCCCTGATACAGCACACCCTGTTTAGACAGGTAGGCGGGATGGAATGTGAAGTCGTAGTTCGGCGCCAAGGCGAAATAGTACGGGACCTCGATACTGAACCCCAGTTCGGTGGATTGGCCGTAACTCGGCGCTAAAAACCCGCTCTGGCGCTTCACAGTCGGATCGGGATGCTCGAAGTAGGGCAGATACGCAATGGGCTGACCGAACAGCAGGAACTGTGCGTCCTGATACGAAATCCGCTGTGCCGCCTGATCGTGGACAATCTTCTTGGCGCTGATGCACCACAACGGCGGCATGCCGTTTTCGCTCTTACAAGCGGTGTATTTGGCGTTGGTAAACTCGTTGACGTTGCCTTCGCGGCGCTCTGCCCGTTCAGCCGTTATGCGGCTTTCATCGCTGGTTTCGACCGACAACGACTGCACGAAGCCGTCCCGGAAATCGTCAGTCAGCGTGTACCGTTCGGCGCGGACGATGTTGCCGTTCTTTTCCCTGAGTACGACGTTGCCGACGGCCGAAAGAGTATTGGCGCCTTGGTCGTAGACAACTTCGTCAGCGGTGAGCTGGTTGTCGTCGTAAAAAATTTCGACGTTGCCGCGCGCGATGACGCGATTGCCTTTGGTGTCGTAAATGAGCTGGTCGCCCTGCAGGTAGAGCGGCAGCTTGTTGTCAAGTTTTGTGCTCGTAGCGTTGCCGAACATGCCACCCTTGGTTTTGGCAAAGGAGGAGCTTTCCCCCTGGCCGGAGCTCGTGGCCTTAGAGGGATCCGTCGCAGCGCGCGCATACGGCGTCGCAATCAACGACGAGCCGGCCAGCATAGTGACAAATGAAAAGACGAACAAAACGGCAGTCATGCAGGCACGCGTGAGCAGCGTCCGGGCACTGCCATTACGCAGCACTCCCAGGAGGCGTCGAGACCCGCAAGCCGTTTGCGGTGTTCGCGCTCTACGCATCACTCAGCCGTCCTCCTGGTGCAATAGCACCGTGACCGAAGCGAGAATGGCCCCAATAACAGGCATCCAAATCGCGGCCCACGGCGCAGCGAGTCCCGCTACACCGATTTGACGCGCAACCTCAGACATCAGGAAAAACCCTAATCCCCCGACCATTCCTGCGACGACCATAGTCTGGATGCCCCCAGATCGGAATGACCGAAGCGACACAGTCGCTGCCAAAAGAACCATGGCCAAGCAGAGCATGGGACGAGCCAGCAACAGCTGGTACTGCACGCGCAGCTTATTCGAAGAAAGTGCTGCTTTTTCAGCCAGTTCAACTAAATCTGGTATTTCCCAAAACGAGACCGCGATCACATCGCCCAGCGCGTCTGTTGCGCGCTCGGGCGTGAGATAGGTTGAGAGCAGGTAAGTCCTGAAGGCTTCGGGCTTGCGGCCGACCCTTGCAACCTGGGCGTCGGTCATCGACCAATGCCCGTCCATGAGCCGTGCCTCGCGCGCATCAACACGCTCGGTAAAGTGCCCGGCCTTGTCAAAAACAAATGCCGTAACACCCCGTAATTTAAGCCCTTTCTCTGAAACGGCGACAGCGCTCAGGATCGACTGGCCATCGTCGCCATCCTGGCGCAACCAGGAACCGGCGGATTTCGTCTGCAGGAAATTTGCGTCTTTACCAAAAGCCGCCGCGTAGACTTTCTCGGATTGTTCACGAGCCCTGGCCGCCAGTGGGTTGTAAACCGTCGTACTCAACACGCCGAGCGTGAAAGCGACCATTAAGCCTGGCGTTAAAAACTGCCAGACCGACATGCCGCCGGAGCGCATCACCGGCAGTTCGCTTTTCCGGGACAGCGACAGCAGCGTTGCCAACGCCCCAACAAGAACACCAAACGACAGAAGCACTTCGGTATAGGCGGGCAGCCGCAACAAGGTCATGTAGACCAGAGTCGATGCCGGCACGCTGCCATATTTGCCGGATTGGCGCAGCATCTCTATGAAATCGATCATAAAAATCAAGATCGTACACAGCAAACACACGCCAAGAATCGCGAATAAGAAGCGCCGGGCAAGATAGAATTTCAGCGTCATGGTTCTGCCCTCAGCGCCTGCGGAACGGGTTAGGCCAACTGGCGCCCGCTGCCATAAGTTTTGCCCTGATGGAACTCGTAACCGTCACAATAGCATCCTGAATCTGCTCGACCGTCCCGGTGCTAGCCTTGATGGGCTGCATCATGGCCCATCCGCCCCACGCCGTTGCCGCAAGGGGTATGGCATACATCAGCGGCACAGCGGCGGCGTTCAGCACGACAACATTGTTGATGGCTAAGCCGCTCAATCGGCACGCCAAAGCGCCGGCGAAAGCAACCGCCAATGCCTGACCACGATTTTGGCGCGTGCTTTGCGCCTGCCCAACGGCTGCCAGAGCAATCATCACAAACGCGAGGGCATAAAGCGGATTTGAAAACCGCTCATGCAACTCGGCCCGAAAATGGCCGGGGTTCTTCTTGAAATTGCTACTTTCGGGCTCCGGCGACACCAACTCGGAATAATAGCGCTCACGCGGATTGAGATCGATAGGCCCAGCAGTTCTCTGCTCGAACTGATCGAGATCAAAGGCGTAGGTATCGAACACAATAATGGTCGCTGGCTCACCGGGATTGTCACGCCGCACGATGTGCCCGTCGCGCATCATCAGATAAGAGCGTCCATCTTGCTTGATGATCTGCGCCCGCTCTGCAAGATAGGACTGATTCTGCTTTTTCGAACGTGCATCATCCATCAACAACCCGAGCAGTTCTCCGCTTTGAGTGCGCTCGCGAATATGAAACGTGACGCCTTGTTCTGGACTTGAGAATTGCCCCGGTTGGATCACTTGCGTCAGCAAATCCGTGCGCATTTTCAATACGGTTTCACGCAATTGCCGCAAGCTCCACGGCATTGCAACATGGTTGACCGCCGTCACCGCCGTCATGACAATGAATGCCAGTAAAATCAGCGGCCGGGCCGAGGTCCATGTGGTCGCGCCAGACGCGGTCAGCACGATCAATTCGCTATCGCTGTTCAACCGATGCAACGTGTGAATGGCGGCGATTAAAAGCGCGATGGGCGCGATAACGGCTAACAGGTTCGGAAGTGCGAGCGTCGTCAAAGCAAGAAGCGCCCAGGCACTTTGGCCTTGCGAGGTGACAACGTTCAATTCGCGCAACGCAAGTGCGATCCAGACGATGCCGCCGAGTGACGCCAAAATCAGAACCAGGGCGCCGGCGGCTTGCCGGAATATGTAGCGGGCGAAAAGGGTCATCAGCGGCGCGTTGGCTCACATTGGCACGCCGCCATCCCGGCCGGAGTCGGGATGACGTGGTGGAGTAGGGTGACAGTCCGTGTCCCTTGAAAAGCAGGCCAAATTCGGGACCAGTGCGGAGTTTGTTCCGGGTTTCCGGGTGGTATTCTAGCGATTGGTCAACTTAAGCTCGATGCGGCGGTTGCGCTGGAGGCTCACCTCATCGGACCCCGGCTCCAATGGCTGGAACTCGCCATATCCGGCAGCAACTAAGCGCTTCGCTGGAACCCCCTTTAAAATCATATACTTAACAACGCTCGATGCGCGTGCTGTCGACAGCTCCCAATTGGACGGGAATGCCGGGCTGTTGATTGGCCGGTTGTCGGTGTGGCCGTCAACCTGCAGTGACCAATCGATCTCTTTCGGGATCTGGCGTTCGAGATCAACAATGGCCGCCGCCAACTGATCCATAGCCGCCAGTCCTCCGGGGGAAAGTGCGGCGTCGCCGCTCTGGAACAGCACTTCGCTTTCAAAAACGAAGCGGTCACCGACGACGCGGATGTCTTTGCGATCTTTGAGCAGATCGCGAAGCCGGCCGAAGAAGTCAGAGCGGTAGCGTTGCAGTTCTTGGACCTGCTTGGCCAGCGCTGCGTTCAGCCTGACGCCGAGATCCTTGATGGTCTTGTCGTTTTCAGAGGTTTTCTTTTCAGACGCATCGAGCGCTTCGTTCAGGGCCGCGATTTGCGTGCGAAGCGCTGCGAGCTGCTGGTTCAAGACGTCGACCTTGGCGACCGCCTCGTTGGAAATTGTTTTCTGGCCTTCGAGTTCACTCGACAGCGCCGCGATTTTTCCTTCCGCGGCCTTGGTGGCTTCGCCACCGAACGCAGCCGCGCCATACAATTTTGAATTTTCGCTTTGCAGAGACGATAATGTGGCTTGCAGCGCAATTAGTTCGTCAGTGGTTGATTTTGATTTGCCGGTCTCAAGCGACAGCAACGTCGTCAGTTCCGAGATCTGACGCGTCAGCCTTTGCAGCGCGGAATCTTTCCCAGCAGACTCTTGCGTCGCCAGATACTGTGCCAGCATAAACAGCGACATAAGAAAGGTCATGACCAGCAGCAGCGTCGCCAACATATCGACGTAGCCTGGCCAGAATTCGCCGTGATCGCCGCCTCGCCGGGCCCGGCCTCGTGCCATCTCAGCTCTCCTTACGGTGCAGCGACGCTGCCACGTCTTTGAGAACCGAGGCGACATTTGCTTGCTGATGGACCTGATCGTCGACCCACTCACGGACTATTTTTTGTTCGCTTCGCATTTGCGTCACCAGTTGATTGACGCCCCGCGCAAGTTCACGAACGGTTTCATCGCTGCCTGACGAGACGGCTCCGTTCGTGCCCTGTTTGGATCCAAGAATCGTCAGTTGATCGGCGAGATCGGACACGGCACGCTTCATATCGGTTACAGCGAAAGCAAGTTGACGTGCGGTCTGATCGGTTGAAGTGCTTGCGCCTGGTGTCAGTTCGGTGATGCCCGAAAGCCATTCTTCAAGTTCATTGTAGAACCTGTTGTGCGCTTGACTGGCCTGCAACTCTAAAAATCCGAGGATCAGCGATCCCGACAACCCCAATAACGATGACGAGAACGCGGTGCCCATACCCTTGAGAGGGCGGGCGAGATTGGCTTTCAAATCTTCGAACATCAAGCCACCGGATTCCCCACTTTTAGGCCCGAGGCTGTCGATGGCAGTGCCGACCGATTGTATCGTGTCCAAAAGGCCCCAGAAGGTACCAAGCAAGCCTAGAAATACGAGTAATCCGACAAGATAGCGCCCGGTATCGCGGGCCTCATCGAGCCTTGAGGCGATACTGTCCATAATCGAGCGCATCGAGGCTGTGGAGAGTGAGAGCACGCCTGTGCGATCCCGCAACATGGTGGCCATCGGTGACAACAACACCGGGCGGTGATTGATCGCCAGTCCGGGATCAGAAATCCGGAACGCATTGACCCAGCGGATTTCAGGATAAAGCCGGGTCACCTGGCGGAACGCATAGATTATGCCGAAGGCCAAGGTGCCAAGAATGAGCCCATTTAGACCGGGATTGGTCATGAACGAGGTTCTAAGCTGGTCGTGCAATATCGCGGACAGGAAGCCGACCAGGGCCAAAAAGATGAGCATTCGCAACAGGAACACGCCCGGCGGTTTCACAGTGCGATGCTCGGGCGCTGGGGCCGTCTCGTTGGTGCGCGATCTGGCCATGGGTTCTCTCTTGGCGGCGGTCAGTTCGAATAATGGCGGATACTAGCTGCAAGCTGCTGGCAGAGCAAAACGGCAACATCGTGCCCTGGTCCGATGTTTGATCCAATGTTCGAGTATCGAGTGGTAAATGGACGTCATTTGGTGAGCCGGCACCCTGCCGAAAATGAGGGTCAAGCACGACGTTTCACACGGCCCGCATATACGTTGAGCCAAATTGCTCGCCGCGCACCCGCTGGCGACGTTTTGATTAGTTTGTGCGGTTCCCGGGGGCACATCCAAGGGACAATATATAAACTAGAACGGCAGCCTCTGTCTCAAATCTTAATGGGGGGTGTAATGTCCGAACCCAATTCAATTAAATACCGGGCATTTCTGTCTTACAGCCATGCCGATACACCATCCGCGAAAAAGCTACATAGTCAGCTTGAGCGCTATTTTATCGACCCCGAATTGACCGGCAAGCTGACCGGTATGGGGCCAGTTCCACCGACGCTCCGGCCGATCTTTCGCGATCGCGACGAGTTCACGGCCGGCGATGCGTTGGCCGCGCAGACGCTTGCCGCACTTGACCAATCAGCAGCACTGATTGTGCTCTGCTCGCCTGCATCGGCGAAAAGCAGCTACGTCAACGAGGAAGTTAGGCTTTTCAAGTGGCGCCATCCTGGCAGGCCGGTCATCCCAGTTATTGCTGACATCGAGACGGTAAATCCCGAACTAGACTGCTTCCCGCATTCGCTGCGCTTCGACGTAGCCGACGATGGCCTAATTACAGATCGCCCCGCTAACGCACTGGCCGCCGACCTGCGTGAAGCCGGTGACGGCGAGCAGCTGGTCCTGGCAAAGGTCACGGCCCGTCTCGTCGGGCTTCAGACCGATGATATTTTCCGGCGCGCACAACGAGAACAGCGCCGGCGGCTGCGGCGCTGGATCGCCGGGCTTATGGCCGTTGCTGTGATGATGGCCGGACTTGCGGTCTTGGCCGAGTTCAACAGACGCGAAGCGGTCCGCCAACGCAATGCCGCTGAGCGCAATTTTTCTGTCGCCAAACAAGGCGCCGATGCTCTTATTTTTGATATTGCTCAGTCACTGCGTAACCAAGAAGGGATGCGAACCGAAACCGTCCGTAAGATTCTCGGCTCTGCCGAAGACGTGATCGGCAAGCTGGTCGCCAGCACGGGAAAAAATGCCGACCTGCAGCGCAGTCAAGCGGCCATGTTGATCGAGTTTGCCGACACCTACGCAACTCAAGGCGATAGCGCCAAGCAAAGCGAAGCGGTGCAAAAATCACTGGCTATTCTAGACTCCCTCCTCAAAGAAGACCCTGCAAACACCGCGCTGCAAGCCAATCACGCGGTCGCGTTGAGCAAGGCGGGCGATGTGTTGTTCACACAGGGCCGCCATCAAGACGCATTGGCGCTCTTCCAGGAGGCTCTTACGGAACTGGAACGGCTGGCAGATGGCGATCGCATTAACAGCGATCTGCAACATGACGTTGCCAGCGCCCACGACAGGATCGCCAATGTAGAGCTGGCGCTGGGCCGTAAGCCAGACGCGCTGACGAGTTATGAGACAAGCCGCGCCATCCTTGAGCGTATCGCGCCGGCGGACCGCGGTAATGCCGTTTGGCAACGCGATCTTTGCGTGACTTACAACAAGGCCGGCAATATTCTGGTTTCAGATAGCAATTTTCCAGAAGCGCTTCTCCGATTCCGGAAATGCCTCGAAATCATGGAACCACTCGCGAAGGCGGATCCTGGCGATGCGCGTTGGCAGCACGATATCGCCATCACACACGACAGCATCGGCAGCACATTGGTGAAAAGTGGCAACCGGCCCGAAGCGCTGGCCAGCTTCAAGAGCAGCCAGACAATTATGGAACGGCTCGCCAATGCAGACCCAGACAATACCGACAGGCAACACGATCTTGCTGTCGCAACGGAACGTTTGGCTGATGCCACTCTCGCTGACGGCAAACCGGACGCTGCGCTGGCGATGTACTCGGCCAACCTCACCCGAATAGTGCCGATCCGGGATCGCGATCCGTCGAACATTCGTTTCCAAACCTTCGTCGCAACAACGCTGCGCAAGTCAGGTGACATTTTACTGACCCATAACAATCCGTCCGATGCCCTTGAAAAGTTCCAACAGAGCGCAGCAATTTTCGAACATCTTGCCGCCGGTGACGCGAACAGCGCAGAACTTCAGCACGATTTTTCGGTCGCCCTATCGAAAGCCGGCGAGGCACACGAGGCACTTGGCCAGCAAGCCGAAGCCCTGAAAAGCTACGAGGCCAGCCGTGCGGCCATCGAGCTTTTCGCAACCGCCGATCAAAGCAGATCCGCCTGGCGCGTCGAAGTCGCGATTGCGTATGGGAGGGCTGCAGGCCTGCTCGTGCAGATGGATAAGACTGAAGAGGCAACCGACCATTACCGCAAGGCTCGCGCACTAATGGTGCCGCTCGTCGAAGCATCTCCCGGTGATCCGAAATTGCGGACCTACCTCGACACGCTCAATAATATTCTGGCGGCGCTTGGCGGTTGAGAACTGTATTTCCGCCGCCGCCATTCGCCGATTGGCGAGCTTGAAACGGGTTCAAAATTCAATCAAGAGACCGCCGATGAGCGTCTCGAAGCTCTTCAAAGGTACGGGCCCAACCGGAGCGCCTTGGTTGTCGGATAGTCTGACCGAGGGATCGACGTGGCGATACCCAAGATAGAGTTGCACGCCTGTTTGATCGAGGTGTTGGACGACGCCTGCGCCCCAAACTGTCGCGTCGCTGGCCGAGATCAGACACGCAGCTCCGGCACCGGCGCAAACGACGGTGCTATCAAGACCGGCAAGCCCTGCCACAGTCTCCACATCAGCGTCTTGGCTTAGAAAATTACGGAACCGTCCATATTCGGCGTAGAATGCCGTTTCGCCGGTGCTGAGTAACTCTGCCCGCCAGCCTGCCTTCAGATAGCCGAAATACGGGCTCTCGGGAGTTCCGAAGCGGCCGTCGTTGAATGTAGTGGCTCCGATGTAATTCCTACTGCCTCCCGCTACTGCGATGCTGAGACCGGCCGGTACGTGCAGCAAAGCGACTGAGCCCGATACTGTTCTCTCGGCGCGAGATGTGTCCTTTTGAACTTCCACGTCTTCATTGACGGCCGCGCGAGCGACAAAGCTAAATGGGCCGATGGCATCATTGGTGTAGCCAAGTCCAATGTTCCAGTCATCGTTGACGCCCCACAAGGCCGATACCGAAAATCCCGCGAACTCCGGCGAATTGTAGGCGATGATTGTTCCGTCAGGTTGGTCGAGACTATCGATGAGCCTGTCCCAGGTTACGTTCGTCAGTCCGCTACTTTCTCCTGCGCCGGCGCGGCTCAAGAAAAATGCTCCGCCAATATCGGTGATGCCGACATAGCCGGCCACTTCTGTACGCGACAGGTCGGCTTCGTTGGCGCCGCCTGATGAACCCTTGGCGCTTGTCAGCCCAACGGTGAGCTGACCAAGTTGCTCATTCTTGACCCACACCGAAACTTCACCAGCTTCAATTGACGCAATCCGCCCCGGCGTTGACTGACTGAGTTCGCCTGAACCTGCATTCAGAATGTCAAGGTCGAATACAAAGCCCACCGACCAACCGCCACCAATGGCTTCCGTCTGTCCCTCGACGGTTGCGGTTGAATTGTCATTGTCATTTGTGACCATCGCCGAGTCGCGCGAGACGCCATCGTCCCACGCCAATATCGCATGATTGACCGAACCGGATACCTTAACTTCGACGCCGCGCTTGCCGTTACGGGCACTCAATGCTTCGAGTTTAGCAATCCGCTGATCGAGATCTGCACAACACGACAAAGCATGATCGGCCGCGAACGACTGTTGTGAGCTGACGAAGACTAGGCTGGCGACAAAAACGCGGCAAACTTTGAAGACGTTGGGTGCACGCGCCACGAATAGCCAACTGAACCCTCCGGCGGAGGTTAGCCAAATTCGTTCTTTGCGATCGCCGGCAACCATGCGCTGTGTCCGAAACTGTCAGCACAGCGTGCATGGCGCTGGTATTGCAGTCAACCCGTCGAAGCATGATTTACGAAGCCGTGAGGCCCAGTAGTGCTCTGGCACCGCTGAGCCTCACGGCAAGTCGAGCCGCTAAAGAATGAAGTCCCCCTTCGAAAGTGCCGCGAGATCATCTATTTTGATGGTGAAATCTGCGCGGCCGTCACCATCGATATCGCCCTGAACGACAACGCCGGAACTGGTCACGTTGTAGCGCAACTCGCCCTCGGTGTGGTGGAAACCGAGTTTACCAATGAAATGGAAGGACTGATTGCCGGACGTATGAGCAACTGCGTCGATGGCCTTGACTTCAATTTTGTCTTGTCCACGGGAGAAGTCAGTGATGACGTCCCGCGTGGTGCCTGTTGTGCCAGACTCACTAGCGAAATTGAAACGGAAGGTGTCGCTGCCATCGCCTCCAGACAGGAAATCACGGCCGGCGCCGCCAATCAGAAGATCGTTTCCTCCCAGTCCTTGCAAAGTGTCCGATCCAGCCAATCCGCGCAACATGTCGACACCAAAGTTACCAGTCACGGCATCGTTGCCAGAAGTCCCATCGTACTCGATCCGAATGAGACTCTCCGAGTCACCAGTTGTCAGACTAATGGCGAGCATTTGACCGATCCCAGCGACGTACGACTTATATTCATTGAGTTTAAGATCAAGCGGCGTTGTCTCGTGAATCTGCACGACGTTTGTGCCCGAGCCGTACGGGGCGTCGAGAAATCCAGTGGTGCTGACCACTTCACCCTTATCTTCGGCGATGCCTGGAGAATTTTCCTGGTTGTAGGATTGTCCGACCGTTGGATTGGCCTGCATGACAATCCCGGGTTGCGCCCCGTTAACACCGGCTCGCCAAGATCCGTTAGTATTCACCACTTGCCCGTTTTCGAAATTCTGCACGTCTTCGCCGAAGTACCAGACGTTGCCGGCTGTATCCTGCGCGAAGTAGTCGAACGTATTTTCATGTATCTGGCCATCGACAAAGCCTTGGTCGTGAACCACGATGCAGGTTACGCCCTCGATCACCCGCGTTTCGCGCGTGACATGGAAACGGACGGTTTCAGAGCCGTCGGGGGTTTGGTAGACAAGGGTTTGACCTGGCGTCAGCGGCAGATAGGGATTGGTAATTCCTGAGACAAAGTTGGCGGGATTGATGGGCATTGCGTAGCTCCATGTGGTTTGAAGGATGTCCATTCAATTGCAAAAATGATCCGCGCCGCTGAAAATGCCCGCGCGCATTGTCAGCGTTTTTTACGTCTGCAATTGTTGATCACTGCAGCTCCCATGCGCTGCACCGTCGCTAGGGATTACGATGGAGCTGGCCATATTCTTTCAAATCGCGGGCAGGTTTTTTTGTCTGCACAACCAGAAAATTAGTCCCAGTCCTTGAGGGACTGTGCCTTAAATGTGGCGGGGCCGGTTTGCGCGCCCTTGATCTCAACGTCTTCTTCGGCACCAATCGGATCATCGAGATTGTTCTCAGCGCCAGTAACGTCGACAGTCCAACTTTTTCCGGTGAAGTCCTTGAGAGTGACGGTCGACTTGCCGTCGAACGCCAGCACTGTCCCTGTGAGAATACCGAGGCTTGGTGACGGAGGCAATTTTTCGGGTGACTGTGTGAGCTTGTCATACAACGGAAGATGGGAGCTCATAAACACGTGGACGTTACGGCCTGCTCCAACAACATGCAGTCCAGTGCCCAATACGGCGCACATCACCATTGAGGACAAAAGCAACCGCATAGTCGAGTAGCGGTAGCCGGCTGGGGACATTCTGACTACGCAATACGCACTCGCCAGGAACGTCCCTAGCGTCGCCAGCCAAACGTAGGGAAGATACTGAAACACGTCGTCGAGCGGCATTTCGTCAAAGCCGCGGCCGCCAGTCGCCAAATAATCCTGGGTCGCAAAGATGAGGACCGCGACCGAGACCGCGCCTAGCAAAATCGAAAGCACGGCGAGAGTCCAAAATATCGAGCGTTTGGCCAGAAAATACGCGTACGGGCGCGGTGCCAGACCACGCTGTTCGATTATATCCAATATCTTTTTTTCAAGATCCGTCACAGGTCGTCTTTCAGATTGAGGCCGATCGCTTGCAATGCCGTCCGCAACAGCATGGTTCCACGTTTGATCAAGGTTGCAACTGTGCCTGCCGGGACATTGAGAATTTCGGCGATTTCGTCGTATCCCTTGTCCTCGAGGAAGCGCAACACCAACACATCCCTATAGCGCGGATCGAGGTCGTTGATCGCGACCCGCACTTTCTCTTCAATACGCAGCCGCTCGCTGGTTTCTTGCACATCGAAGCCGTCCGATAGCCGTTCGATGATCAATTGAGCATC
This sequence comes from Hyphomicrobium sp., assembly GCA_031380225.1. Lineage (GTDB taxonomy): Bacteria > Pseudomonadota > Alphaproteobacteria > Rhizobiales > Hyphomicrobiaceae > JANNFX01. The sequence continues at coordinate 21,631 of JANNFX010000156.1, forward strand.
TTCGCCTGTTACCAGTGGTGGTTCGGCCTTACGTTTGCGCAGGAAACTCAAGGCTTCGTTGCGGGCGATGCGGTAGATCCATGGTCCAAATGGACGGGTATGGTCGTAGTCGTTGAGGTTGACATAAACCTTGATGAACACGTCCTGCAGCACGTCTTCGGCGGCCTCGTTATGTTGGCCGAGTAGGCGGCGCAGATACCTCGATAGGATAGGCTGCCAGCGGCGCACAATCTGGGCATAGGCGTTCCGGTCGCGCAAAGCCACTGCGACAAGGTATTGGTCAGTTGGTGCGGGATGCTCTGCCAATGCAAGAATGACCCAACGAACAGGGAAATCAGCCAACACCCTGACAAGGTGTCATATCGATGGCATCGGACGTTGATGCCAGCGTTTCTTTTTTCTGCAGACGCAACTGTTGCTCGCGACGGCTTAAATGCGCAGCCTCACTAAAGTGTTTCATGAGTGCCATTGAACTGCGGTGACGGTGAGCTTTACAGTAGCTTCTTGATCTCGGCCCGAAGCGCGGGGCCAATGTCCGGACTTGCCAGGCCCAGCGCCACGTTTGCCAGCAGGAAACCCTGCTTGGCGCCGCAGTCGTAGATCTGACCATCGAAGCGGACAGCGTGGAAGCTGTCAGGATTTGATTTGTGCAGCGTCAACATGGAATCCGTCAGCTGGATTTCACCGCCTTTGCCTTTGGGTTGTTTTTCCAAGAGTGCGAAAATCTCTGGCTGCAGAATGTAACGCCCGGAAATGTGCAAGTTTGACGGCGCTGTGCCTTGTGGTGGCTTTTCGACCATGCTGGAAATCCGCGACACGGCAGCATTTTTATCTGCAACTCCGACGATGCCATATTGGTGTGTTTCGCTATCGGGAACCGCTGCAACGGCAATCAAGTTTCCGCCGACTTTGGCGTAGGCTTTGAGCATGGTGGCGATGCACGGCTCATCGCCGACATGCAGCATGTCAGGCAACAGCAGTGCGAATGGCTCGTCGCCAACAATATGACGCGCGCACCAGACCGCATGGCCGAGACCGAGCGGCTGTTGTTGGCGCGTGAATATCGCGTTGCCGGCACCGGGCTGCGCATCGGCCAGGATTTTGAGTTCCTTATCTTTGCCCTCACGGCCGCGCAGCGTGCGGTCAAGCTCATAGGCAATATCGAAATGATCCTCGATGGCACTCTTGTTGCGCCCCGTGACAAAGATGATCTGCTCGATCCCCGCCGCCACCGCCTCATCGACAACGTGCTGCACCACCGGCCGGTCGACGACCGTCAGCATTTCCTTGGGCACCGCCTTGGTGGCCGGGAGAAAGCGCGTTCCGAGGCCAGCCACAGGAAAGACGGCCTTGCGAATAGGCTTGTGGGGTGGGGGCATCGGGGTGTCTCACTTTGAAGCCGAAGTTAGAGCCGCTGTTACGATGAATCGAATGCTTCCGGAAAGAGGATAGTTTAGACGATTGGATTGAGACCCGGGTAACCACGGCTTGCTATGACTTGTCGCAATAAAAAAGCTAGGATTTCGGGGAGTTTGATCATGGCTGTGCTGGTTACGGGTGGCGCGGGGTACATCGGCAGCCACATGGTGTTGGAGCTTGTCGACAAGGGCGAGACCGTTGTTGTGCTCGACAACCTGTCGACTGGTTTCCGCTGGGCCGTGGCGCCGGCCGCGACGCTGGTCGTTGGCGATGCCGGTGATCAGGATCTGGTCCGGACGCTCATTCGCAAGCACAATATCCAGTCGATCATCCACTTCGCCGGTTCGATCGTGGTGCCGGATTCGGTCGCCGATCCGCTCGGATACTATCACAACAACACCATCAAATCGCGCGCTTTGATCGAAGCCGCCGTTTCGGCCGGGGTGCGCCAGTTCATCTTTTCATCGACCGCTGCCGTCTACGGCAACCCAGATGAGAACCCGGTCTCCGAAACCGCGATCGCGAAGCCGGTGTCGCCGTACGGTTGGTCAAAACTGATGACCGAGCAGATGCTGGCCGATGTCTCGAATGCGCATCCGTTCAAGTATGTGGCACTGCGCTATTTCAACGTTGCTGGCGCCGATCCATTCGGCCGCTCAGGACAATCGACGCCGCGCGCCACGCATTTGATCAAGACCGCCTGCGAAACGGCCTCGGGTCAGCGCGGCCACATGGACGTGTTCGGCACTGACTACCCGACCGTCGACGGCACCTGCGTCCGCGACTACATTCACGTCAGCGATCTCAGCGCCGTACATATGGCCGCACTGACGTATCTCCGCCAAGGCGGCGCGTCGGACGTATTCAACTGCGGCTATTCCGAAGGCTACTCGGTGCTGCAAGTCATTGACGCGGTGAAACGCGTATCGGGCGTTGATTTTACGGCGAAGCTTACCGGCCGCCGTCCGGGCGACCCGGCCGCCATCGTTGCCGCCACGCGAAAAATCCGCGACCGGCTTGGCTGGGCGCCACAGCACAACGATCTCGACAAGATCGTTTCCCATGCGCTGGCCTGGGAACAGAGCCTGGCGAGCCGGTTCAAGAAAGTTGGGTAGGTTCACCGACGCGTGCGATTTTCATATCCTTCAGCGCCCCTCGGCGCCTAAGAATATCAACGCCAACGGCCTCACGCAGCTGCGTCCTTTTTCTGTTGATGATCCAGGCCGGCGGCGGCGGCGCTGATCGCGGCGCGTTGAGCGAAATAGCTTGAAAGCTCGCTTTCGAGTTCACTCTGGCGGCCGTTGAGTTCGGCTACAAGGCCGTTCAGTTCGTTGACCCGGCCATCCGTTTCCTTGCGACTTTGCTCAAATAGGGATTTTAGGCTGATACGGCCGTCATCAATGGCAATTTCTGATCCTTCCGCCACCTCGTCAATTTTTGACTTCGCCGCTTGAATATGACGTTCAGTGTCATGGCGCGTATCGGAAAGGCGGGAAATCTCGGTGCGTATTTCGTCAGCCGTGGTCTCGAGGTCGCTGATGGTCTTGCGCATGACACGTTCCGCCGCACCTTTTTCGAGGGCCTGAACGAAATCAGTGACTTGTCCGTTGAGTAAAGTTCTGGCGCGATTCACAAGTGTTTGGCTCATCTTTTCCCCTCACACGTTTTGGCTGGACCAAGACGATACAACCTAGCTGCTAAAGAAATTGATAATCCCGCATTAAAAATTTTGGCGGACTATTCCGATCCGTCGCGAAACAGATTGGTTGACGACAAAGGCTGCACATGAACTCTACAACTCATCCACTCAACGCGTGCACCTGACCGAGGTCAAACAGGTGCCCGCTCAATTGACGGCCGGTGCGGCCGGCGAGATAGAGCGCCAGCGATGCCACTTCAGGCTCGTTGCGAAGGCTCGCTCCGCCTTCAACGCCATCATCGCTCGATCGCGGTCCAATCGCATTGATGCGAATCGCGTGCTCGGCCCAGGTCTCGGCTTCGCCGCGCGTCATGGCGGCGAGAGCGGTGCGGACAATTCCGGCAACCGCACCTTGCGCCGCCGTTTCAGCTTCATCCATGATGACAATGTTCAATACCGAACCATGGGTCCAGGTGACGCTCATGCGATTGGCGACGACGCGCGTCATCTCAAGCGCGGTTGAAAGCTTTGAAGCGATCAGGTCTTCGATCTCAGATTCGGATGCAAGCCCTGCGAGTTCATCATTTGAAATTTGAATGAGATTGATGGCGGCGTCGATGCCGTTGTGATCCTGGCAGGCCGATTGGACCAGTCGCCTTGCAGCGTCGCGCGTCGTAACCGGCTCATTGAAAACCTTAAGGCTGGTTGCGGTTTCGGCCAGCAGAGCAATGACTTCCGTCAGCTCGGGTGACTGCTCTGGCATTTGCATCACCAACTCGGCCTTGTGATCGGCAACAGAGCGGGCGATATCGACGCCAAACGCGGCTGTGACGCCGGTAATCAGGATGCGCGCACCGGCCAATTCGGGGTGTACTGGAACGCCAGGAACAGAAGCGATAACACTCATAAACATCGGGGCCTAATCTCCACGCAAAGCCAGACTTGAATTGCGTGCCCGGCAAGGACCATAGCACGACGATTCGCCTAACGAGAGATAAATGGCGGTTGGATTCGGTTCGGCCGTTGTTGGCAGGGTGTCGCAATTGCGGCGATCCACATAGGACGATTTTGAAACAACCAATCCGGCCGGAAAGGGCATGAATGTTCGTTCATTCAAGCGGTTAAGAATTGGCGTTCGGCTGTGGTTTATTTCTCCGGCAGCGATTCTGACCACAGCGCATCCCAACCTTGGCTCTTTCGGGCGAGAGCCGGGATCTATACCTGATAACAATGCGGTCAAGGGCCCGGATAGCCGCGAATGAACGGGCCGTGCCGATGATGGGCTGACTGTGCGGCGCGGCTTCCGGGGAAACAGAGTGCGTTTGATCACACTGCGTCCAAGCGTGTGACCGCTCAAAGAATTCCAGTGTAGCTCAAACCTAAACCGGACAGCAGTGGGCTTGTGCCCGGGACCCCATCTCGCGGCGAACCCAAGCCGGGAAGCATCGCTCGCTGCAACAGCGTCACGCAATTGCGCTGCAGGATTTGGCTGCACAATGGGTCCCGGGGCCAAGCCCGAGGATGACAATTGTGGGTGTTGGTGCGCCAAACCTGGAGACTATGGATCTGCCGCTTGATCAGGCGACATGTTGCCGAATGCAAGTGACCGGCGCGCGCTCGGCACATGTCCCCGGCCCACCATTCACCCGCAGTTGACATCGCCTAGCTAGTCCCCCGGCAGGCGGAACTGAAGGACACTGCGTACTGCTGAATGCGATCACACACTCAACAGCAGATGCTCGCGCTCCCACGGGCTGATAACGCGCATAAATTCTTCGAATTCGCTGCGCTTCAAGGCCAAGTAGACGTGGCAGAAGCGCGGGCCCAGAATCTTATGCAAATCCTCGCTTTCTTCGAAATCGGTTAATGCTTCGAGCAGGCCGCGCGGTAACTGGTGATCATTGCGATAGGCGTTGCCAACGACGGCGGGACGCGGCTCGAGCTTGCTTTTCATGCCGAGGTAGCCGCATGCAAGACTGGCTGCAATCGCTAGATACGGATTGGCATCCGATCCCGGCAAGCGGTTCTCAACACGCCGCGCGTTGACGGGCGAAATTGGCACGCGCAAGCCGCAACTGCGGTTGTCGTTGCCCCATTCGACATTGATGGGGGCAGCGCCATTCGGCACCAGGCGGCGATACGAATTGACGTAAGGCGCCAACAGGCACATGGCGGACGGCAGATAGCGCTGCTGCCCGGCAAGGAATTGCAAAAACAGCGGGCTCGGTTGGCCGTCCTTGCCAGTGAAGATGTTTGTTCCAGATTTAGCATCAATGATGCTCTGATGGATGTGCATGGCGCTGCCGGGCTCGTTTTCAAGCGGCTTGGCCATGAAAGTCGCGTAGCAGCCATGGGTGAAGGCAGCTTCGCGAATGGTGCGCTTGAACAGGAACACCTGATCGGCCAGTTCGACCGGATCACCATGCAGCAAGTTGATTTCGAGCTGCGCCGCGCCACCTTCCTGAATGATGGTATCGATTTTCAAGTACTGGCGTTCGGCGAAATCGTAAATATCGTCGACAATCTTGTCGTACTCATCGACCGCGCCGAGGCTGTACGCTTGACGCCCAGCGCCCTTACGGCCGGAGCGCCCTGTCGGCGGCTCCAACGGATAGTCTGGATCGGGGTTGGTTTTTGTCAGGTAAAATTCAAGCTCTGGCGCGACGACCGGGATCCAGCCTTCTTTTTTGTAAAGGTTGACGACGTGCTTCAGCACATTGCGCGGCGCAATCTCAACTGGATCGCCGTTCTGCCAGGTCGCGTCGTGGATGACTTGCGCCGTTGGACTTGATGCCCAAGGAGCGGGGCGAATCGTTGTCAGATCCGGAACCATCATCAGATCGCTTTCAGCGTACAGCGCCTGGCCGTCTTCTTCGAAGCCAACGTAGTCGCCGGTGATTGTTTGATGGAAAATCGAAATCGGCAGATGCACGGCGTCGAGTTTGTTGAACTTCTCGACCGGCATGGTTTTGCCGCGGGCGACGCCAGCAATGTCGGGAACAGCGCAGTCGATCTCCTCGATGCGATGTTGTTGAAGCCAGTCTCTTAGTGTTTCGGGGGTCGCGCCGGCGGCCATGATGTCAGCGGCGGAATAGGCTCCATCTTCGGGAGTCATGGGGGCACCTTGGGGGTGGAAAAAGCGTCGGATGCCGGAATGTACCACATCAGACCGGGGCGGGAGTGCCCTCCTCGAAATGTGATCACAATTTAGAATTTAACTCAAGCGTAGCCTTACTGGACCGAATCCAAGACAGATTCTCCAATAAATCCCATGCCTTGGCTTATATCGTTGGCGATGGCGCAGCGCACCAATTCCGGCTTTCCAGCGCGCATGGCAGCAATGGCTTCCTCGTGATGGTCGGTTAAGTCACCGGTCCCCACGCGCCCATAAGCCATGCGCATGAACGGACCGAATTGCAGCCACACGCTCTCGACGAGTGCTGCGAGCATGTCAGCGCCGGCGCGTTCATAGATGGCGAAATGGAACTGGAAGTTGCCGCGCATGTAGCGTTCGGCGTCGCCGTTGAGAACTGACAAATCGAGACGATTGTCGATGGCTTCGATGTCATCGATGATTTCAGGCGTTAGGTGGGCGCAGGATCGTGCAGCCAAATCAGGCTCAAATGCGAGACGGGCGTAGAGGATCTGCTCGAATTTTTCTTTCGACATCGGCGGCACCAGCACGCGGCGATTGTCGCGCATTTCAAGCGCCCGCTCGGCGATCAGACGTCGGACAGCTTCGCGGATCGGCATCAATCCTACTTGCAAATCGAGAGCAATGCCGCGCAAGGTAACCGGCTCGCCAGGCTTAAAGCCGCCAAAGAGAATGCGATCTTTGAGCTGGCGGTAGACGCTTTCATGGGCGGTGACGGGCGAAACCGGCTTCCGGTCAGACCGGACTTTCCGCGCCCTGAGCGCACTGCTTTCCGCCAATACCTTCATAGCGTTAGTCCTCAGCGGCAGCGCCAAATTGCGGCCCTTGCAGTCCGAGTCCGCTCACCTTTGCCGCACTTCTCCTCTTGTACGCCGCAGATTTTGTGATCACAATAGGCCTCAAGTGACAGGGTGTAAGCCCTAGGATCTGGAGGTAACTGTATGATGACGTCACAAACGTTGCGCCGTTTAGCCGTGGCCATGGCCGCTCTCTCGGTTGTAGTAGTGAGCCAAGCGGGCTTTGCTGCCGACGAAAAAGTCGTCCGCGTCTATAACTGGTCAGACTATATCGAGCCGGCCGTGCTCGAAGACTTCACCAAAGAAACTGGCATCAAGGTCGTCTACGACGTCTTTGACAGCAACGACATTCTCGAAACAAAACTGCTGGCCGGCAAAACTGGCTACGACGTCGTGGTTCCAACCGGCACATTCTTGTCGCGGCAGATCCAAGCTGGCGTGTTCCAGAAGCTGGACAAGTCGAAGCTACCGAACATGACCAACTTGTGGCCGGAAGTTATGGACCGGTTAGCCAAGTATGACCCCGGCAACGAACATGCGGTTAACTATATGTGGGGCACCACCGGCATCGGCTACAACATCGATAAGATCAAAGCCCGTATGCCCGATGCGCCGCTCGATTCCTGGAAGATGGCGTTTGATCCAGACGTGATTGCCAAGTTCAAAGACTGCGGTGTGATGATGCTCGACGCGTCGGATGAAGTGACCGCGGCTGTGATGAACTATCTTGGTCTCGACCCCAATTCCAAGAATCCGGAAGACTTCAAGAAGGCCGCCGAGCACTTTAAGAAAATCCGGCCGTCGGTCAAAAAATTCCATTCGTCTGAATACATCGACGCTCTTGCTAACGGCGATGTCTGCATGGTGGTTGGCTGGTCGGGCGACGTGGTTCAAGCCAAGACCCGCGCTGACGAAAAGAATGCTAAACTCAAGGACGACAAGAAGAAGATCAACATCGCCTACTCTGTGCCGAAAGAAGGCGCGCAGATGTGGTTTGACAACATGGCGATCCCCAAGGATGCCCAGAACGTCGACAACGCACATGCCTTCATTAACTATCTGATGAAGCCTGAGGTTGCGGCCAAGAATACTGAGTTTATCGGCTATCCGAACCCCAATCTTGCGTCGCAGTCGATCATTAAGAAGGAAGTGATGGACGACCCGCAAATCTATCCGACCAAGGAGACGATGAGCCGGTTGTTCATCATTACGCCAAATGACAAAGACGTGCAGCGCGCTTTGGTCAATACTTGGCGCGATATGAAACGTAAGTAAGCCTCCAGTCAAAGGCCCCTGCATTTCCTATGCGGGGGCCTTTGAATTCGTGCCACGCATGTTCTGTTTGATACCTCTTACGCTGCGATCTCAGGAGTCTACCGATGGCGACCAAGTCTCTCGGACCCGTCCGGCGATCATTTGCTCCCTGGGACGACCCAAGCCAAAAGCCTTTCATTGAGTTCAAAAACATCATCAAGCGGTTTGGTGATTTCACCGCCGTCGATGATGTGTCGCTGAAAGTCTATGAAAAGGAGTTCTTCGCTCTCCTCGGCCCATCGGGCTGCGGCAAGACCACGTTACTGCGTATGCTCGCTGGATTCGAACTGCCGACCTCAGGTCAAGTCTTGCTCGCTGGCCAAGATATGTTGGATACGCCGCCGTATCAGCGGCAGGTCAACATGATGTTCCAATCATACGCCCTGTTCCCGCATATGACGGTCGCCGACAACATTGCGTTTGGTCCCAAACAAGACGGCACGCAAAAGGGTGAGATTGAAGCCCGTGTGCAAGAGATGCTCAAGCTCGTGCAGCTTGAACAGTTCGCCAAACGCAAGCCGCATCAGTTATCAGGCGGGCAGCGGCAACGTGTGGCGCTGGCCCGTGCGCTCGCCAAACGCCCGAAGGTGTTGCTGCTTGATGAACCTCTCGGCGCGCTCGACAAAAAATTGCGCGAAGAAACCCAGTTCGAGCTGATGGAACTGCAGCAGACGTTGGGGTTGACCTTCATGGTCGTAACCCACGACCAGGAAGAAGCGATGACGGTCGCCGACCGCATTGCAGTCATGGACAAGGGCAACTTGATCCAGGTCTCAACACCAACTGAACTCTATGAGCAGCCAAGCTGCAAATATGTCGCCGACTTCATCGGCGATATCAATCTCATCGAAGGTCATATTGCCGAGAGCGATGGGAACGGCAATGTCAAACTGCAGGCGGGGACAGGTGCGCCGCTCGATGTGCACAGCGACACCAAGGTCAGCAAGGGCGACAAAGTCTGGCTCGCGGTACGCCCTGAAAAAATCCGCATCTCGCTTGATCCACCAGCCAACGGCGCGGGCAGCAACACCGTGGAGGGCTCCGTCTTCGATATTGGCTACCTTGGCGACACGTCGGTCTACCATGTCAAAACGGTGGCAGGCGCCATGATGCGGACGTTGACCGCCAACACCACCCGCTTGGTCGAGCGGCCGATCAGTTGGGAAGACAAAGTTTGGCTGACGTGGGGCCGCGATTCCGGCGTGCTTCTGACGAAATAAGGGAACACGCGCCATGGCTGCAACAGTCAATAAATCATGGACCCGCTGGCTTCCGGTCGCGATCCCCTACACGTGGCTGATTATCTTCTTCCTGATCCCGTTCTTGATTGTGTTGAAGATTTCATTCTCGAACACTGAAACAGCCATTCCGCCCTACACGCCGGTGTTCGATGGATTTGCGGGTGCCTGGGAAAAAGCCAGGGAATTCACATTCGAGAACTACAAGCGCATCGTCGAAAGCGATCTCTACTATCGCGCCTATGGGTCGAGCGTCTGGATCGCTGGCATTTCCACCTTCTTCACGCTCTTGATTGGCTATCCAATTGCCTACGGTATGGCGCGTTCGCCACTGCACTGGCGGCCACTGCTGTTGATGCTGATCATTCTGCCGTTCTGGACCTCGTTCCTGATTCGCGTCTATGCCTGGAAGAGCATCCTAACGACCGAAGGCTTCCTCAATAACTTCCTGTTGTGGGCGGGGGTGATCAATGAGCCACTGCAAATCCTAGCAACCAATACCGCCGTCTACATCGGCATCGTCTACTCGTATTTGCCGTTCATGATTTTGCCGCTCTATTCGGCGCTCGAAAAAATGGACGACACGTTGCTCGAAGCCGCATCCGATCTCGGCTCAACTCCGATTTCATCGTTCTGGAAGATCACATTTCCACTGTCGCTGCCGGGTGTGATCGCCGGCTGTTTCCTAGTGTTCATTCCGGCCGTCGGTGAATTCGTAATCCCGGATCTGCTCGGTGGGTCAGACACTGAAATGATCGGTAAGGTGATGTGGGATGAGTTCTTCTCAACCCGCGATTGGCCAGCCGCGTCGGCCGTCGCCGTGGTGCTGTTGCTGATCCTGGTTGTGCCAATTGCGATCTATCAGAACCAGCAAGCCAAAGCCGCGGGAGGTTAGCGATGAAACGGCTGTCTTGGTTTAATGTGGTGACGCTGACACTCGGCTTCGCGTTCCTCTACATCCCTATTCTGCTGTTGGTGATCTACTCGTTCAACGAGGGGCCCAACGTCGCCATTTGGACCGGCTGGTCGACCAAGTGGTATGCGAGCGTGTTCAACAACGAACAGCTGATGGACGCCGCCAAGGTTACGTTGTGGATCGCGGTGTTTTCAGCAACTTTAGCCACTATTCTTGGGACCTTGGCCGCGATCGTACTGACGCGATTTGGCAACTATCGCGGTTCGACCCTGTTCAACGGCATGATTTACGCGCCCCTCGTCATGCCCGAAATCATTTTGGGTCTGGCGTTGTTGCTATTGTTCGTCGCCATCGGCTTCGAGCGCGGCTTCTGGACCATCATGCTGGCCCATACCACCTTCACGCTGTGTTTCGTCGCTGTCGTCGTCCAGTCCCGGTTGGTCACTTTTGATACCAGCTTAGAAGAAGCAGCCCTCGATCTCGGCTCGCCGCCGCTCCGAACATTCTTTACGATTACGCTTCCGATCATTTTGCCTGCCGTAATTTCGGGATGGCTGCTGGCGTTCACGCTGTCGCTGGATGACCTTGTGATCGCAAGCTTTACGACCGGTCCTGGTGCCACGACATTGCCGATGCGGATTTATTCGGCTGTTCGGCTTGGGGTGAAGCCTGAGATTAATGCCATATCGACCATCATGATCGCACTTGTGTCTGTCGGCGTGATCATCACGTCGATCTTGCAAAAGCAACAGCTGGCCCGCGAAGAAGCCGAGCGCCGGGCTGCAAAGGGATAAGCCCGCAGAAGGATAAGCCCAGTCAGCCTGGACTTAATTGATAACAATGAGCCATCCCTATCCAAATCTCGCCTTCAAGGCCGAGGCAGAGGCGTTTGCGGCCGCCAATCCCGGCCTGCATTCGGTCGACGCGATTTTCTGCGACATCAATGGCCTGTTGCGAGGTAAGCAACTCCCGGCGTCACAGTTGACCAAACTCGGCGACAAGGGCTGCAGCTATCCGCTTTCAACCCTGGTTCTCGATAGCCAAGGCCGCATGATTGGTGAAGCGTTGGAAGACGGTCTCGATGGTGATCCAGATCGCGTCTTCTACGCGGTTCCAGGGACACTTCGCACAATTCCATGGGCCGATAAGCCGTCGTGCCAAGTAATGATGGCCGCAGCGGAGCCGGATGGTTCACCGCTGTTTTGTGACCCGCGTGCCGTGTTGCAACGCGCTGTGGCGCCGCTCGAAGCGATGGGCCTCACGCCGGTGATGGCGCTTGAGTTAGAATTCTATTTGCTCGATGCCAAGACACAGCCGCCGACGCCGGTCATGCCGCTCAACGGCATGCCGCGCACAACAGGCCCGCAATGTTTGCTCGCCGAGGGTCTCGCGGATTTTGCTGATTTCATGCGCGACGTTGAAGACGTGACGGCGGCGCAAGGCATCCCGATGACGTCGCTGCAATGCGAGTATGGTGACGGCCAATTCGAAGCCAATCTCAATCACGTCTCGGGCGCTGTGCGGGCCTGCGATGATGCGGTACTATTAAAGCGCGCGATCCGTGCCGTGGCCTTGAAGCGCGGCTTCATCGCCACGTTCATGGCGCGCCCCTTGACCGAGCAAACCGGCAGCGGGCTTCATATCCACATCAGTCTGCTCGGCAAGAATGGCAAGAACATCTTTGGCGGTGCTGAGGGTGCGGTGCGCTTGAAGCACGCCGTTGGCGGCGTGTTGGCGGCCATGCCGGAGTCGATCGCTTTGATCGCACCTAATGCCAACTCCTACCGCCGCTTCCGTCCGGGGGCCTTCGCGCCTGTTAGTCCGATCTGGGGTGCCAATCATCGCGCCGTCTCGGTGCGTGTGCCACTCGCTGGCGAAAAAGATGCGCGGCTTGAACATCGCCCCGCGGGCGCCGACGCCTGCCCATATTTGACGGCTGCAGCACTCGTTGCCAGCGTGCACTATGGGCTCCTGAATAAATGCGATCCGGGTCCAATGATTGAAGAAGGCTCAAAGGCGGAGCTCGGCCAATTGTTTCCGAGCCGTTGGCGCGAAGCTCTCGACCGTTTACAATCTGGCGCGATCCTGAAGCCGTACCTTGGTGAGACGTTCACCAAACTTTATCTTGACGTAAAGCGCGATGAGGAAGCGCGCTACCACGCCGAGGTCAGCGATCGCGACTATGCCTGGTATCTTAGAGTGTATTGAGTTTGTTGATGGCAGAGCCGCACACCAGTTCCTATTACGCCGCAACCCGCAACGATCATACGGCGTATCCGCGGCTCGATGGATCGTTGACGGCCGACGTGTGCGTCGTCGGCGGTGGATTTTCGGGCGTCGCAACAGCTTTGACGCTGGCGGAGCGCGGCTATTCAGTTGTGCTGCTCGAAGCCAACCGCATTGGCTGGGGCGCGTCGGGCCGCAATGGCGGGCAGGTCATTGCCGGCATTAGCGGCGAACACGCGATCAAAAAGCAACTCGGCAAGGATGGCCGCAAACTGCTGGCTGATATCCGTTATCGAGGCAACGAGATCATCGCCTCGCGCGTGATGAAGTACGGCATCACGTGCGATATCAAATCGGGCTGGATGGAAGTTGCAGCGCGCGAAAAGCACATGATAGCGCTGCGCGAGCATTATCAGGAGTGCGTCGCCGAAGGGCAGGGCAAGCATCTCGAACTCATCGAAAAGCGCGACATACAAAGCGTTATCGGTAGCGACGCCTATTACGGAGCCTTCGTTGATCGCAAGAGCGGGCACTTGCATCCATTGAACTTAGTGCTTGGTGAAGCCCGCGCTGCAGCTGGACTCGGCGTCAAGATCTTCGAAGATTCAAGCGTCATTGAAATGGCCGGTGGCGCCAAGCCGTTTGCGCGCACGGACTACGGCCGGGTCGATGCCAAGATCATCGTATTGGCAGGCGATACCGATCACAAATTTGGCCGCGGTCGCTTGCGGGGACAGCTTTTCCCCACAGGCAGCTACATCGTCGCCACCGAACCGTTGAGCGACAACATGGCGAAGGACGTTCTGCCGCAAGATTTCGCGGTGGCCGATAGCAACATCGTTCTCGATTACTACCGGTTGACGGCTGACAAGCGCATGCTGTTCGGCGGCCGCTGCAACTATTCGAACCGCGATCCGCGCGATCTGACGGAGACCATGAAGCCGAGGATGGTCGAGATTTTCCCGCAGTTGACGGGCGTCAAGATCGATTACTCCTGGGGCGGCCGCATCGGCATTGTACTCTCGCGCGCGCCAGCGATTGGGCGCATGGAAGATTCGATCTACTACATGCAGGGATATTGCGGCCACGGTGTCAACGCCACCCATATCGCTGCTGAGATCGTCTCTGACGCCATTTGCGGCGACACTCAAAAATTCGATTTGTTCAACAGCCTGAAGCAATACCAATTGCCGGTCGGGCGCTGGGCCGGTAATCAAATGCTGGCGCTCGGAATGCTGTATTACAGAATGAAGGACAAGCTGTAATTATTTGGCCGCCGCTTGTTGCGAGCGAACGGACCGAAGCAATCCTTTGATTTCCATTCGTAGGGCGGGGCCGGAATATTCATGTGGGCATTGCGGAGCGCATATGATCATCGCTTACAGAGATCGTGAAAATAAGGATCTCCCGCCTCAATGCGGCGGTTCATATCCCAATCCATAACAGCAGTTTTCAGCACAACAAGATCCATAGGCAGCCCGAAACCGATTGCCGGAATCAATTCCCAGCGCACGTCAAAAATCGAGCATCAAAATGGAAACCTCGTCACCGGCTTTAGCGGCTGGCTGGCCAACCTCGCGCACGATCAGGCACGATGCTGCGGCGAGAGGTGAGACAAGCGAACTGTCTTGCGACGCGACCGGCGTAACGCGTGGCACGACACTCTGGCCGCTCTCCATCGTCGCCCGCATGTAGTGCGCGCGCGGGCCGTTGGCTTCGATTGGGGCCGTAACAATCGCCCGCGACGGTTGATCGGCAACGTCGGCATGGCCGAGCATTTTGCGGATGAGCGGCACCAAGAACAATCGCCCGCAAATCATCGACGATACTGGATTTCCTGGCAGCCCCAGAACGCGCTGGGCACCTAAGCGGCCGAACATCATTGGCTTGCCGGGCCGCATTGCAATCTTCCAGAAGTCGAGCGCCATGCCCGCCGCCTGGAGAGCGGGCGCGACCAGATCATGATCGCCAACCGAGGCACCGCCGGTCGTGACCAGGATATCGGCGTCCTTCGCGAGCGCGATTTTCTCAGTCAGCGACGCGCGATTGTCCCGCGCGATGCCGAGCAGCACCGGGCCGCCACCAGCTCCGTCAACGAGTGCTGCAAGGCCATAGGAATTCGAGCACACAATCTGGTCGGGGCCAGGCGCTGTTCCAGGTAGCACCAACTCATCCCCGGTTGCCAGAATGGCGACGCGTGGGCGGCGCCGGCAGGGCAGCGTCGCGTGTGCCATCGAAGCGGCCAATGTGATTGCGCGCGCATCGAGCACGCGCCCAGGCTCGAGCAACACGTCGCCTTCGCGGAAATCGATACCGCGCGCGCGCACGTTTTGATGCGGCGTTGCCGCTTCGCGCATGGTGATGCGTGCGCCGTCAACAGCCGTATCTTCTTGGATGACGACCGCGTCAGCGCCGCCAGGCATCGGTGCGCCCGTGAAAATCCTGACGCATTGTCCGGCTGTCATTGTGCCTTGAAATCGCCGTCCGGCGGCGGCTTCGCCGGTACAATTGAGCGTGACTGGAACGGTGGCAACATCCCGGCTGGAAACTGCATAGCCATCCATCGATGACACATCGAATGGCGGCTGTGTCAGCTTGGCGGCAATAGGCGCGGCCAGTGTGCGTCCGCGCGCCGAAAGCAGTGTAACAGGTTCAGAAGCTGTCGCTGTGACGCCATCCAGAATGCGAGCCGTTGCATCACTGACCGAGAGCAGCGTCATGGCGTTAGGGTTTCTCAGCTGGACGCGGCGGGGCAGAATATGTCCCAGACCGGCCGCCGGTCTTCTCGATCAGCCGGATACCTTCAAAGCTCATCGCTTTATCGGCGGCTTTGAGCATGTCGTAGAGTGTTAGGCAGGCGACCGACACTGCTGTCAGCGCTTCCATCTCAACACCGGTTTGGCCTGCAACTTTAACTTCGGCGGTCACCAGGATGCCGGCTGGCGTGTAGCTCGGCTCAAAATCGACGCTGACCTTGGTAATCGCCAACGGATGACAGAGCGGGATCAACTCATGCGTTTTCTTTGCCGCCATGATGCCGGCGATACGCGCGGTGGCCAGCACGTCGCCTTTTTTTGCGGTGCCGGTTTCGATCAGCGCCAGCGTGTCCGTGCTCATCGTAACAAAGCCTTCGGCGCGCGCTGTGCGGCTGGTGGCCGCCTTATCGGCCACGTCGACCATGTGCGCTTCACCTTTGGCATTCAGATGAGAAAGCTTGTTCATTTGGTTTTCGCCTTCGCCACGACCGGCGCCAACAGCGCTTGTGT
The DNA here is from genome assembly GCA_031380225.1 of Hyphomicrobium sp. Lineage (GTDB taxonomy): Bacteria > Pseudomonadota > Alphaproteobacteria > Rhizobiales > Hyphomicrobiaceae > JANNFX01. The sequence continues at coordinate 37,600 of JANNFX010000156.1, forward strand.
TGCCGCCATCACGTCGTCCTGGCGCATCAGGCTTTCACCGACCAAGTAGGTGCCAACGCCCACTTTCGCCAGCCGCGCGATATCGTCCGGCGTAAAGATCCCGCTTTCGCTGATGACAATGCGATCCTTCGGCACGCGCGGCGCCAACCGCTCGGTGGTTTCGAGCGACACCACAAATGTTTTCAAATCGCGATTATTGATGCCGATCATGGGGCATGGCAACTTAAGAGCGCGATCAAGTTCCTTGTCGTTATGAACCTCGACAAGGGCGTCCATTTTCCAATCGGCTGCAGCCGCGGCGAGGTCAGCGGCCAATGCGTCATCGACATCGGCCATGATGATCAGGATGCAATCGGCCCCCCACGCGCGGGCTTCGGCCACTTGATAAGTGTCAATCATAAAATCCTTGCGCAGCACCGGCAGATCGCAGGCGGCGCGCGCGTTGGTTAGAAATTCCGGCGCGCCTTGAAACGACGGCATGTCGGTGAGAATTGAAAGGCAGGCCGCGCCTCCAGCTTGATAGGCTTTGGCAAGCGCTGGCGGATCGAATTCGGCGCGGATCAGACCCTTCGACGGTGACGCCTTTTTGATTTCCGCAATCAAGGCCGGCCGCTTGGCTTTGAGCTTCGCCTCAATCGCCGCGGAAAACGAACGCACCCGCGGAGCCGAGCGGGCGTATTCTGAAATCACATGCAGCGGCTGGCGCACCTTGGCGGTGGCCACTTCTTCGCGCTTATAGGCGTGGATTTTAGCGAGAATATCTATCATCGGCCCAACTTAGAATGGAACTCCCGCCGCTGGTAGAGGCGGCGGGCGCGATGGTCAAGGGCGAGCACCTGGTTTTTATCACGAGGTGGCTATGAAGCGGGCCGGGCGCAAGTGGCTATTGGGACAAAAAAAACCGGAGCCAGCAGGGGGGCCGGCTCCGGTCTCATTTACGCAACGAGGCGGGGGGTGCGTTAGTCGCGATCCTCGTAATAGTCTTCATTGTGGTTGCGGTGCGACCCGGCCACAATTGCCAAACCGAGAATGGCTGCAACGGCGCCGATAGCAAGGCCGCGGCCGCGGTGATGTTCACCATAATTGTCGTCATCGTCTCGATAGACGCGCTGGCTGTAACCATAGCCAGAATTGTTTTGGTAGATGGTCGCTCTGTTGCCGCCATTATTGCGGTGATGCCATTCACCGGCAGTCGCAGCCGGCACGAAGCTTCCAGCAGCAAGCGCGGCCATCAGCACGGGTGAGATGAGCTTCTTGAGGTTCATGGTGTGGTCCTCCACCTGATCCAGATCGGATTGACCGTCTGGGGTCGCGCGCCGGTTTTCCGGCAGCTTTCCAACCCGTGTCTAAGGGCTTGGTCTTGAACGCCATTTGAACGGCGGGTTCATCACCCATTCATGTTGGCAGGCGCTACGACTTAGGCGGCGCGCGACCCTGCAATAAGGCGCTCCAACGCAGCCGAGGCCGCACCGCTGTCGATCGAGTGCTGCGCGAGAAGCGCGCCACTTGCAATATCCGCCGCTTTGCCGCCGACGATCAATGCCGCAGCAGCGTTGAGCACAACAATATCGCGATACGCCCCCTTGGCGCCTCCGAGCACATCGCGCAAAGCCCGTGCGTTGGTCTCCGCGTTGCCACCCTTCAAATCAATCAGCGTAGCGCGCTTCAGCCCGGCATCGGCGGGATTGAGTTCGAACGACATGATATCGCCCTTGTGCAGCTCGGCGACCGTGGTCGGTCCAGTCGTGGTCAGCTCGTCGAGCCCGTCGTGGCCATGCACCACCCAAGCGTGGACCGAGCCAAGATTGCGCAGCACTTCGGCAATCGGCTCGACCAGCGATTTTGAATAGACGCCGATGACTTGCCGCGTCACACCTGCCGGATTGCACAGCGGACCCAGCACATTGAACAGCGAGCGAAAGCCGAGTTCAGCCCTGACTGGCGCCCAAACTTTCATGGCGGGGTGATAGAGCGGCGCCCATAGAAATCCGACGCCAGTGTCAGAGATGCACCGCGCGATCTTGTCAGGTGGTCCGTCCAGCGTAACACCCAGCGCTGCGAGAACGTCAGACGCACCCGAAAGCGAAGACACCGACCGGTTGCCATGTTTGGCGACCTTGAGCCCCGCGCCAGCTGCGACGAACGCGGCGCAGGTCGAGACATTATAAGTGGCGTGACCATCGCCACCCGTGCCAACAATATCAACGGCACCGGCAGGGGCTGCAACGCGAGTCATCTTATCGCGTAATAAACGCGCAGCACCCGTGATTTCCGCCACCGTCTCGCCGCGCATTTTGAGCGCCGTCAAAAACGCACCCATCTGCAATGGCGTCGCTGCTCCGCTCGTCATGGCGTCGATGGCGGCATAGGTCTCAGTTTCAGACAACGTCGTCCCGGACGAGACGCGGGCCAGCATGGCCTTGATATCAATTTCGGACGGGAAGGGCGAAGTTGGCGCTGTCATCGATCAATATTCACGCCGCCGGCTTCAATTTGCGCTGTGGATTCATGCCCGCCAATTCGAGGAAGTTCGCGAGCAGCGCGTGGCCTTGCTCAGACGCTATACTTTCAGGATGGAACTGGACGCCATGCGCTGGCAGCGTCTTATGCGCCAACCCCATGATGAGACCATCAGCCGTCTCGGCCGTGATCTCAAGACAATCGGGCAGCGTCTTCCGCTCGACGATCAGTGAATGATAGCGCGTGATTTGGAACGTTTTCGGCAGCCCTTTGAACACACTCTTGCCGGTGTTGGTGATCGCCGACAGTTTGCCGTGCATGGGTTCGGGTGCTCGGATCACCTTGCCGCCATAGACTTGCCCGATCGACTGATGACCGAGGCAGACGCCAAGCAGCGGGATTTTGTGTTCCCCCGCGGCGGCGATTAAGTCGAGGCAAATGCCAGCTTCATTCGGCGTGCACGGCCCCGGCGACAGGACTATAGCTGATGGTTTTTTCTTGATCACCTCAGCGGTGGTGATCTTGTCATTGCGATGCACCTCCGACACGGCGCCGAGCTCGCCCAGATAGTGCACGAGATTATAGGTGAAGCTGTCGTAGTTATCGATCAGAAGCAGCATGGGTTGAGCAATCGTCGTAAGTTGGGTTAGCGCGGCTGAGACCGCTGTTGGATAATACTATGATCCGCGCGTAACCCAACAAAAATGTCAATGACGGTCTAAAAGCCATATCAAGGCACGATGTCTCCGAGCGTCCGTGGCTACAGACTATGGGGGTGGGGGCCCCGGCGCGTCGCGTCGTCGCGCCATTCGCGGGTTTTATTGCTCAGTACGTCGCGTGCGGCGGTCGGAAATTTATCAGCAACCGCAGCCAGCGCGGCCTTATCGCCGGAACCGGCCAACTCGAACGCTAAGATCTGATGTCCCGGATTATGACCGACCATGAGAACATGCGGTTCCGATGCGGGCAGCCGTTGAATGCAATCGAGCATCTGCACCGGCGGCGCGAGATACAACTTTTCATCATAGATCACGTTTGGTACCGGCGTGCCGAGTTCAGGCAATACGAGATCGAGCGTCTGGCGTGTGCGGGTCGCAGCCGAACACAAAATCAATGTTGGCTTAATGCCGGCAGTTCGCATGGCGCGGCCCATTCGGGGCGCCGCCTCAAGACCTCGCGGCGCAAGTGGCCGCTCGAAGTCCGAAGAGCCAACATCATCCCACGATGATTTGGCATGACGAAGGAGAGAAAGCGTCAGCATGATCAGGAGCCTGTCACAAACATGCGAAACCTATAAGCCGTCATTCCAGCCTGCGCCGGAATGACGGGGAAGATCCGACAAAAGAACCAAGCGTCAGTTGCTCAACTAAAGTCCAGTCTCAGCCAAACGTGCCGCCGTTGTTGCGTGGCTCGCCATTGGGCATCTTACCCGCAATCCGAACGGCATCTTCAGCAGCACGCACGATCGCCTTGGCTTTGTTGATGCACTCTTGCTGTTCGTTCTCAGGAATTGAATCGTAGACGATCCCAGCGCCCGACTGCACATGCAGCATGCCATCTTTGACCAGCGCCGTCCGCAGCACAATTGCGGTGTCCATCTCGCCGTCGGCGGTGAAATAGCCGACACATCCGGCATAGGGGCTGCGCTTCGATTTTTCGAGCTCGTCGATGACCTGCATGGCACGGACTTTTGGTGCGCCTGAAACGGTCCCGGCCGGAAAGCCCGCCATCAGTGCGTCAACGGCATCATGTGGGCTGTCGAGTTGGCCGATAACGTTCGAGACGATGTGCATGACATGGCTATAGCGTTCGATGACAAACTGATCGGTGACCTCGACGGTGCCAGTCTTCGCAACGCGGCCGACATCATTGCGGCCAAGATCCAGCAGCATCAGATGTTCGGCGCGTTCCTTTGGATCTTTAATGAGCGCGTCAGCCAGTGCGCGATCCTCTTGATCGGTGGCACCGCGGCGCGCTGTTCCCGCAATCGGCCGGATGGTGACTTGCCCATCGCGCACACGCACAAGGATTTCCGGCGACGACCCAACCAGTGCAAAACCGGCGAAGTCGAGAAAGAACAAATAGGGTGACGGGTTGAGGCGCCTTAGCGATCGATACAACGCAAACGCCGGCAACGTGAACGGCGTCGTAAAGCGCTGCGACAGAACCACCTGGAAGATATCGCCGGCGCGGATGTAGTCCTTGGCCTTATCGACCATCTGCCGGAATTCTTGGGCACTGGTATTAGAGACCGGCTCAGCCAGGGCAATGCCCGCAGCCGTAACTGATGAAGCCGCCGGATGCGTGATTGAACCCGCCAAGGCGTCAACGACCCGCTCCAAACGCTCATTGGCGCTGGCGTAGGCTTTGTCCGCGGTTATGTCTGCGCTGGGCCTGACTGGCGTGACGACCGACAACTCATCGCGCACACTGTCAAAGATCACAATAATCGTTGGCCGGATCAGAATGGAATCCGGCACGCCTAAGTCATCGGTATTGACGTCCGGCAGATGCTCGACCAGCCGGATGGTGTCGTAGCCCATATAGCCGAACACACCGGCAGCCATCGGCGGCAATTCAGGTGGCAGATCAAGCCTCGAGGCTGCGAGCAGCGCGCGGAGCGACGTTAGCGCTGGATTTAATTCAGCCTTGAATTTCGTAGCGCCTTTGGCCGGCACCAGTCCCAATTCAGCTTTGTCACCGTGGGCGCGCCAGACCAAATCCGGGTTAAGCCCGATGACGGAATAGCGCCCGCGCGTGGCTCCACCTTCAACCGATTCAAGCAAGAAGCTCATGCTCCCATGAGTGGCGAGCTTCATGTATGCCGAAACTGGCGTCTCAAGATCGGCGATCAGCCGCGTCCACACAACTTGCGCAACGCCGTCCTGGTAACGGCTGGCGAAGTCGCGCTGCGGCGGCCAAATGCCGGCCGCCAATCCTGACAGGGGTGCGCTCACGGCGGCCTCGCTTATTGCGCGTCTGCGCCGACTAGGCGTTTCAGAAGTTTGGAATTCGTGGTCACGCCAAGTTTCGATTTCAGCCCATCAACAAATGCGTACAGGTTGTCGTTGGCGAGTTCTGTCTTGAGGCGCTGAGTTAAGCGGTCTGCCTCTTCCTTGGATGGTGGAGCCGCGGGCTTAATGTCGAGGACCTTGAAAATCACTCGCGACTGGCCGTCTGACGATGCGGCCTGTGCTGATGCATCTTTGGCAAGTTCAAACGCCAAGCGGATCGCCTCGTTGCCAAGGCCTGGCGCAGACATCACGCGCTTCAGGTCTTCAGTTGTTTCAACTTTGCCCCCGGCATCAAGCGCTACCTTGGCTGTGTCTTCGCCAGCCTTTAGACGGTCAACAAGCTTGTTGGCAAGCTCATCCAACAGCTTGTTGCGCTCAGTCTCTTTGTAAAGAGCTTTGACGGCATCCTTGGCTTCATCAAACGTCTTTTCTCGCGCCGGAGTGACCGCCAAGGTATCGAACCAAGCATAGCCAGCCTTGCCGAGTTCAACCGCATCGGACTGTGAGCCCGGAGAGGTTATGAATGCGGCTTCGATCAACTTTCGGGCGTCTGGAAAATTGAGGGCCGCAGGACCGTTCGGACTCTTGTTATCGGCGGTGACAGACTCGACATCGAAAAACTTGAGTTTCAAATCATCAGCGATTTCTTTGAGCGTCTTGCCGGCATTGCGTGCCTCGATGACAAGATTGACTTTTTCCTGAACGGCGGCTTCAGCCTTCTTGGTCACAAACGCGTCGCGGACCTTGTCTTTGACACCATCAAATGTGCTGATTTTGCCGTCTTCAATTTCGATGACACGCACCAGAACGGTCGAGAATTTGCCTTCAACCGGCCCAGTAACTTCGTCTCGCTTGGCGCCAAACGCAGCGTCAGCGATAACCGGATCGAGCATCTGGGACTTGGCGATCAGGCCGAGATTGACGTCCGATTCCTTAGCGCCATTGTCTTTGGCAACATCCATAAAATTCTTGGTGCCGGCTGCCAAGACCTTCTTCGCATCTTCTGCAGTTGCCTTGTCTTTGAAAGCAATTTGTTGAACGCGCCGTTTTTCTGGTTTGTCGAATGAGGCCTTGGTATCGGCATAGGACTTTTGCAGGTCGTCATCTGTGACTTGCACTGAGCCTTTCATGTCCTCGACGGTCAATGTCAGCACCGACAATTTGCGGGTCTCATCGGTCTTAAAACGGCTCTTGTTTTCGTTGTAGACCGAGTTCAGCTGAGCGTCGTCGGGGTCGGTGACTGCGATCTTCTTGTCGGCATCGATAGTAACGTGAGCCAAGGTCCGCGTTTCATCATCATAGCCACGTCGCACGCCTGCCATCACTTGAGGAGCAACCGTTGCGCTTGTCATCGCATCGGTCAATTGACTGCGCAATTCGTTCTCGCGGCGGATCTTGAAGAGGCCTTGCTCGGAAAGGCCTGCTTGCTGCATAGAGCTGTCAAAGTTGAGTTTCGAGAACGTTCCGTCTGGTCCGGCAAATTCCGGATCAGCTTTGATCTCAGCGGCGAGCGTCTCATCGGAGACGCCGAGTTTCATTTTTTCCGCCATTTGCAACAGCGCGCCCTGGCCAATAAGGCTTTCAAGGACCGCCCGGTCGAGGCCTAACTTGACCGCGACATCGCGATCAA
>JANNFX010000089.1:0-8292 GCA_031380225.1 Hyphomicrobium sp.
GCGAGGCGAAGGCGTAGTGGTTGCGATAGCTCGGCGGCAGTGGTCGGGCGCCCTTGGCGGAGTTGGAGCCCAGAGGTACGCGGGTCATCATCTCGACGCCGCAGGCCAATACGATGTCCTCGATACCGGAGCCGATCAGGCCGGCCGCCAGGGTGGTCGCTTGTTGACTTGAACCGCATTGACTGTCGACCGTGGTCGACGCGACTTCCATCGGCAGGCCCTGCGCCAGCCAGGCGGTGCGCGCGATGTTGAACGATTGCTCGTTGGGTTGAAACGCACGGCCGATACGGCGTTCGTTAGTGCTGCCTGTGAGGGGAGTGCTGACAGACGCCTGCCAAAGTGCGAGACTCCGGCCGTTCGTTGACCGCCCTAACTCCGTGACCGCACTTGAGCCTCGACATCCAGTCCCCGCCTCCTCATGAGACCAATTCGCCGTCGCCGTGGCAGCGCATTTGGTCCGGTTTGATCAGCCTACCTAAGGCCGCGACTGGCGCGTGGTGGCGTCTGAAACTGCCGTCCAAGCTTCTATTGCTGACGACGTTGTTCGTCATGCTGGCGGAAATCCTGATCTTCCTGCCGTCGATGGCGACATTCCGTATTGGTTGGCTCAATGACCGGTTGCAGACAGCCTACTTGACCTTGATCGCCACCGACGCGGTGCCCGGCAACAACGTGCCGCCCGCTATGCGCAGCGAACTGTTGCGCGAGGCACTGGTGCGTTCCATCGCCATCCAACGCGGCGGCATTCGGCGGCTCGTCATGCCACCAGTCAGCGAAATTCAGGTCGATGCACATTTTGATATTCGCGAGCAGCCGAAGGGCACCGTGTGGCAGTCGTTCGGCACCTGGTATAGCCAAATTCGCGATGCAATCGGCGTGTTCGTCGCCAGGGAAGACCGCAACATTCGAGTCAAAGGCCTGCTCGGCCCACGCTACGATGACGTCATCGAAATTGTGCTGCCGGAAGAACACTTGCACAAGGCAATGGTCAAGCATGCACTCGACATATTCTGGCTGTCGGTTCTGATATCGCTGATCGCCGCAGCACTTGTATACTTTGCCATCGACCGGCTGCTGGTGAAGCCGATCACGCGACTCTCCAACAACATGCTGAATTTCGGCCAAAACCCCGAAGACAAGAACCGCATTATTATCCCCTCTGACCGGGGAGATGAAATTGGCGCGGCTGAACGCGAGTTGAGCCAGATGCAAAAACAGCTATCGCAGGCGCTGACCGAAAAAAACCGGCTGGCGGAACTCGGCCTCGCGGTTTCAAAGATCAGTCATGATCTGCGCAACATGCTCGCCAACGCGCAATTGATCTCAGACCGGCTGACGTCGATCCCGGACCCGACCGTGCAGCAGTTCGCACCAAAGCTGATCGCATCTCTCGACCGGGCGATCAATTTCTGTACCGACACTCTGCGCTTTGGCCGTTCCGAAGAAGCTGCACCGCGCCGCGTTGTCATGCGGTTGAAGCCGATCATCGATGAGGTCGCTGATGGTCTCGGTTTACCTCGCGAAGGCTCGATTGGTTTCAAAGCTGATCTCGATGACGGTCTGCCGATTGATGCCGATCACGAGCATCTGTTCCGGATTTTGAGCAATCTGGTGCGCAACGCGGTTCAAGCCATCGAGCAGCAAGGCACTGAATCAGGTAGCAGCGGGCTTATCACTGTCAAAGCACGCCGCCAGGGCCGCAAAGTGGTGATCGACATATCGGACAATGGCCCAGGCGTGCCACCAGCTGCACGCGCCAAATTGTTCAAGGCGTTTCAGGGCTCGACGCGCAAAGGCGGCACCGGCTTGGGTCTCGTCATTGCTCACGAACTTGCGGTCGCCCACAGTGGCTCGCTCAAGCTGCTCGATACGAGTCCCGGCGCGACCTTCCGCGTTGAGATTCCAGACCGGCCAGGTGGTGGAAAATGATTGTTCGACCAGATTTTGAGCACGAGATCAAAACTTGATGCGGGCGCCAAGGCCGGTTTTGTAGCGGTCGTAGGCGTCGCCGGAGACTTCTTCGTTGACCCATTTAGCCAGGGCCTGCCCGAACACTTCAAGGTGGTCGTTGACGTAGTAAGTGATCGATAATGTTGTCAGATACTTGTTGTAGCGGGCGTCATCGCCGATCGCTTCAACACGGTCGTAGTAGCCAGTGGCTGACAACAGCCAATCCTTTGAAAAGGTCCAGTCGAACGTCAGGCCAACTGTGCGAACGTCATCGGCGAGGCCGAACGACGTGCTCGGTTCTTTAATCACGCGCTCAAGCAGAGCGGTGATCTTGACGGTATCCATCGGCTGCCAGAACACGTTGACGTCGGCGTAGCTGCTGGTGAAATCCGTTGTGACCTTGTCGTCAAAATCGCGGAAATTGATGCGGCCGCCTATATCGATGCGGAATTTCTCACTCGGTTGAAAGCGCAAACCAGCGACACCAAAGTGCTCAATCGCGTTGCGGTCGATAATCGGATTGGCAACCTGGTTGAAATAGTCGAGGTTGCCGTAATCATAAATCGCAAATGGCTGCAGCCACGACTTGGTGTTGGTCAACAGCGCCACGTAACCGTCGGTGCGGGAATAGTCGTAGGCGGCACCGCGCGTCACATTGAAGATGTCGATTGGATCGCCAAAGCTGTCGTTGCCGCCAATATTCGATTCAATTGTTGATTTGGCCTGCAGCCGGATTTTGTAGTTTTCCTGGCGCAGTGCGTAGTCGGCGTCTGACGTGTAAATGTTGGCGCGATTGAACGAGAAGAAATCGTGGTGGTATTCTGTGGTGAAATTTAATGTCTCAGTTTCTGAGAGCTCGTAGGTTGCGTCTGCCGAGGCTTTGATTTCCCAACGTTCGCGTATGTCGAGATTGTCAAACACCGCATGGCGGCCTCTGAGCGTAAAATAATAGGTGCTCTTGTCGCGCGATACCTTGAGTGAACTGCCGGTGTCGATCCTTTCGAACCACGACCCGGCGCCGTCAGTTTCGCCGTCAAGATTGGAATCGTAGCCGCCTTCGACTTCGACGAAGGGGCGCCAGACCACGCTTGTTCCGGCCACCGGCTCGTAAGTGAAACCACTTGGCGTCGTGTCATCGGCCACGGCTTGGCCGGTCATAACGGACATGGCGCCGAGCATGGCCGATAGACAACCAATAAACGAACATTTGCGTTTTGCAGCAGTCAATTGGATTGTCTCCGTGCAAGCGTCCTGCTGATAAACGCCAGTACATGGATCAGGTCGATAGCATGATCAGTATAGCTACCGCAATTCTTTAAGAACGACGCCTTGAATTGCCATTAAATTCGTCAAACATATAAAAACGTTGGCGAATTGATTTAATTTTGCACCGTCCTAGAACGCCCAAAACGTCGTGCCTTTTGACTTCAGTAGGGGGCCGTCCGATCACAGCGTAGTGGTTGATTTGCGCCTTCGGTTGTAAATCGCCGCTTAGGATATTTGGGCTCCTGGCAAGCTCGGTCCCGGGCTATTAAGCGCCGGCGCTTCAACCAGTCTTCGCTTGCTGGCGCAGCATCTGCGCTCGGGATTGCGGTTTTAGCGATTGAAGTGCTCGAGCGTTCGGGCGATCCGCTGCCAAACCTTTGACTGTGGTCTTGTTGGCCTGTCGATCGAGCGGATTTTGCGGAATCCTGTTGGCCGTTTGCGCTTGGTCTGCGGTCTGGACTCGAGGCTGCTGCGTCTGGCCTTTGATTTGCGTTGCGCGATTCAAAATTTCGCTGAGCTGCATTTGCAGTCCCAGAAATTCCGAAAAACATTAATAATAATAAGCAAATCGCTGATTTGGACATGGATCGACCTTTAACTTTTAACGACGCGGCGATGCAAATCGGTCGTCGGTATCGTTCGGTGACGTAGTCTTTGTCGAGGACTTGGACTTTGAACCGCCTGAAGAACCGCCGCCACTTTGGCCAGCATTCGTATGGCCACCGCCAGAGCCGCCACTTGACCCGCTTCCCGATCCGCCGCCTCCAGAACCACCGCCGCCGCCAGAGCTACCGCCTCCGCTAGTGTCTGACCCTCCGCCACTTCCAGAGCCACCACTTCCCGAACCACCGCGGCCGCTGCGATCGTCACCGACCTCGTCGGCGCCGCGATACTTCCGATAGAAGACTTGCCTGTCTGTTACGCTATCCCGCGCAGCCGCATCTTCGGCCGGAATCGCAATTGAAGCGGCCGGTTGCATCACCAAAAGTGTGAGGAGTAGTCGAACATTTAACCGCATCGCCAAGTTGTAATCTCTGGTTGAGCTGGACACAGTTACCCGTGTCAGGTTGCGAGGCAAGCCCCATCCTCAACAGATTAGCATAGCATTTCTGACAATTAGCAGTCGACCGGGGCTCAGAAGCGGTCGTCGTTGTCCCGGAAAATCCGGCCCAATGCCGCTTCGGTGCTGTTCAGCCGGTTTTTCCCCGACTTTCCAGAATCATCGTTATCTTGACCATCGTCGCGACCAGACCCTGAACCGCTATTGCCGCTGTCATCAGATCCGCCCCGATCAGCCGAATCACTGCTGCCAGACCCATGGCCCGAGCTATCGCCGCCGCGGTCGTAACCATCCCGGCCGCTATGCCCACTTCCGCTGCCGCTGTTGTCATCGCGGGTGCGGTCGTCAATCCGATCGCCGGACCCAGAGCCTGAGTTGCCCCCTCCGCCTGACCCGCCACCGCTCCCCGAGCCGGATGCAGCCAAACCTGGCGGCGAAAATGCGGCCACGCAGACCAGTGTAGTTACTAGCACTACACTAGCAGAAAACACTGCCGTAGCCGTTGAGCGGCGCATATGTGGGACCTGAGCCGAAGCAGCCTCCAAATCAAATTCCTGGATTAATCATACGTCAGTCGCCTCTTCCCATCAAGGCTGGCTAACTTCGCTAACCGGTAAATGCAATTTTGACTGTCAGGAAACTATCAGCGTCGCTCAGAATATTGTAAGGTTTCCGAGGCCATTAATGGAATTTTCAAGCCATGCGAGCGCTCATCGTTGAAGACGAGTGTGAGATTGCCGACGATATGGCATCCAGTCTTTCTGCAGCCGGTTTCGCCGTCGAATTGTCTCGAGATGGCGAGGATGCATGGTTTCGAGGTGACACCGAAGACTATGACGCCGTCGTTCTCGATCTCGGTCTGCCCAAACTTGATGGTCTGACGGTGCTACGCCGTTGGCGTGCCGAAGGCCGCGATATGCCAGTTATCATTTTGACAGCCCGTGACGGATGGGCGTCGCGCGTTGAAGGTATCAACAGTGGCGCTGACGATTACCTGACCAAACCTTTTCAAATGGAAGAATTGATCGCTCGTATTCGCGCGGTGTTGCGGCGGACGCACGGACATTCGGCGCCGGTCTTGAAGGCCGGCATTGTGACACTAGATACCCATCAGATGCGACTGATGATCGACGGCAAGTCCCTGATACTGACACCGCTTGAATACCGGCTAGTTAGTTATTTGTTGCATCACAAGGGCCGCGTCGTTCCCGGCGTTGAGCTTCGCGAACACGTTTACGGTGGCGAGGACGCCCGAGAGGCTAATGCCATTGAAGCGCTGATTGTGCGCCTGAGACGTAAGCTTGGTCCAGATCTTATCGAAACAAGGCGCGGCCATGGCTACACGTTCAAGGACGGAGCCGCATGAATTGCAATTCACTCAGGATTAGATTGTTAACGACTTGGGCACTGTTCATTGTGCTGTCGCTGAATTTGGCTGGCGTCGCTTTGGTGCTTCTATTCGAGCGCGCGGTCACAAACAGGACTGAAATTGAGTTGACGGCCGATCTCAGGCAGTTGGCGCGCGGAATGGTTGTGGATCAAGACGGGGCGTTGCAGTCGAAGCGCCCGCCGACCGATCCGCAGTTCGACATCATTTTTGGTGGCCGTTACTGGCAGGTTTTAGATAACGGTTCGGCCGTTCTAAAGTCAGCGTCGCTCGATACTCAATTGTTGCCACTGCCGAAGGCGTTCAAAGCGGCCGATGAGCCGCAACGCGTCTCGATTCAAGGCCCGCAAGGGCAGTCCTTGTTCGGCATCGCGCGGCGCTTCACTTTTGCTGCAGCCGAAGGTCAAGCAGCGCGTCAATTACTGATTGCGACCGCTGTCGATGACGCTGAAATCAAGGAAGACGTGGCAAAATTCTCCAATGACATGTTTTGGAGCATGGTGGTTTTAGCAGCACTGCTGCTGCTCGGCGCCTTCGCTCATATCACGGTTGGTCTGAAGCCGTTGCAGCATTTGCATGCGAGTGTTTCAGATGTCCGGGACGGGCGCGCGCGCCGTGTCGAAGGTAATTTTCCCGATGAAGTGATGCCGCTAGTTACTGAAACCAACGAATTGTTGGCAGCGAAAGAAATTGATCTCGCCAATGCGCGCAAGCGCGCCGGTGATCTCGCCCATGGCCTTAAGACGCCGCTCGCCATAATGTCCGTTAAAAGCCGCCAAATCCGCAAGTCGGGCGAGGTTAGCGCTGCGGATGACATCGACCGGCAAATCGATACAATGAACCGCCATGTCGAGCGTGAATTGGCGCGCGCCCGTGCCAGAGGCACATCAAGGGCCGGCTTGCCCCGGGTCGATGCCTCGGCACTCCTTAGAGAATTGGTGTCAGCCATCCAAGCATTGCCGCGCAACACCCCCATCGAATGGAGTGTACATCTCCCAGAGCGGCTCGAAGTCTCCGCTGACAGCGATGACTTTTTGAATATGTCGGGGAATCTGCTTGAAAATGCGCACAAGTGGGCGCAGTCAAAAATTTCTGTTATGGCCGAAAAGACCGCATCTGGCGTTGCAATTGAAATTTCTGACGACGGCCCAGGGATCCCATTAGAACAGACCGGGCGTGTTTTGATGCGCGGCGTCCGGGCCGATACCAGTGTATCAGGATCGGGCCTTGGTTTGGCAATCGTCAGTGATTTTATTGAGAGTTACAAAGGCGAATTGCTTCTTTCGCCGAGCCCGCTTGGTGGATTAGCGGCGCGCGTAACGTTGCCTGATTTTGCTTCAGAGGCACAACCTCAAAGGTCTTTAGCCCCGGCCAGCGACGCCGCCAGTTTGATCCCGGTTCTAAACTGACAGTTCCATGACATGTTGTGTACGGCCAATGTCAGTCGTGCTGTCGTAAGACCGTCATGTCTCAAGAACGAGACACCGCTTGGCCTGAAGCTCGAACGTGACGTTCGCCTTAGTGGCCGGGGGATGGATCATAAGGGAGAATTATTATGACAGTTGCTGGATATCCAGTTGCCAAGACCTCGACAATCGCTCGCCGTACCCGTGGCCGCACTCGTCAAAGGACCCGTGGCAGCCGCCGCTAAGTTACGCTACGCCGTAACTTGAACCCGGTGGCAGCATGCGCTGTCGCCGGGGTTCGCAATTTAAAATTCTCGCACATAAAGAACATTTCGACGGCCAGCGCAAAAAATTTGTTTTGCCGGCATGCTAGTTTCTCCATTAGGTTGGTTTTTCAAAATGGCTAGTGCCTCCACACTGTTTTGGCGCTTTTTCCAACACACTCTGACGTTCAAAAGCCAGGCGCTCATAAGTGCAGGGCTCGTCGTCGTCCAACCGTTGCTGACGATAGGACTGCTATGGACTGGCAAGCAATTAGTTGATGACGTATTGATGTCTGGCAAGGTCGGCGCACTTGCCATCTTGGGCCCTCTCGCCGCTGTGATAATCGCCGCCCGGATCGGCGCGGAATATTTGACTCAAGTGGTCGAAGCTGGTGTGGTGCAAGGCATTGCGCAAAGTCTGCGTGACCGGCTCTATCATCATATAATGTCCGTTTCGCCTGGGTCGCTCGGTTCTGAGACCACCGGCATCACGCTCTCGCGCCTGCAGAGCAATACCGAACAAACTGAATATCTGATTTTCACAGGACCGATCGCGATCGCGGCCGATTCAATGGCGGCGGCGTCGTTTTGTATCGCGTTGTTTGCATTGAGCTGGCACTTGGCGTTGATCACTTTATTGACGTTGCCGGGTATCGTTTGGTTTAGTTGGCGATACGCGCCTTACGTTCGCCGGGCCGCGCGTCAATCGCAACGGGCAGAAGCACACTGGATGTCATTGGCCGAGGAACGTCTCGAGGCGCAGCCGATGGTGCAAGCATTTCAAGGCGAGGGTCTTGAAATTCAGGCTTTTCAACATCGCACTGGCCGCGCGCGCGA
This sequence comes from Hyphomicrobium sp., assembly GCA_031380225.1. Classification (GTDB taxonomy): domain Bacteria; phylum Pseudomonadota; class Alphaproteobacteria; order Rhizobiales; family Hyphomicrobiaceae; genus JANNFX01. The sequence goes on from JANNFX010000089.1 coordinate 8,170, forward strand.
CAGCGAAGTGAGAACAATTTCACTGATGGCCCGTCAAGCGCTTTTGATTGAGGCTGTGGCATCGATCGGCGGCCTGGCTGTGATTGGAGCCGGCGTACATTTGATCGAATCAGGGATCATGAC
>JANNFX010000101.1:0-15214 GCA_031380225.1 Hyphomicrobium sp.
CAAAATCGAAAAGAAGCGTTTGGTGCCCGAGGACAAGGGCCGGCTTGTCATCGCGTTCCTCGAAAGCTTCTTCATGCGCTACGTGGAGTATGACTTCACGGCCGGTCTCGAAGAGCAGCTCGACCTCATCTCCGACAACAAGCTCAAGTGGAAAGACGTGTTGCGCGATTTCTGGAAAGAGTTCACTGGCGCCGTCCACGAAATCAAGGACCTGCGCGTCGGCGAGGTGCTCGACGCCTTGAACGAAATGTTGGGCCCGCACGTTTTTCCGGCCAAGGAAGACGGCAGCGATCCGCGCGCCTGCCCGAAGTGCGGCACCGGCAAGCTGTCGCTGAAGATCTCGGGCAAGAATGGCGCCTTTATCGGCTGCGGCAGTTATCCGGAGTGCAAATTTACGCGCCAACTCACCGGCGACGCGGCTGGCAGTTCTGGTGATCGCGAGTTGGGCTTCGATGAACTCACGGGTTTGCCGGTGGCTCTAAAGACCGGCCGCTTCGGGCCTTATTTACAACTTGGCGAAGCCGAAGGCGAAGGCAAAGAAAAGAAGAACCCCAAGCGCTCGTCGATCCCGAAGGGCATCGATGCAGCGACCATCGATCTTGAAAGGGCTTTGCAGCTCCTGCGCCTGCCGCGCGAGGTTGGCATTCATCCCGAAGGCGGCACGATTATCGCCGGCCTCGGCCGCTTTGGGCCTTTCATCCTGCATGAGAACGGAGATGCCAAGACCTACGCCAATGTTGACGGCATCGAAGAAGTCTTCACCGTAGGCCTTAACCGCGCCGTGACGCTGCTCGCGGAAAAGAAAGCCGGCGGCGGCAAGGGCCGCTTCGGCCGCGCCGCTCAACGCGTCGTGTTGAAGGAACTCGGCGAGCATCCGGTCGAAGGCGGAAAGATCGAAATCCTCGATGGCAAATACGGCGCCTATATCAGCCACAACAAAGTCAACGCCACCGTACCGCGCGGCACGCAACCGGCCGACGTGACGGTCGAGCAAGCGATCATGATCTTAACCGAACGCGTCGCCAAAGGCGGCGGTAAGAAGTTTGTGAAAAAGTCCGCGAAGGCCAAACCAGTAAAGGCCGAGAAAGCAGCAAAACCGGCCAAGGCCGCGAAACCCGCCGCTGCAAAATCAGCCTTAAAACCTGCTGTCGCCGCCAAAAAACCAGCTGCCAAAAAAGCAGCGGTCAAGAAGCCGGCAGCCAAGAAGAGCGAAGCTGCGGAGTAGGGCGTTATCTATCCTCCCCACAATTGTTATCCCGGGGCTTGTTCCCGGGACCCATTATGCAGCACACTCAATTCATTGAACGGGATTTAGGCATCGCCGTTTCAATCAACTTGCAATACGGCTTGTTGCGCGATGGGTTCCGGGCACAAGGCCCGGGATGACACCCGAGGAAAGACATGACACGCACTGGCTTCTACAGCGGCTCGTTCGATCCGGTGACGCTCGGGCACACGGATGTGATTTGGCGGGCGGCCAACCTCGTTGACCGGTTGGTGATCGGCATCGGCGTCAATCCCGGAAAGCTGCCGATGTTTTCGGAAGCTGAGCGCGTGGCGATGCTGGAGACGGAGACCAAGTTGATCGGCAAGTCGAGCGGCGCAAAAATAGAAATCGTCACGTTCACAAATCTGGCCATCGATGCGGCGCGCGATAACGGCGCCACCATCATTATTCGTGGCCTCAGAGACGGCACCGACTTCGATTACGAAATGCAGATGGCCGGCATGAACGGCGAAATGGCGCCCGACATTCAAACCGTGTTCGTGGCCGCCTCTCCGCAGTGCCGCCACATCGCGGCAAATCTTGTGCGAACCGTGACGATGATGGGTGGCGATCCATCGCCCTTCGTTTCAAAGGACGTTCTGCGGCGCCTCAAGGCTAAAGCTAAAACCAAACTGCGTTAACGTTTGCCGGATATGAAGCAAGGCCCCACAACACGATTGCTGCTGCGGCCCGGTCTTTGCTCGTTTCTTCCTCTAATCAGTGCATCCAATGGCGGCTGACCCATATCGGGCGGCATTGCGCCAATTTGGGACGCACGCGGCGGAAGCAGCAGGGCACAGTGACTATGAGCAATCCCAGAACCCTCAATTTTGAAGCACTCGATTTCAAAGCGCTGTTACGGCGGAATGCCAGCGGTACCCTTGAGACCCGGATCACGATCTATCGCGAACTTGAGACATTGGAGCCTGTGTGGCGCGCCATCGAAGGTTTCGGCCACGCCTCGGTATTCCAGAGTTGGGCCGTGTTCCACGCCTGGGCAACCCACATCGCGCCGTCTGAATTCGCGACGTGGTTTGTGATCGCGGTTGAAGACCAGACCAGCGCCCGCCCGCTGTTGTTGTTGCCGTTATCGGTCAAACGCGAAGGCGCGCTGAAGATCATTGAAGGCGCAGATCTAGGAGTTAGCGATTATTTTGCGCCGGTGATCGCAGCAGGCTTTCAACCGTCCGAGAGCGAAATGCGCAGGTTGTGGGATGACGTGCGTGATGCGATACCGGCCGGCGACATTCTGCGGCTTTCGAAAATGCCAGCCATGATTGGCGGGGTCCGCAATCCGTTGCTCGATTTGCACAACGTCAATGGCATGCGCCTGAGTGCGGCTGGTGTCGCGCTTGATTCCAATTGGCAGCAGTGGGCGTCAGACCATATCGAGTCTAAGCTGTTGGCCGATATGGCGGCCCGCACCCGCAAGTTGTCCAAACGCGGCACGGTCACTTTTGAGGTGGCATCGGAACCTCAGCGCGCATTGGAACTGTTCGAACACATGTCCACCCAACGTGCCGAGCGGCACGTGGCGATGGCTCGCCCGAATATTCTGGCCCGGACGAGCTTCGCTGCATTTTACAAATCGTTGTTGAGTGGCGGCGAGACGGGTTCGCCCGCCATCATGGCGGCATTGTCAATCGACGGCGAAGTCATTGCAACCGGCTATGGGCTAGTTCACGACCGCCGGCTGCACATGATTTTCCCGACGTTTAAAGGCGACCGCTGGCGGAACTATTCGCCCGGGATGCAGCTATTTCTGAAAACCATGGAATGGGCGGCGACCAACGGCATGACTTACTTCGATTTCACAATCGGGTCAGAGCAATTCAAATTCGATCTGGGCGCTCGAGAGATGCCGCTCTACGAAAAGCTGGTGGCACTGTCGCCGCGCGGGTTGCGCCATGCGATGCTTGAGCGCTTGAAGCGTATCACGCGGCGGCATCTCGCACGGCGAACTTCGAAGCCCACAGTTGCCCGCAATGCAGGAGGCACCGCACATGGTTGAGAACCCGCAGCACCGTTACGCCGTTCTCGATGCCTGGCGCGGAATTTGTGCCGTGCTGGTGACGGCAATCCATGTGCCGATTGCGCATGCGCTGCAAGGCACCGCCGTATTTGGCAACATGAAATTGTTTGTTGATTTCTTTTTTGTGTTGAGCGGCTTTGTCATTTGTCATGCCTACGGTGAGCGGATCAGAGACGGCGTTTCTGCGGCTGGTTTTATGATCCGGCGCTTCGGACGGCTGTGGCCGTTGCATGCGGCTGTCTTGTTAGGGTTCGTGGCGTTTGAATTGGCTAAGGTTGCACTTGAGCAGTGCACCGGTGTGACACTCGATGGCGCAACTTTTTCCGGCAATAAGTCGACGTCGTCATTAGTTTCCAACGTCTTCCTGTTGCAGTCATTCAATCTACACGGCATGACGACCTGGAATGGACCGGCCTGGAGCATCAGCACGGAGTTTTATACGTACGCCGTGTTTGCAATTGCAATGCTGCTATCGAGGCACCGTACGGCCATGTTCGCGGCAATTGCGGCCGTAGGTTTTGCAGGTGTCGTCGCGAACAGTGAAACGTGGCTGTTCACGACCCATGATTACGGTTTCTTCCGATGCCTCTACGGCTTCTTCACCGGTTGCCTCGTCTACGGCTTAGTCAGCAAGGGCCGCCCGGCATGGTGCATGGGAACGGCGGTTGAACTGGCAACGGTTGGTCTGTTGGCCACGTACTTGGCCATGACCGGTGCCGATCCATCGAGCATGCTGGCGCCAATTGTGTTCGGGCTCATGGTCTATGTGTTTGCGTTCGAAGCTGGCGGCATGTCGAAGCTCTTAAAGCGAAGCGCACCACAGCGCCTCGGGCTGTGGTCGTATTCGATCTACTTGGTGCACATGCTAATCTTTGCTGGCTTCAAAGCCGTGTTTTCGCTGGCAGCCAAGTTTGGAATGTTGGGGGTGACAGTGGCTGCCGTCGAGCCGGTAAAGATGTGGACGTTCAACAACGCTCCCCTCGATTTGGCCGCAGCCGGCGTGGCTATTGCGGCTTCGGTGCTGGTTGCACGTCAGACCCACACCTGGATCGAACAGCCTGGCCGAGATACATTTGCGGCCTTAGCAACACGTTTTGAGACCCAATCCCCACGCCGGAACACGGCCAATTTGTCAATTGGCGCAACGGCCTGAGCGCTGGGAGTAGCGTCTACCGCCAGCAGCCATTCCGTCGCGGTTGCAGAGTTCCGGGTGAGCCGTCATAAGGTCGCCTGAACCTTATGGTGGCTGTTTGCGCCACCGGGTCCGGTCAACCGCGTGCCCACCGCCAAGCAGGAGAGCTCAATGAAATTTATTGCCAGTTTGCTGGCTGCCGTATTCGCGCTCGCGTTGCCGGCCTGCGGCGATAGTGGGTCGGTTTCGTCAGGTCAAGTCGTGGCTGAAAACACGGCGCCAGCTGCCGCACCTGCACCAGCAGCGGGGCAGAAGCTGGTGTTGGAAACCAAATACGGCAAGACCGTCATCCAGTTGCGCCCCGATCTGGCGCCGCAGCATGTCGAGCGCGTCAAAAAACTGGCCGGCGAAGGATTCTACAACGGCCTCAAATTCCATCGCGTCATCCCGGGCTTCATGGCCCAGACCGGCGATCCGCAGGGCACAGGGGCTGGTGGCTCAAGCTACCCCGACCTTCCTGCAGAATTCAGTAATACCCCGTTTGAACGCGGCACGATCGGCGCCGCGCGCACCAACAATCCAAACTCAGCCAACAGCCAGTTCTTCATCACGTTCGCCCAGTCGGCGCATTTGAACGGCAACTATACGGTTTGGGGCAAAGTCATCGACGGCATGCAGTTCATCGATCAGATTGCCAAGGGCGAGCCGCCTGCAAATCCCGATAAGATTATCAAAGCGACCATTGAATAAGTTTGATCACAAATAAGGACACGACCGTATGACCGCTGAAAAAGACCCTGAGAACACGCTGGTAATTGAGACGAGCAAAGGCAAGGTTGTGATCCAACTTCGCCCGGATTTGGCGCCAAAGCATGTCGAGCGCATCAAGACTTTAGCGCGCCAGAAATTCTATGACGGCATCAAGTTCCACCGTGTAATTCCGGGCTTTATGGCACAAACCGGTTGCCCGCGTGGCGTTGGCACCGGTGGCTCGGATCTGCCGAACTTGCCGGCTGAATTCAATGCCGAAAAGCACGTCCGCGGCGTTTGTTCGATGGCGCGCTCGTCAGCGCCGAACTCGGCCAACAGCCAGTTCTTCATCTGCTTGGATGATGCCAGCTTCCTCGACAAGCAATACACCGTCTGGGGCAAGGTCACCGAAGGCATGGACGTTGTCGACAAAATCGAAAAAGGCGAGCCGCCGCGCAACCCAGACAAGATGGTCACTGTGCGGGTTGGCGCGGACCCGGCATGAGCGGACGACCGAAGTCTTTGATTGCGGCGGCGGCAATTGCTGGTGCAGCCGGGGTCTCGCTTGCGGCTATCGCTGCTCATCATACGACCAGCCCGGCGCTGGCGACGGCAGCAACGATGCTGATGATCCATGCTACGGCGGCCGTTGCAATCGCATCATTATCGAGCGCGGCAAAGACTGCGGATCGCGTCCGGCTTGTGGCCTGGGTCATGCTGCTGGCGGTGACGCTGTTCAGCGGCGACATCGCGCTCAATGCGCTCGCTGGCTTCCATCTATTTCCGATGGCCGCGCCAGTTGGCGGATCGCTGTTGATCTTGAGTTGGATCGCGTTAGCTGCCGTCGCGATGCTTGAGCCTCCGGCCGATTGAATAAGGCGGTTGAACTAAGACTTGTGCCTGGCGCGAGCCATGAGCCTGTGCCCGCTCGCGCCAAGGCAAATGAGCAACCGGTCTACTTCTTGGCGTCCTTCGGCTTTTCCTTCTTGGGTTTGCGCTTTTCTTTGGTCGATTTCTGCTCTTTACCCATGGTGGGCTCCTTCGATCTGGTGCGCGATTGTCCGCGCTGCAACCGGAGTGGTCACGGCTCAATGCTGCCAAGGTTTGTGAGTCGCCGCAAGTGGTGCTAGCCCGGCCATCCCAATTCCGCCCAAAAACTAAGGCCGCCCGGTGCGCACTGACCTATTCGATTTTGACCTGCCGGAAGACCGGATCGCACTCTACCCGGCCGAGCCGCGCGATTCTGCGCGGTTGCTGGTCGTTAACGGCGGCACTCTCGATCATCGCCGGGCCGGGGACCTGCCGGACTTGCTGCAGCCCGGCGATGCGCTGGTCCTCAACAATACACGGGTGATTCCGGCCGCACTTGAGGGCGTCAGGGTCCGCGGCGCGCTCAGGGCGGGCGTTGACTTCACGTTGATCAAGCGCGTCGATCAAGGGCGCTGGCGCGCGTTTGCCCGCCCGGCCAAAAAGTTGGAACCAGGCGACCGCATTGAGTTTGGCGCCGGTCTCGGGGCGACGATGACCCAAAAGGCTGACGCAGGCGAAGTCGAATTGCAGTTTGATGTCAGTGCGGCCGAACTCGATGCTGCCATTGCTGCCGTCGGGCATATGCCATTGCCACCTTACATTGCGTTAAAGCGCGGGACGGCAACGGAAGACGCCGCCAGTTATCAAACGATCTTCGCCGCCAAAGACGGAGCCGTTGCCGCGCCGACGGCCGGTCTGCATATGACGCCCGAACTGTTCGCCAGCCTGGATGCGCGCGGCGTGTCACGCCACTTTGTGACTCTGCATGTCGGTGCCGGCACCTTCCTACCGGTCAAGACCGAGGATACGGCAGACCACATCATGCACTCTGAGTGGGGCGAGGTCAGCGCCGAAACGGCCGCTGCGCTCAACGATGTCCGGAAGCGAGGTGGCCGTGTCGTTGCCGTCGGCACGACCTCGTTGAGGTTGTTGGAAAGTGCCGCGCGGGTCGACGGCAGCGTCGAGCCGTGGGCAGGCGACACGGCGATTTTCATCACTCCCGGATACCGCTTCAAGGCTGTGGATGTCCTAATGACCAACTTCCACTTGCCGCGCTCGACGCTGTTTATGCTGGTCTCGGCGTTCTCGGGGCGGGAGACAATGCAAGCCGCTTATGCCGAAGCGATCCGCGACCACTACCGGTTCTATTCATACGGCGATGCTTGCCTTTTATTTCCGGCGGCGGCGGGCGCCGGGTAACGCGGCCATTGCCGCTTTTCGGGCTTAATCGGTGGTCATATCGATCGGGTCGGTCAGGGAGTTTCTAATGTCACGTTTCGTCGCCATCCAGTCCCGCACGCGTCGCGGCTCCGCACTGCTGGTCACACTGGCCGGATTGTTTATTATTTCAGGAGCTGCGGCCATGGCCGACGACAAGCCACTCCCTCGAACGGTTACTGTGTCGGCTGCGGGCCAAGTTGGTGCCGTCCCTGATAAGGCTCATGTCTCAACCGGCGTCATTGCCGAAGCTGATACTGCGCGGGACGCTCTGAATAAAAACTCAGCCGCCATGGCGGGTTTGATCGCCGGGCTGAAGTCAGCTGGCATCGAACCCAAGGACATTCAAACAACGTCGTTCAACATCGAACCGCGCTACACCAATCCGCGTGAAGGTGAAGTCGCGGTCATCAACGGTTACCGTGTCGTTAACCAGGTTGATATCGTCTCGGCCAAGATCGACAAGCTCGGTGACGTTCTCGACAAGATGGTGACGCTGGGCGCCAATCAGATGAATGGCATCACCTTCGAGGTCAGCCAGGCCGAAACGCTGAAAGACGAAGCCCGCAAGGTTGCCATTGCCAATGCGTTGCGCCGCGCCAAACTGTTAGCGGCCGCAGCCGGGGCGGAGGTTGGCGACGTGATCTCGATCTCAGAAGACACGGCCCAAAACCCTGTTATGTATGGAGCCAAGATGACCCGGTCGTCGATGGCAGAGTCGGTGCCGGTTGAGGCTGGGACCGAAATGCTCGAAGCGCGGGTGACGGTGACTTGGGCGCTGAAGTAACGCGGTCCCGCGTGCCACCGCAATAATTAACAAGAAATTGAATTATCCCGTAAAATTTTATTCGAAAGCGAATTGCGTTTTTCTCTCATTGTTTTCCAACAACACTCATTAATTAGCATAATTAATGCGTTGTTTATTGGCCCGCGCATAGTGTCTCCAGCAATGTTTAGCCTAATAGGCCGGAGAATATCTGCGATGGGACGTGACAAATTTATGCGAGGCGGGATCGCGCGTATCAGCGCTCCGAGCCTAATGTCAAAATGGAAGCGCGACCAGAGTGGCGCGACCGCGATCGAAATGGCCTTTGTCGCTGGGCCGTTTTTCTTCTTCATCTTCGGCATCATTGGTTTCGGTCTGCACTTCTATTCTCAGAACATGCTTGAGCACGCAGTTGAAACGGCGGCGCGCTCGATCAGAACCGGCTCGGCGCAGAAGGCGGCGATGAGCATGTCGGCTTTCAAAACCTCAGTTTGCAATGCCGCGAGTGGGCTGATCAATTGCTCAAAAGTGCGCGTGCACGTGCAATCAGCGGCAGCCTGGTCAGGCATCACCCCAACGCCGTGTCTGTCAAGCGGATCGATGTCTGCCGAAGCGTCTGGATCATCGGCGTTGTCAGCGGCATCGGGCGGCGCCAGTTCGTCAGTTCTGGTGACGGTTTGCTATGAGTGGGAACTGGCTCAGACACTGCCGTTCCTGGGCTTGAGCAACATGGGTAACAACTCATCTTTGATCCAGGCGGTCGCCGCATTCAAGACAGAGCCTTACTAACGAATTGATGCGGGCGGCAGGTGGTGCAGCCCGCGAAACTGAACGAAGAATGGGGTCGACAATGCTTTGCGCTTTGAAATATAGACTACTGGATCTGCCGAGGAAGTTTATTGCCGATCGGTCCGGTGTTGCGGCAGTTGAATTCGGGCTTCTCGCGCCAATACTCGTACTGATGCTGCTCGGCGTTATCGAAATTAGCCGTGCGGTATCGATGAACCGCAAATTCTCGTCCGTGACCGCGACCATCGCCGATCTCGTCGCACGGGAGCAAACAGTTTCCTCTGCAGACGTCACGAAGATGTACTCCGTTGCGTCTCACATGATGAAGCCCTGGACGTCGTCGCAGTTGAAACTAGCGATCATCCCCGTCAAACGCGATGCCACGACAAGTAAGACCTGCGTTTACGCCCAGACAGCCAACCGCGCGACCTTGAACGGCGCGGCTCTGAAGGCCTACCAGGCTTCTTATACAATGCCGACGGGTATGCTGAGCGGCAATGACTCGGTGATCGTCGTTGAATCGAGCTACACGTTTACGCCGCTGTTTGGCTCACAAATTATGCCGGGAGCGACGTGGAACGATAAAGTCTTCCTAAATCCCCGCAACAGCTGCGTAGATTTTGACAGCAACAATTGCGTTGTCACGTGTCCGTAATCGGTTGCACCTCGTAGTTGAGAAACAAACACTGTTCAGTTATAGTCGGGGGCGGCGCCGAAAGCGCCGCTCTCAACGTTTGTACAACCTGAATAGGATGAGAATTGCAGGTATGGGGCGACGCTCAGTCCATACGGCCGATCAGTTGCGCGAGGTCATTATCGATGCCTCGCGCGCGATCATTGCCGAGCAAGGTCTGCAGGCACTGTCAGCACGCGAGATTGCCCGCCGGATCGAGTATTCGCCGGGCACCCTCTACAACATCTTTCAGAACTTGGACGATATCATTCTGACCATTGAAGGTCAGATGCTGGACCGGCTATCGGACGTTCTGACCACATTGCCGGTTGTCACCGATCCTGGGCAGCGCGTCCGTCAGCTCGCGCATGCTTACCTCAAGTTTTCGCACGACAACCCCAAGCTCTGGAACCTGCTGTTTGAGCATCATTTGCCCGCCGGCCAGGACGTGCCGGCCTGGTATCGTGCCAAACTTAATGGCTTGATGGGGCAGGTTGAAGCTGCGGTCGCGCCGTCTCTGGAAAATGCCAGCGAAGACACCATCCGGCGCAGTGCCCGCGTGTTGTGGGCAGGCGTGCACGGCATTACGTCATTGTCGACGGCAGATAAGCTGTCGAACGTCACCTCCGACACCGCCGGTCAGTTGATCGACGACCTTGTAGGGCTTTATCTAGCTGGCCTGGCAGCCACGCATTCAGCTTAACCGTCGAATTGATCAAATTTCGCCCACCAACGGGGTGCCAAAAGTGGTCTTGACAACAATAATTAACCTGTCCCGTCTGGAACACCGGTACTGTCCGGTTTTAGAGTAGTGTGACCTCGAACAAATCCAATCATGAGGTCCGGACACTCCGGGCCGGGGAGTTTCGACACATGTTTTCATCGACCAGCCCAGCAATTTCGGGCTCCGCCATCGCCGGTCTGCCGCCTTTGCTTGCCGCCCGCGATATTGTCAAAACCATCACCACCGCCGCCGGTGACTTGCACATCTTAAAAGGTGTCAGCATGGATCTGCGGCCTGGCGAGCTGACGCTATTGATGGGCCCCTCGGGCTCGGGCAAGACCACCCTGTTGTCGATCCTCGGTTGCATTCTAACGGCAACGGCAGGGCAACTCAGCATCTCCGGCGAAGAAGCGGTTGGTTTGTCGGCTGAAGGCCTGGCAGCGCTTCGCCGCCGGCACGTCGGCTTTGTGTTCCAAGGTTACAACCTATTCCCAACTCTGACGGCGGTCGAAAATGTCATGGTCGCACTCGATGTGCGCGGCGTGATGACGGTTAATCCGACCCAGGCCTCGATCGATGCCTTGTTGTCGGTCGGCCTTGGCCACCGGCTCAATACCTATCCTTCGAAATTGTCGGGCGGGGAGAAGCAACGCGTGGCGATTGCCCGCTCGCTCGCTGGTCAACCGTCGATCATCTTGGCTGATGAACCGACCGCGGCTTTGGATAGCGAAAACGGCAAAGCGGTGATGGAGCTGTTGTCGACTGTTGCGAAAGACCCCTCGCACGCAGTCTTAGCGGTCACCCATGATCATCGCACGCTGCCCTATGCTGATCGCATCATTCGCATCGAAGACGGCCGCATCGTCGCCGATGAACGGCCCGATAAATCAAAGCCAGCGGTCGCGCAAAGCCACTAACATTCGCCGCAACACTAGAACCCGATGACATCTAATCACAGACGGAACGAGATACTGCCATGACCAAGTCCTCCCTCCTGTTGACAGCCTCCGCAGCCGTACTTGCGGCAGCAGCGGCCTATTTTGCCGCCACATCGACGCGAACAGTGGCCGATAATTACGCCGACAAGGCTGCAGCGGCGGCCGAAATCAACTGGGTTGCTGCCGCGCCTGGCCGCGTTGAACCCAAAGACGGTGAAGCCCGGCTCGGCACCACCTATCTCGGGCGCGTCGAAGAAGTGCTGGTCAAGGTCGACGACAAGGTCGAGGACGGCGAGTTGCTGATCCGCCTTGACGACGCCGAAGCGCGCGCCAAGCTCACATCTGCTGAAGCGCAGGCCGAAGCACTCCGTGAAGAGCGCGAAAAGCAATTCGCAAGCGGTCGCGAAGATGTCCGCAAAGCAGAGGACGCGATCTACTCGGCTGAACGCGCGGTGACCGGCGCCCGTATCGAACTCGACTACGCAATTTCATCAAAGCGGACCGGCTCGGGCAATGAGCAGACCGTGGCAGACGCGCGCAAGCGGCTTAAAGATGCGAAGGAGCGTCTTGAGCGCGAGCGCGTTGGTTTCGTCAAAGCTCAGTCGAAGAGCAATCTACCGGCGCCGAGCAGCGCTGAATCGGCCGTCGCCGCGGCGCGAACTGACGTTCGTCTGGTTGAAGCGACGCTTGACCGGACCCGCATTCGTGCGCCATCCGCCGGCACCGTCTTACAACTCAATGCCAAGATTGGCGAAATTGTAGCGCCGTCGCCGGAGTTGTCGCTGGTTGTCGTTGGTGACATGTCGGCTTTGCGTGTCAAAGCCGAAGTTGACGAAGGAGACGTTGCAAAGATCAAGATCGGCCAGAAGGCCTTTGTCAAAAGCGTAAGCCACCCGGGTAAAGAATTTGAAGGCAAGGTTTCAAAGCTGGCGCCGACACTCGCTCAAGCCCGCATCGGGCCGCGTGGGCCGCGCCGCACCAACGATGTCGACGTTATGGAAGTGACCATCGATTTAGATGGCTTGGTGCCGCTGCTGCCTGGAATGCGCGTCGACGCCTTTTTTCGCAAAGACTGAAAAGACCGAGTGGCGGCCGCCGGTGCCAAGAGCCGGCCCGCTCCGGCAATTGGCCGACGCTGGCGGTGATCTCGACGGCACAATCAGACTCAAAAACGGCCCGCTTTGACGGGCCGCTTTTTTGTTAAGCAACTGCTTCCATGAAAAATTACGGGTGTCACACGCGGAACAGCGCCACGCCGCTGGCTGGGGCATTGTCATGACAGTTCAACGCGGCCAAGCCGCTCTCAAAGGGAGTTTGTCATGTACGGCACCATCACCAAGTTTGACGACAAGACCGGCCGCGGCGTCATCGAAACTGAAGCTGGCCAACGCTACCGCTTCGCTAAATCGGAAGTTCAAAACCCGAATGGCAAGCTCGTTGGTTACGGCGCAGATTTCCTGGTCGATATCCGCCAGCCCAAAGAAATCGTGCTGATGCATGGCTCGCCCTGGACCGTGTTCGCCGGTGCCAACCACTGATCGCATTTCCTTTAGCAACCACTATTTCAAGAGACCCGCCATGTCCCGCCCAGTTGATATGACCGATGTGCCTGCTGTCAGCGCCCGCGAGCTCGGCCTTGCCCTCAAAATGCTGCGTGTCGGCGGCGGCTCGCAGTTCGCATCCACCATCGTCCCCGACGAGGCCTTTCGCCGGGCCGAGCACAGCTACTGGCAGTCGGTCGAACGTGATCAATCGCGCAAGACGGCAACGCTGGTCCGGCTGCGCGCCTTTGTCGAAGTGTGTGGCTCCAAACGCATCGCGGCGTTGCTTGCCGACCACGGCAGCATCGGCCTGACGCTGGCTTTGGAAGCCGCCGCATCACAGCGCCTCAACGCCGAACGCGGCTTGAACCCGCTGTGGATGACATGGAGCATATCGCGCAGCCTCGACCCGGCCCGCCCGGCCACATTTCAGGCTGCCGCCTAGGGTATTTGACGCTGGACGGGCAGTGATCCGTCTCGTGAGGCCGCCCGTTAACCAATCATGATAACATTAACCCTCATTGGCTCCTTCCTGGCCGTCTTCGCGCCAGCGCTGACGGTCTTCACGTGGTGGCTCGACCGGGTCGCCGGTAAGGGGTGAGGGTTGAGGCCGCGCGATTGCGCGTGCCATCGGTTTACCGGTCAAATCAATGCCACGACCTCAGAAACCAGGCGATGAACTTAATCGCTGGTGCTTGCGGGCTCCGCGCAATTCGCGATACATTTGCAAAAATTGGGGTCAGACTCCTCACATGAAAGTTCGAAATAGTTCTGGGCCAATATTGTGAGGGGTCTGACCCCGGGACACTCCGCGTTGCGAGAACGCTTCGCCCGTGAATCTATCTCTTTACTCATCGGTCCTCGGCCCGCAGCAATCCCGTCCCGCATTGAGAGGGATGCAAAGACTGCAAAACCCTGCTATCATTCACTCATGTCAACGCAACGTATCAAATCTGACCCCAAGGTCATGTATGGAAAGCCGGTGATCGCGGGAACGCGGATTACGGTCGAGCACATTTTGCGATGCCTTGCGGCCGGAGAAACTCCCGATAGCATTGTTGCTGACGACCCGCCCTTGACGCTCGACGACATTCGCGCGGCCCAAGCCTTTGCGGCCGACCATCTGGCGCGCGAGGCGGTGTTCGCGGCTGAATAGTGGCCAAGTTCCTCGCTGATGAATGTTTTTCCGGTCCGCTTTACCGGGCACTGCGCAATGCTGGTTTAGACGTTATTCGATCAGCTGATTTCTGCCCTCAACCCCCCACCATCCATACCCTCGCCCCCCATCATTTGCCATGGTGCGAGCCCGGCATCGTAATCACCCCGGCGATGGAGTAGGATGGGCACTCGCCAGAGCCCTCACCAGCGCGAAGATCGGGTCGTGCAGATGCCAGCCGACGGACCAGCCGCCGCGTTTTGCGGTCTTGATATCTTTTCCGGCCTCGGGGCGGCTGAGCGCCAGCGCTTGGCGGCGGTCATCAAAACGGTTGCGGTTTCGCGCGGTGATATCCTGATCCGTCAGGGCGATGAAGCTGATGCGCTCTATATCGTGGTGTCGGGGCGCTTTTCGGTTACCAAACAAGGTTCGCCGCATCCGGTCGCCGAAATCGGTCCCGGGCAGCCAGTCGGCGAAATCGCGTTCTTGTCGGGATGCGCGCGCACGGCGACGGTGACCGCGCTCCGCGATAGCCTGGTGCAACGGCTGACACGCGACGACTTCGATGCCATCGCCCGCCGCGATCCGGGCATCTGGCGGGCGCTGACTGTGACGTTGGCCGAACGGCTCGCCGCCACGACCGCAGCGTCCGTGCCGCCGCCCGATCCCAAGCCGCGCACCATTGCCGTGATCCGGGCCGGCGGATCGCAATTTGTTGAGGCGTTTGTGAGCGGTCTGCAAACCGCGTTCGTGCAACGCGCGCGAACTTTGGTCGTAACGCACGAAAGCGCGGCTCGTTTACTCGGCACCACAGAGTTGGCGAGCCCGGCGGCAACGTCGGCGTTGAACGCGCTCGAAAGCAGCCACGATGTTGTCATTCTGGTTGCCGATCACGGGCTGACGCCATGGACCGAAAAAGTCATCCATCATGCCGATTTGGTTTTGTCCGTTGGGCGGCACGGTAGTGATCCGGCGCAGAACGCTATTGAAGAATTGGCCGCCAAACTGATCGCGCCGGATGCGCAGCGGCTTGTGCTCCTGCACCAAACCAAAACGCGCGTGACTGGCACCGCAGATTGGTTGCGCGTCCGCAACGTGGCTATGCATCATCACGTTGCGCTCGATAACGCCGCTGACTTTGAACGCCTGGTTCGCTTTATCAATGGCGAAGCGCGCGGGCTTGTTGCGTGCGGCGGCGG